>NZ_JAXCHT010000008.1:0-147296 GCF_035984655.1 Actimicrobium sp. GrIS 1.19 | reverse complement strand
GGTCGGGCTGTACAACTTTGCGTTTGGTCATTGTTTTCCTTGTGGCTGGCAGTCTCCTGCCAAATGACCGATTACACAAAATTATTTACACCCCCCGTAACGCGAACAAAAATCCCGCGCTACGCCGTCAAACAAGCGGAATTCGATTTGTTCCGCGTTTCCCTAGAGCTTGCCCGTCCCCCAAACTTCAGCCACCCGCGCATCCCGCCCACAACCCGAACGGTAATACGCATAGCGGATCGGATTCTTCTTGTAGTAATCCTGGTGGTAGTCCTCGGCCGGATAAAACCTGGTCAACGGGATCGTGTCGGTATAAATCTGCTTGACCACGCCGGCTTTCAGGATGGCGGCCTTGCTGGCTTCGAGGGCGGCACGCTGCGCATCGGTTTCGACGAACACGGCGCTGCGATACTGGTTGCCGCTGTCGCAGAACTGGCGGTTCTGGACGGTCGGATCGATGTGGTGCCAGAAATAATCGAGCAGGGCCGCGTACGTCAGTTTTGCCGGATCGTAGGTCACCTTGACGACTTCGATGTGGCCGCTGTTGCCGGCGCTGACCTGCTCGTAGCTCGGGTTGACCAGCTTGCCGCCGGCATAGCCCGACTCCGCAGTGATCACGCCGGGCAGCTTTTCAAAATCGGCTTCCATGCACCAGAAGCAGCCGCCGCCAAACACGGCGGTGGCCGGCGCCGGCGCTGGCGATTGTGCGTGTGCCGCGGCGGCCAGCAACAGGGTGGTCAGGAACAGGGAAAAACGCTTCATGTCAGCAGCTCCGGGAGTTTCTGGCCGTCGGGAATGAATTTCAATGCGACACCGTTATTGCAATAACGCAGGCCGGTAGGCTTCGGACCGTCGTCGAACACATGGCCATGGTGGCCGCCGCAACGGGCGCAGTGGTATTCGGTGCGTGGCAGGATGATCTTGAAATCCTTCTTGGTCACCAGCGCGTCCGGAATCGCATCGAAAAAACTCGGCCAGCCGGTGCCGCTGTCGAACTTGGTGGTGCTCTTGAATACCGGTTGATTGCAGGCCAGGCAGACAAACGTGCCGGCGTGTTTTTCATTGTTCAGCGGGCTGGAAAACGGGCGTTCGGTGCCTTCTTCGAACAGCACGTCGTAGCTCTCGGGCGGCAGCAGTTTTTTCCATTGCTCGCGGGTTTTGTTAACGATGTTGGCCGCCAGCGCCGATGGCGAAAAATGCAGCAGCGCGGCGCCGCCGAACAGGCCGGACAGGGTTTTGATCAGTTGACGACGATCCATGATGTCTCCGTGGAAGCGATTGGGTGGGGGGTAGTTTAGTCGTGCTGCGGATTTGTCGCTTGGAGCGGCTCGGCCTTACATTTTTCGGCAAGCGCACGTCGTCTGATCAGGAAATACACGGCTGGCACCACGAACATCGATAGCAATGGCGCACTCAGCATGCCGCCGACCATGGGCGCGGCAATCCGTTGCATGACTTCCGATCCGGTACCGGCGCCCAGCATGATGGGCACCAGTCCGGCCACGATGACGGTGACGGTCATCGCTTTCGGGCGCACCCGCAGCACGGCGCCGGCGCGGATCGCGTCCAGCAGATCGGCCTCGGTCGATTTCCCGGCCGCCATGCTGGCGTCCCACGCGTGCGTCAGATACAGCAGCATGATCACGCCGAATTCGGCGGCGACGCCTGCCAGCGCAATGAAGCCGACCGCGCTGGCCACCGACACCTGATGACCCAGCAGCCACAATAGCCAGACGCCACCGGCCAGCGCCAGCGGTAGCGTGGCCATGATCAGCACTGCTTCATCGATGCGTTTGAAAATCAGGTACAGCAACACGAAGATGATCATCAGCGTGGCTGGCACAACCACTTTCAGCTTCGCCGTGGCACGTTCCAGATACTCGAACTGGCCAGACCAGGATACCGCGTAGCCCGGCGGCAGCCGTACCTCGTTGGCCACTGCCTGCTGCATGTCGCGCACCGCCGAGCGCAGATCGCGTCCGCGAATGTCGACATACACCCAGCCCGACAGGCGCGCATTTTCACTCTTGAGCATCGGCGGGCCATCGGTGATGCGGATGGCGGCGAGGTCGCCCAGTCGAAGTTGCGCGCCGCGCTCGGTCAGCACCGACAGGTTGCGAATCTGTTCCACCGAGTCGCGCAACTCGCGCGGATAGCGCACGTTGATGGGAAAGCGCTGCAAGCCCTCGACCGTCTCGCCGACGTTGTCGCCGCCGATCGCGGCCGAGACGATGCTCTGCACGTCGGCAATCGCCATGCCGTATCTGGCGGCGGCGTCGCGGTCGATCTGGATATCGATGTAACGCCCGCCGTTGAGGCGTTCCGCCAGCGCCGACGAGACACCCGGCACGCGTTTGACCACCCGTTCGATCGCTGCCGTGATGCGGTCGATTTCCTGCAGGCTGGCGCCGGCCACCTTGACGCCGACCGGACTCTTGATGCCGGTCGCCAGCATGTCGATGCGGTTGCGGATTGGTGGCACCCAGATGTTCGACAGGCCCGGGATGCGCACCGTGCGGTCCAGTTCCTCGATCAGCCTGTCGGGCGTCATGCCGCTGCGCCACTGCGCGCGCGGCTTGAACTGGATGGTGATCTCGAACATCTCCAGCGGCGCCGGATCGGTCGCCGTTTCGGCGCGCCCGGCTTTGCCGAACACGGTGGCGACTTCCGGCACGGTCTTGATCAGGCGGTCGGTTTGCTGCAGCAGTTCGGCGACCTTGCCGGCGCCGATGCCGGGCAGGGCCGATGGCATGTAGAGCAGGTCGCCCTCATCCAGTGGCGGCATGAATTCACCGCCCAGTTGCGACGCTGGCCACAGTGTCAGCAGCGCGATCAATCCGGCCGCCAGCAAGGTCATTTTGGGAAAGCGCAGCACGCCGTCGAGCAACGGCCGGTACAACGCAATCAGCCAGCGATTGAGCGGATTGCTGTGCTCGCCCGGAATGCGTCCGCGGATCAGATAGCCCATCAGGACCGGGATGAGGGTAATCGACAGCAGCGCCGCCGCCGCCATCACATAACTCTTGGTGAACGCCAGCGGCGCGAACAGCTTGCCTTCCTGCGCCTCCAGCGTAAACACCGGAATGAACGACAGCACGATGATCAGCAACGAAAAAAACAGCGCCGGTCCGACCTCGGCGGTCGCGTCGGCGATCACCTGCCAGCGTGCTGATGCGCTGATGCGCTGGTCCGGGTGCTGCTGCTGCCAGGCTTCCAGATGCTTGTGGGCGTTTTCGATCATCACCACCGCGCCATCGACCATGGCGCCGACGGCAATCGCAATCCCGCCCAGCGACATGATGTTGGCATTGACGCCTTGATAGTGCATCGCGATGAAGGCGATCAGGATGCCGATCGGCAGCGTGATGATGGCCACCAGCGCCGAGCGCAGATGAAACAGGAACAGCGCACAGACCAGCGCCACCACCAGAAACTCTTCCAGCAATTTCTGCTTGAGATGCGTGATCGCGTTGCCGATCAGCGTCGAGCGGTCATACACCGGCGTGATCTCGACCCCGGCTGGCAGGCTCGCTTTCAGTACGGCCAATTTGGCCTTGACGGCCGCGATGGTATCGAGCGCATTTTTGCCGGAGCGCATGATGATCACGCCACCGGCGACTTCGCCTTCGCCATTCAGGTCGGCGATGCCACGCCGCATTTCGGGACCGATCTGAATCCGCGCGACGTCGCCGAGCCGGACCGCAACACCGGCATCGGTGCTGCTCAGACCGATCTGGCGGAAGTCGTCGAGGCTGCGCAGATAGCCCGATGAACGCACCATGTATTCCGCTTCGGCCAGCTCCAGCACGGCGCCGCCGCTTTCCTGATTGGCGCGGCGCAGGGCCTCGAGCACCTTGCCGTGCGGGATGCCGTAGGCGCGCAGCTTGTCCGGATCGAGCACCACCTGATACTGGCGCACCATGCCGCCGATGCTGGCGACTTCCGAGACATTTGGCACCGCCTTGAGTTCGAACTTCAGGAACCAGTCCTGCAAGGCGCGCAATTGCGACAGGTCGGTCTTGCCGCTGCGATCGGTGAGGACGTATTCATAGATCCAGCCGACCCCGGTGGCGTCCGGGCCGAGCGCGGTCCTGGCCTGCGCCGGCAGGCGCGACTGCACCTGATTCAGGTATTCCAGCACGCGCGAGCGGGCCCAGTAGGGATCGGTGCCGTCCTCGAAGAGTACGTACACAAACGAATCGCCGAAAAACGAATAGCCACGCACCGTCTTCGCGCCCGGCACCGACAGCATGGTGGTGGTGAGCGGATAGGTGACCTGGTTCTCGACAATCTGCGGCGCCTGGCCGGGATAGCTGGTGCGGATGATGACCTGCACGTCGGACAGGTCGGGAATCGCATCCAGCGGCGTTTGCGCCAGACTCCACAGGCCCCAGGCGCTGACGAACACGGTCGCCAGCAATACCAGGAAGCGGTTGGCGATGGACCAGCGAATGATGCGCGCAATCATTTGCCGGCCTCGGCCGCCGGTGCCAGCATGCGCGTGGTGGTGCCTTTCAGGCTGGCTTCGGAATCGATCAGGAACTGCGCCGAGGTGACGACTTTCTGGCCAGCCGTCAATCCCTGGGTCACGATGGTCTGGCCGTTCGATTCGGCGCCGGTGCGAATCTCGACCGGCGCGAACTTGCCGTCGCCCTGCGCCAGCATGACGATGCTGCGGGTGCCGGTCTGGATCACCGCTTCGGATGGAATCAGCAGGACCTGGGCGCCGGCGCCGCCGGAAAATGTCAGTGTCGCAAACATCCCCGGCAGCAGCCGGCCGCCCGGATTGGCCAGCTCGATGCGGGCCTTGATGGTGCGTGTTGCGGCGTTGACGTCAGGCAGCAGCGCGCCGACGCGGCCCTTGAATACCGCGCCCGGCAACGCTGCGGTGCGTGCTTCGACCGTCTGCCCCGGACGCATCTGCGCGGCCTGGCTTTCCGGCACCTCGGCGAGCACCCACACGGTGCCGTTGCCATTGATGCGCAGCAGCGGCGCGCCGAGCGCGACCGTGCTGCCTTCGCGCACCGCGAGCTCGGTGACGACGCCGTCTTGCGGCGCGCTGATGGTGGTGCGCGCCTGTACCTTGCCGCTGCGTTCGAACTGGCGGATCTGCGCGTCATTCATCCCGGCCACGCGCATGCGTTGGCGCGCGCCGTCGAGCAGGCTGGCGTCCTGCAGGCGTTGCACGGTCAGGAATTCTTCCTGCGCGGCGCTCCAGTCCGGCGCGTACAGCTCGGCAATCGGCTGCCCCTTGCGCACCGGATCGAGCACTGCCCGCACCATCAGTTTTTCAACATAGCCGTTGGCGCGGGCCTGCACCAGCGTGACATCGCGTTCGTTCCAGCCGACCGTGCCCACCGCGCTGAGGGTGGGCATGGCGGTGCCGACGCTGACCGTCGCAGTGCGTACGCCAAGATTCTGTTGCACGCGCGGGTCGATGCGCACGCTGCCGTTGTCGTCGCCGGCATCGGCATACACCGGCACCAGTTGCATGTCCATGAAAGGCGACGGCCCGGGCTTGTCGAACTTTTGCGCCGGCACCATCGGGTCATGCCAGTACAGGACTTTTCTGGCGGGTGCCGGCGTTGCCGGCATGGCTTGCATCGCGTGCTGCTTGCCGAGCGTGTACAGACCGGCGCCCACGCCGACAAGTACCGCAGTAACGGCTGCTGCGATCAGGACCTGGCGTGGCTTCATTGGGGTTCCCCGGTTGCGGTTGTCTCGTCGGGCAGCAGAAAATTCAGTTGCGCCCACAGTCGTGCGATCGCGGCTTCGTGCTCCAGCGCGACCAGCTTCACCTCGATTTCGCCGCGGCGCGCCTGCAGCAGTTCGGTCAGCGTGGCCTTGCCGCTGCGCCATGCCGATTCGGTGGCGGCGCTGCGCTGTCGTGCCAGCGGAAGCAATGCGGTGTCATAGCGTGCATGCCGCTGCAGGCCAATTTCCCAGTCGGTCAGCTGCATGCGGGTTTGGGCGATCCGGTCGCGCAACGCCTCGTCGCGTTCGGCCCGGGCCTGCTCGAGCCCGGCCAGTCTGGCGCTGACAGCGCGGTCCTGGCGGTTGCCCTGATCCCACTGGATCGGCCGCGACAGGCCAATCGAGGCCATGTTGGAATACGCCGGCCCACGCAATGCAAAGCTGACTTCGACGCTCCAGTCGGATTTCTTTTCGGCTTCCGCCAGCTGGGCCTCGGTACGCGCAATCTCTTCCTGTGCCGCGAGCGTGGCGATCTGCGGTTCGCGCTGCAATGCGGTGGCCAGCGTGGCGCCGTCGAGCGGCAGTCGATGGATATCCGGCCGCCCGGTCAGTGGCGCCGGGTCGATGCTGCCGGTCCAGCGCTCCAGCTGCGTGACGGCATTGCGTTGCCGCCGTTCCAGCTCGTTGCGCTGATCGTCCAGCAGCGCCAGCGCGCTCTGTGTCGACAGCACCTCGGTCAGTGCACTGCGCGCGTTGCGATACTGGCGCGCGGCGGCATCGACCTCGGCATGGGCCTGGACCAGCTGCTCATCCATCACGCGCAGCATCTGCTCGGCGTAATAACGATCCAGCCAGGCCAGCGCGGTGGCGCGCCGGATTTCGGTGCGGCTGGCGCTTTTTTGCGCGATGGATTTATCGGCCTGGCGCAGTTGCACGGCGCTGCGCAGCGTGCGCTTGGCGCTGCCGGTGAGTTCCTGCATCACGCCGATGCGGCGCATCGTCATGAAATCCGACGCCACGTTCAGGCGGTCGGCGCCGGTGACGGGCAGATTGTCGATGCCGGTCTTGAGCACCGGATCGGGCAACTGTGCCGCCGCCACGGCGAGCTCCCACGCCGCCGCCGTGGCAGCGTCATGCGCCCCCAGTTGGCGCGAATGGGCGATAGCGCGCTGTTGTGCTGCCGCCAGCGTGAGCGGCGCGTCGGTGGCATGGGCGGCAAGGCTGAACATTCCTGCAAGAAGCAGGACAGGGCGCAGGCGCGTCAAGGAAATCAGGGGCATGAGGGACTCCACGAAACGAAGGATCGCATCGCGCATCGGCGCGACACACGGATCAACGGTTCGGGAGTGTCAAATACGGAAACAGCAATGCTCGATCAGGAGCGGCGGGGCGCCGGAACGCGGCGGGATGGCAAATCCGTGGGTTGGCTGGTGCGGTGTGTCGGACTGCATTGCCAGCAGCATCACCAGTTGGGTCGGCTGGAACAGCGTCACCTGCGGCAGATCGGGGGCATCGTACGATTGCGGATCGGCATGATGGTAGGCGTGACAGAGCGCCGGTTGGGCCTGGTCCATTCCGGCGCAGCCTGGCATGAACTGCATCGATGGCGCCATCGCCGGGCACGCATAAGCCGCCAACGCGAGCTGCGAGAACAGCAGGCAGAAGCTGACGGCAAAGGCGATGCAGGCACGCTGTAGGCAGTTGTTCATGATGGGCTCGGTTGACGCAGTGTAATCGAGATTGGTCTATTTCAGATGCTCGGCGCGCCAGCGCATGGCCGAGAAAATCCGCTTGCGCGGGCTCGGATGATCGAAAAAGAAAAATTCCTCCAGCGCACCGGGATCGGACTTGCGGTATTCGGTCAGCTGCAAATCGGCTTCGGCGAAGCCGTTGGGCTCGGCCGAGGCGTTCAGGCCGAAGATGTCCGCTTCTTCCTCGACCACCCGAATCTGGGTGTTCAGCAGCGGCGTCATCACCAGCACATACGCCGAAAACAGGATTGCAAACAGCGGCAAGGCGGCCTGATCGGGCTGGTCGGCGATACCGAAGCGCGCGCCCCAGCGCCTGACCGATGCCGCCAGCGACCACCTCAGGAACAGAAAGCCGGTGGCCATGATCATGCCGAATCCCATCAACAGCTTCCAGGAGTGGTTCAGCACGTAGTGACCGAGTTCATGGCCCATCACGCCCTTGATTTCTGGCAGCGTGGTGCGGTTGAGCAGGTTGTCGTTCAGGCTGATTGCGATGGTGCCGAACAGGCCGGAGACGTTGGCACTGATGCGATTGCTCTGCTTCGACGAATCCATGGTCTGCACATTGCCGGTCGGGACGCCATTGGCGCGCGCCATCGACAGGATGGCGCTCTTCACCGGGCCGTCGTCGAGCGGTTTGTAGGTGTTGAACAGGGGCGCCAGATACACCGGCCCGATCACCAGCATTACCAGCAGGAACACCAGGCTCACACCGGTTCCCCAGGCCCACCAGTTGCGCGGCGCACGTCGCAGCAGCCCGCCGATCGCCGCCAGAAACAGGCCGCCTGCCACGCATGACACTGCCAGCCCGATCAGTTGCTCACCGATCCATGCGCCGAAATGCAGATTGGCCAGTCCATACGCATGCTCGCGATAAAAATCCTGGAACACCGCCAGCGGCGCCGACAGCAAACTCAGTAGCAGCACGAACGCCATTGGCAGCAGCAGTCGCCGCACCCGACGCAGCGGCGTGCGCTCCAGCGCTGCACCGAGCCGGTTCAATACGCCGCTGGCCAGCATCGCCCAGCAGGCCAGCACGGTGACGATGAAGCCCCAGAGCTGCAGCCAGTAACCGCCTTCGAAATACGCGTCCGAGCGCGCCTTGGCCGCCGGCGACAGGCGTGCCATGTAGGCCGCCGTGGCGGCTTCGGGATCGGCCGGCAGGGCGGCGCGCCAGGCGTCGCCAGCCGGTGCGATCAGGGCTGCGCTGCGGGCGGCGGCGTTGTCCGACAAGGGGGCATTCAGGCCGATGACGCCGGTCAGCGCCAGCATCAGGCCGAGCAAAATGAAGAAGGATTTGAGGGTCATGGGTAGTCTCGTTCTGGTTGTTGTTGTGACATGTGCCAGAGCGGGAGTGTGCCATAAAGTGCGACGGTTTTGGCCAGTGCCGGGCGCGACCTGGCGCGCCTTGCCGCAGGGCGTCGTCGTTGTTGTCGCGTTGGTCAATCGATCCGACTAAACGCGCTCTCCCAACGTGGCCGTCGCCGCCGCCGATACCAGCCAGGATCTGGCGCTAGCCGAAGCGCCGCAGCAAGCCTGCCGGTTTGACGCCGGTCATTTGCCAGCCATGCTTTGGGTTGACGCTGTCAACCACGTCTCCTATGCTGTGTTGACAGTGTCAGCTGAAACGTGATCGCAGCCCCTTGCGAATGGAGGTAGCCATGCTTGCTGTTTCATTTACACCCGGCGCGGTACGGCGGCAACTTACGGCAATGATGATCGCTGTTGCGTTGCCTGCAGTGGTCCATACGACCAAACTCTTCGATACGAATTTTATCGGGTTGCCGATGGAGCAATGGGGTGTTTCGAACGAGGTTCGACCGAGAATGCGCGCGCCGAGATTCGACGAGGCGGCCTTCAAGGTGGCAAGTGACAACAAGGAAGTCGTCATTGATATTCGGGTGTCGGAATGAGCCGCGCATCGTCGGCGTTTCGCCCGCGCTATGGTGAGTGGGCGGTGGTCACCGGGGCGTCGGATGGCATCGGTCGCGCGTTTGCCTGTCAGTTGGCCGCCGCCGGTTTGAATCTGGTTCTGGTGGCGCGACGCACTGCGCTGCTGCATGCGCTTGCCGATGAACTGACGCGTGCGCACGGCATCGCCTGCCGGGTGCTGGTGGCCGACCTGTCCGACCGGCGCGCGCTGCACGAGATGGCGGAGGCGACCATCGATCTCGACGTGTGTTTGCTGGTTGCTGCGGCTGGGTTCGGCACCTCGGGTCCGTTCATTGCTGCGTCGCTGGCGGCGGAAAGCGACATGCTTGAGGTGAATTGCGCCGCCGTGCTTGCACTGAGCTGGCACTATGCCCGGCGTTTCGCCACCCGCGGTCGCGGTGGGCTGGTGCTGATGAGCTCGCTGCTGGCGTTCCACGGCGTGCCGCGTGCCGCCAATTACGCCGCGACGAAGGCTTACGTGCAGACGCTGGCCGAGGGCTTGCACGCCGAGCTGGCGCCGCTGGGCGTGGATGTGGTGGCCTCGGCGCCGGGTCCGATCCGCAGCGGCTTCGCGCAGCGCGCCGACATGCGCATGGCGATGAGCCAGGAGCCTGACGTGGTGGCGCGCGGCACCCTGGCAGCGCTGGGACGCAGGACCACGGTGCGGCCCGGCTGGCTGTCGAAGCTGCTGGGATGGTCGTTGGCGCCGTTGCCACGTTGGGCCAAGATCATGGTGATCAAAAAAGTGATGGGCGACATGACTGCGCATCAATCGGCCCCGGCCTCGGTGTTGAAGCGGCCGGTGCATTGATACGGCGGGGCGGGTTGATCGTCCGTGGTAACTTTCTCGCCTTGTCGATCCTGAATGCCTGCGGCCCATGCCGAAGAAAACGAAAGCCGTTGCCGTCCCGATGGCGTTGCGCGACGCCTGTATTGTCGCCGCGCGCGAAGTCATCGCCGAGCGTGGCATTGAGAACCTCAGCCTGCGCGATGTGGCGCGCAAGCTCAAGGTCTCGCACCAGGCGCCGTACCGGCACTATCCGAGCCGCGACCATTTGCTGGCGGAGGTCATGCGCAGGTGTTTCAACGAGTTTGCCGAGCATCTCGATGCGCGCATCCATGTGGACGAACCGCGCGACGACCTGGCCGGATTGGGCCGTCAGTATCTCAGTTTCGCCAGGGAGCGCCCGCTGGAATACCGGCTGATGTTCAGCACGCCGTGGCCGCAGTCGGCCGAACATCCTGCTCTGGTGCGGGATGCCGTGCACGCCTTTGACATCCTGCGGCAGGTGCTGCGGCGCATGCACGGTGCGTCCGCCGATCAACGCGAACTGGTCGAGCTCGACGCACTGTTCATCTGGTCGTCAATGCATGGACTGGCCGGGGTCATGAATGGCAATTGCATCGACAAGCTCGATCTCGGCGCGACTGTGCTGGCCACCGCCAGCGCGCACATGATGGACATGGTCAGCGCGGCGTTGGCAGCACGCCGATGACGGCGGCGTTCATGCCGCCGGCGTCTCCGGGACAGGCGCCGCGCCCTTGCTGACACTTTCCCCATCGTCCTTGCGCAGCGCCCAGAACGACGCCGACGACAGCGCCGTCACCACGCCCAATGTCAGGAACGCGTGATGCAGCGCCGAGGTCACCGCCAGCCGGTCCGATTCCGGCAGCGCGCCCAGATACCAGGCCGTCACCAGCGAGCCGCAGGCCAGCCCGAAGCTCATCGACATTTGCTGCAGTGAGCTGGCAATGGTGCTGGCCATGCTGGAGTCGGCGGTGGTGATGTCGGCATAGGCCATCGAATTCATGCTGGAGAATTGCAGCGAATTGAACAGTCCCTGCGCGAGACTCAGGCCGACGATCAGCAGCAGCGGCGTGCCTGCCGTGACGGTGGCAAACAGGCTGATCGTGATGCCGATCAGGACCGTATTGACGATCAGGATCTGGCGATAGCCGAAGCGCCGCAGCAAGTGTGTTGCGACCAGCTTCATGCCCATCGCGCCAGCCGCCGCCGGCATCATCAGCAGGCCGGATTGCCACGCCGGCAGACCGAGGCCAAGCTGATACAGCAGCGGCAGCAGGAACGGCAGGCCACCCACGCCGAGGCGCGTGATGAAGCCGCCCACCACCGACACGCGGAAGGTGCGGACCTTGAACAGCGCCAGTCGCAACAGCGGAAATTCGATGCGGCGCGCATGCAGCACATAGGCCAGCAGCAGCGCCACCGACAAGGCCGACAGGAACACGCCCGACCACAGGTCAAGTTGATGTGCGCCGAACACTTCCAGCAGCCACGACAACAGCGCCGTGCCGCTGCCAAACAGGATCAGGCCGATCACATCGAGCGGGCGCGGCGTGTCGCCGCGATAGTCGGGCATGTGGCGGTGAATCAGGAATTGGGCCGCCAGGCCGACCGGCACGTTGATGAAAAAGATCACGCGCCATGGCAGCCAGTGCACGATCAGGCCGCCAATGGTCGGGCCGAGCAGGGGGCCGATCAGGGCCGGGATGATCACGAAGTTCATCGCCGTCAGCAGTTCGCCTTTGGGAAACGTGCGCACGATGGTCAGGCGGCCGACCGGCATCATCAGGGCCGCCGCCATGCCTTGCAGGATGCGTGCTGCCACCAGCATCGGCACCGACAGCGATAGTCCGCACAGGATCGAGGAGAGGGTAAAGATGGCGACCGCAGCGCTGAACACGCGGCGGGTGCCGAAGCGGTCGGCAATCCAGCCACTGACCGGAATGCAGACTGCCAGACTCAGGATGTAACTGGTGACCACCGCCTTCAGGCTCAGCGGCGTGACCTGCAGGCTGGTTGCCATCGCGGGGATGGCGGTGTTGATGATGGTCGAATCGAGCTGCTCCATGAACAGCGCCGTGGCCACTACCCAAGGCAGGTAGCGCTTGACGTTGGGGGCGGCCAGCGGCGCGGTCATGCCGGGTCGGTCAGCCCAGTTTTTTCAGCAATTCGCGCGCGGCGGGTTCCGACGAGGCCGGATTCTGGCCGGTGATCAGCAAACCGTCGACGATCACATGCGCTTGCCAGTCGCCCAGCTTGGAATAGTTGCCGCCGTGTTGCTTGAGCATGTCCTCGACCAGAAACGGCACTACGTCGGTCAGGCCGGCCGCGGCTTCTTCGGTGTTGGTAAAGCCGGTCACGTCGCGACCCTGCACCAGCGGCTTGCCGTCGGCCGTCTTCACGTGCCGCAACACGCCCGGTGCGTGGCATACCGCGACCACTGGCTTCCTGGCGGCGATCATGGCTTCGATCAGCGCGATGGAAGTGGCGTCTTCGGCCAGATCCCACAACGGGCCGTGGCCGCCCGGATAGAACACCGCATCAAAATCGCTTGCCGCAACCGTGTTCAGCTTGACCGTGGTGGCCAGCGCAGCCTGGGCTTCGGCATCTTCCTTGAACCGTTCGGTGGCGGCGGTTTGTGCATCTTCAGCGTCGCTTTTCGGGTCCAGCGGTGGCTGCCCGCCGAGCGGCGAGGCCAGCGTCAGGGTTGCGCCGGCATCCTTGAACACGTAGTAGGGCGCGGCGAATTCTTCCAGCCAGAAACCGGTTTTCTTGCCGGTGTCGCCGAGTTTGTCGTGTGAGGTCAATACCATCAGTATGTTCATGTGCACTCCTTGAAAATCAGAAACCGAACCGTAGCACGGTACGGAAAAGTCCGTCTGTGCGGTATCACTGCAACGCCTTGATCAGGGCGTCGAACTGGACCTTGAGTGATTTGTCGTGCGGCGTCACCGGCGGCACCGTGCGCGCGATGCCGAGCAACTGGTATACCGCCATCTGCGCCGCCCGCACCGAATACTCCACCGTGAAGACGACGTCATCGGGGATCTCGACAAACTGGCTGATGAAAGCGAAATTCCTGGTGCCGGGCGGCACCGGCAGCGGCCGGTCGCTGTGCTGGCGCGGCATGAACATGCTGGTGATGTACGGCATGCGGCACGGGATGCAATTGGCCGAGGCCATCGTGTCGGCTTCAAACCGCAAGTGTCCGCACAGCTCTTGCAGAATTTCTTCGCCGTTGCACTCCGCCATCGGCTTGGCGACAAAATTGCCGATCCGGTCGGGTGACAGCGCATAGCCCCAGAATACTTGCACGTCGTCCGGCTGATTGGCGAAATGCGGCTGGTGCGCCAGCACGATCGACATCAGCCAGTTCGAATCTTTGAATGTGACCAGTCCGCCGGTGCCGGCGACATTACCGCTGAACGCCTCCATTTGATCGAAGAAAGCGGTGGTCTTGAGGGTGACCGTGAACGAGGCCCACCAGGACTGCGCAATATTGCTGTTGAATGCGGCCGGATTGCCGAATTGCGGCCTGCCCTCGGCCAGCGTTTCCCACAGCCGCCAGCCGCCGCTGTCGGCCTTGGTCCACTGGCGAGGCGCCGATGTCATCGAGCCGAAGCTTGAGGCGTCGGTCATCGAACCGTTCTGAAAAAATACCAGGTCGCCCTCATTGACCGGGATGATCTCAGTGCGCTCCTGCCGGTTGCAGTGCATCGCAGTGACCGAGAAAATGCCATCCACCGTTTGATTTTCCAGCTCGGTCACGGTGCACTGCTGGACGAACTGCACACCCTGTGCTTCCAGCCAGGCTTGCAGCGGGCGCACCAGCGAATCGTACTGGTTGAACACGGTGCGCTTGACGCCGGCCAGGGTTTCGATGCGTGAGAACTCCATCATGAAGCGGTGCAGATAGCGCTTGAATTCGACGGCGCTGTGCCACGGCTGAAAGGCAAAGGTGGTGGCCCACATGAACCAGAACTCGGTCTCGAAAAATTCCGGCGACAGCCAGTCGGTGATGCAGCTGGCAGCGAGTGTGGCTTCATCGGCGTTGGTCAGCTTGAGCAATTCGAGGCGGTCCTTCATCGAAAACCCCATCGATTCGACCGGCACTTTGGTGCGGTGCTGATCGACCAGTCGCGCCTGCGAATGGGGTTTGTGCAGCGTGTTGAATGCAACCGTTTCATCGAATACCGATTGGCCCAGATTGACCAGCGACGGAATCGTCTTGAACAGGTCCCAGGTGCATTCGTAATTGTCGGTGGTGAGCATGCGCCCGCCGCGCAGGTGGTAGCCATGCTCGGGATCGCCGGCGGCATCGAGGCTGCCGCCGAGCACCGGGCCGGCTTCAAAAATGGTGATTTGCGGGCCGGCTACATTGCCGTCGCGGATCATGAATGCCGCAGCGGCTAGTGAGCCGATGCCGCCGCCGATCAGATAGGCTTTTGAAGAAGGATTCATTGCGGTTGGTCCTTGAAAAAACTCAGCGCGGCCAGCCTTTTCGGCTTGCCCGGCGCAGGATGGATTGGACGATCAGTCGATGGAATGGGGCAATCACACGAAGATAAAATCGCCCGGTACGGTTGTGGCAGTGCACGACCGTCGACAGAATCAGCGTTCGTTGCGAAGAAGCAGTTCTTTCGCGCAATAACACAGAGCATCTGAAATCGAGGTGCGAATCATCTTCGCCTAAAACGATTTCCTGCGCTCGGATTTCGATGATTTTAAAAAATCCGACGCGCGGGCCCGGTGCATTTTCGAAGTGCCTGGAGGTCTTCAGGCCGATGCGCGCGACGATGGCGTCGCGTATCGCCATGAGCACCCTGATCCAGCGCGCTTGCTGACTGAACAGAAAACGCGCCAGCAGTTCCGGGTCATGGCTGGCATGGCTGGGCAAGGCGACGACGTACGCATCGGCCAGATCGGTGCTGCGCCACAGCTGCAGCATGGCGGACTCGGCGGGAAGGGCAGTGGCTTGAACGGCAGTCATGGTGATCCTCGTGCATGCAACGGAGACATTCCGCCCTCACGCTACCACTTTTCGCCGGCGTCAAAACTGCGCTGCGCCAGGCCGTGCTGCCGACCTGCTGGTCGCGCAGGCGGCGAACAGATATGCTGGCGCCACACCAACCAACAGGAGAATCCAGCATGCATCGTGTTTCCATTCTTGCGCTCGGCTGCATCGTCGTCGGCCTCACGGCCTGCTCGTCGCAACAACTGTACGCTATCGGACAGACCGCCCAGCGGGATGATTGCTACAAGATCAATGACAACGACGAACGGGGCCGTTGCCTGGGCAAGGCCAACGCCTCGTACGATGCCTATCAGCGTCAAAGCGATCAGCTGAAAGCGAACAAGTAGCACACCAGAAAGCAGGGGCGCACCATGAGCGGCAGAAGACAATTCCTGCGGCAGGCACTGCTGGCGGCAAGTCTGCCGGCGACCGCTGTGTCGCTGGCCGGATGCGATAGCGACGACGACCTGGGCGCGGCGCAGCAGGCCTTGCGCCGGCCGTTGGCCAGCTCGACCGACGCGGTGACGGTATCGCACGAGCTGGTGCGCTGCGCGACGCTGGCGGCGAACGGCCACAATACGCAGCCGTGGCGCTTTGCGCTGGCGCCCAGGCGTATCGCGATCCGGCCGGACTGGTCGCGCCGCACGCCGGTGGTGGACCCCGACGATCACCATTTGTGGACCAGCCTCGGCTGCGCCACCGAGAACCTGGCGGTGGCCGCCGACGCGCTCGGACGCAATGCCGAGATCACATTTGACATGAAGCAGATCGCAATCAGGTTGAGCCCCGCCGCAATCGTTCGGTCGCCGTTGGCCGACGCCTTGTTCTTGCGCCAAAGCAGCCGTACCGAATACGACCGTCAGCCGCTGTCGACGGCAGTGCTGGGTGATCTGCAGCGCGCCGGTACCCGCGCGGGTGTGCGCCTGCTGCTGCTGACCGATCGCGCCAGAATCGCCAGCGTGCGGGACTTCGTGGTTGCCGGAAACAGTGCGCAGCTGCAGGACCCTGCGTTCGTCAAGGAGCTGCGTCAGTGGATACGCTTCAACGGTCGCGAAGCAATGGAGAAGGGAGATGGCCTGTTTTCGGCGGCTTCCGGCAGTCCGACCCTGCCAACCTGGCTGGGCGGCGCGGCGCTAAAACTGGTGCTGCGCGAGCAGTCCGAAAATGAGAAGTATGCCAAGCACCTGGACAGCTCCTCCGGCGTGGCGATCTTCATCGGCGACCAGGCCACGCCGGCCAGTTGGTTCGAAGTCGGTCGCGCCTACGAGCGCTTCGCGCTGACGGCCACCGTGCATGGCGTGCGCACGGCATTCGTCAACCAGCCGGTTGAAGTCCCGGTGGTGCGCAACCAGTTTGCCCAGTGGCTGGGACTGTCCGGCCAGCGACCCGATCTGGTGGTGCGTTTCGGACGCGGCCCGACCTTGCCGTACTCGCTGCGCAGGCCGGTGGCGCAAGTGTTGATCTGACCAAAAAAAACCGTCTTGCGACGGTTTTTTGCTTTACGGGGTAGCTGCGCCAGTCAGGCCGCGGCGTATCAGCAAGGGCTTGATGTCGGGCTCACGTCCGCGGAAATTGCGGAACAGCGTCATCGCATCGACGCTGCCGCCGCGCGACAGCAGGGTCTGGCGGAACCAGTCGCCGTTCTTGCGCGTCAGGCCGCCATGCTCCTTGAACCACTCGACCGTCTCGGCATCCAGCACTTCGCTCCAGATATACGCGTAATACCCGGCCGAATAACCGCCCGCGAACACATGCGAGAAATATGCGCTGCGATAGCGCGGCGGCACTGGTGCGTAATCGACTCCGGCTGTATGCAGGGCGTCGGTTTCGAACGCCACCACGTCGGTCGGGATCTGCTGGTTGCCCAGCTGGTGCCATTGCTGGTCCAGCAGCGCCGCCTTCAGATATTCGGTGGTGCGGAAGCCTTCATTGAAGGTGCGGGTGGCGAGCACCTTGTCGAGCAGTGCCTGCGGCATCGGCGCGCCGGTCTGGTAGTGCCTGGCGTAATGCGCCAGCACTTCCGGCCAGATCGCCCACATCTCGTTGACCTGCGACGGGAATTCAACGAAGTCGCGCGGCACGGCCGTGCCGCTGAAGGTCGGATAGCGCACGTTCGACAGCATGCCGTGCAAGGCATGGCCGAATTCATGGAACGCCGTGGTGACTTCGTCGAAGGTCAGCAGGGTTGGTTGTCCGGCCGGTGGCTGCGGGATGTTGAGGTGATTGGCGACCACCGGTTTGGTGCCGAACAGCGTCGATTGCTCGACATAGCTGTTCATCCATGCGCCGCCGCGCTTGTTGCTGCGGGCGTACATGTCGGCCAAAAACAGCGCCAGCGGTTTGCCATCGGCGTCGAACACTTCGAACACGCGCACGCTCGGGTCGTACACCGGCAGATCCTTGCGCTCCTTGAAGCTCAGGCCATACAGCTTGTTGGCGGCATAGAAGACGCCGTTCTGCAGCACGCTGTCGAGTTCGAAATAGGGCCGCAATTGCGACTCGTCGAAGGCGTATTTCTGCTTGCGCACCTTCTCGGTATAAAACGTCCAGTCCTGCGCTTCCAGCTGGAAGCCGCCCTTGTCGGCATCGATCACCGACTGGATCGCCGCGCCTTCCTTGCGTGCGTTGGCAACCGCTGGCGGCGCCAGTTGGGCCAGCAGCTTGTTGACGGCCTCCGGTGTCTTGGCGGTTTCGTCGGCCAGCACCCAGGCAGCGTGGTTCGGATAACCCAGCAGCACGGCGCGATCGGCGCGCAGTTGCGCCAGTTGCAGCACGATGGCGCGGTTGTCGAAGGCGCCGCCGTGGATGCCGCGCACGGTCGAGGCGTCATACAGACGCTGGCGCAGCGCACGGTTGGTCAGCGATACCGCCGGCGGCTGGCCGGTGGTGTTGACCAGCGCGATCACGTACTTGCCGGTCAGGCCGCGCGTCTTGGCGGCTTCGGCCGCGGTGGCGATGGCCGCGTCGGACAGACCATCCAGTTCGGCACGGGTATCGACAATGACGGCAGAAGCGTTGATTTCTTTCAGCACGTTCTGGCTGAAATCGGTTTGCAGCGTGGCCAGGCGCGAATTCAGCACGCGCAGCTTGTCCTGGTCGGCGCTCGACAGCGCGGCGCCGGCGCGGGTGAAGTCAGTGTGGATCCGTTCGAGCAGATGCAGCGACTGCACATCCAGTCCGAGGGTCGCGCGTTGTTCGTACAGCGCATGAATGCGCGCGTACAGCTTGCCATTGAGGTGAATCGCATCCTGATGCGCCGCCAGTTTCGGCGCCATGTCGCGTTCGACCACCTGCATGGCGGCATTGGTGTTGGTGCCGTTGAGACTGAAGAACACGCGTGCGACGCGGCTGAGCATACGGCCGGAGCGTTCCATCGCCACGATGGTGTTGTCGAAGGTCGGTGCGGCCGTGGCGTCGGCGATGGCGTTGATTTCATCGCGCTGCAATTGCATGCCGGCGGCGAACGCGGGCGCGTAATCGGTGTCCTTGATGCGGTCGAACGCCGGCAGCTGATACGGCAGCGTGCTCACGGCGAAGAACGGGTTTTCGGTGCTTTGGCTGGACGGGGCGGGCGGGACGGCGAAACTGGTCAGCGGAATCAGGCTGGTGGCCATGATCAGCAGAAGATGTCTGGACATGTGGGGTTCACAGGAAAAGGTTGCGCAGTTGCCGGACCTGCTCGCCGGCGATCATAGCACCGGCTGGGACTTTTTACGGGTCTGGGTCGACGCCCACAGCAGCACGACTGCCAGGATCGCGAAGGTCCAGTAATCGGTCGGCGCGCCCAGGATCCAGTGCTTGTGCCAGGTCACCACTTCGGGATTGAAGCGCGCCATGCCAAAGGCCGGATTCATCACGAACCACAGGAAGTCTTCGGTCACCCAGAACACCATCACACAGGCAATCACGCGGATTTCGGCGCGCCATGACCAGTGGCCGACGAAGAACAGCGGGAAGTGCATGAACATCGTGATGAACGGGAACACCCAGGCGTGATAGCCGGTCATCGCGCGACCACCCCAGAAAATGTCGAGCAGCCAGTGATGCTCGATGCGCCAGGTGGGCAAGCTGGTGGCCCAGCCGTGCGCGCCTTCGATCTGGATTTCGGCCTGCGCAAAAAACACCCCGAGCAGCATGACCCAGATCACGGTCAACAGCACATGGAACGGGCGGTTGGTCAAACGGTCGCTGAGATTGCTCATGGAATCGATTCCAGTACGGTGTGCAGGACGCTGGCAGCGGCGTCCGGACGGCCCAGCGCCAGTGCCTTGCAGCGCATGTCGGCCAGCTTGTCGGGGTGGGTCAGCAAAAAGCGGATGCGGTATTCGAGCGTCACGGCATCGATGGCGATCAGGGCGACGCCCTGTTCCAGCAGGAAGTCGGCATTGCGTTCTTCCTGCCCCGGGATCGGCGTGTTGACGATCATCGGCAAGCCCATCGCCAGGCATTCGGACGTGGTCAGGCCGCCCGGCTTGGTGATGACCAGATCGGCGCAGGCCATCAGCCGCTGTACCTGATCGGTGAAGCCCTGCGCCAGCAGACGGCCCGGAAAGCGCACTGCCAGCGCCTGCAAGGCAGTCAGCGCCGCGGTGTTCTTGCCGGCCATCACGATCAGCTGGAAATCCTCCGACAAGGCCAGCAGCCGTGCCGCAATCGCATCGAGGCTGCCGAGCCCGGCGCCACCACCCATGAGCAGGATGGTGCGGCGCGCCGGATCGAGGCCGAACTGCGCGGCGCACTCGGCGCGCGTGCCAGGGTGGCGAAACGACGGCATGATCGGAATCCCGGTGATGTGAATCGCCTCGGCGGCAATGCCCTGCGCCCGCATCCGGAACGCGACTTCGTCGTTGGCCGCGAAGTAGCCGCGCATGCCTTGTTGCACCCACATCCGGTGCAGGTCGAAGTCGGTCACCTGGACCCACACCGGGCACTGCAGGCGGCCGGTCGCCAGCATGCGCGCGAGCAGTTCCGCCGGCAGGAAGTGGGTGCAGATGATGGCGTCGGGTTGCAGCGCATCGATTTCGCGGCGCAGCGTGCGGGTGCTCAGGCGCTCCAGCGCACGCCGCAGCTTTTGCATCGAGCCGTCCGGCTGCGCTTCATTGGTGAGCTGGTACAGGTAACCCCACAGCGTTGGCAGGCGGTTCACCAGCGTGATGTAGAAATCGGTATAGATCTTGCGAAAGCCGCTGGAGACAAACTGCATCACGTCCAGATGGGTCGCTTGCACCGCGTCGTCTTCGAGGCCGGCCTGGATGCGCAGCGCCTCGGCAGCGCGCATGTGACCTGATCCTGCCGACACGCTGAGGATCAGGATGCGTCGGGTCATTACAGGATGTCGTCGTTGCCGCTGGACAGGTCGCCGATGTCGCCGAACAGCGAGGTACGGGTTTCCTTGCGCGCCAACACCTTGCGCTGGGCTTTCTCGGGCAGGTCGGTGAGCATGATGACGTGCTTCTGAATCAGCACATCGACCAGATCCTCGACCACCCGGATCATCGCATTGTCGAGCGTGGCAAGCACCTCGCGCGGATCGGATGGCTCGGCGGCGGCGTCCGCCGCGAGGAATTGCTGCACATCGGGGTCGTCGACGCTCAGGTGTTCGGCGTCGGGGGCGGGCGCATCGCGCCACAGGGCGATCACGCTGCCGTTCGGGTCGCGCTGGATATAGGGCATGGCAAACCGTTCAAAATAAGGGGGCGAAAAACTGTTCCGGACATGACAATGGTATTTGCAAACACAGTATGTTAAAACGGCGCATCGATGCTAACACTGATTTTTCATGCACCTGCTGCTCTCCGGCTGCGCCGACATCATAGCCAGATTTCATGCTCCGTTGATGGAAAAAGGCGGGGTCACGTGCATTGCGTCGGTGGCGGCACTGTGGCAGCAGCTTCCGGCCGAGGCAAAGGGGCTGGTGGTGGTCGACCTGGCGTTGCCCGGGCTGAACCCGAGCGATACGCTGGCCGAGCTGCGCCGGCGCGCGCCGGCGTGCCGCATCCTGGTGGCCGGGCCGGCGTTTTCGACCGATGCCGAACTGGCATTGCTGGGATTGGGCGTGGCCGGCTGCTGCGGGTCCCAGCTGCAGGCCGACATGGTGGCGCGCATTGTCGCCACCGTGCTCGATGGCGGCGTCTGGATCTCGCACGCGGTGATGCCATTGCTGCTGCAACGCATGCAGGCGCGCGCCACGCCGGCCCCGGCGCCGGCGCCGGCCCCGGCCGCCGAGCGCCTGGTCCTGCTGACCCCGCGTGAGCGGCAGATTGCGCAACTGGTCGGCGGCGGCGCCAGCAACAAGGTGATCGCACGCGAACTGAGCATCACCGACCGCACCGTCAAGGCCCATCTGGGCGCGATCTTCCAGAAGCTGGATTTGCCGGACCGGCTGCAGCTGGCGCTGTTTGTCACGGCGGCGTGATCCGGCCTAGTACCTTGGTCCAATAGCAATATCCCGCCACGCGGGTACGATGGGCAGCTTCGATCGATCCCATTTACCTTGCAAAGACCACCATGGCCAAGTCCGCACCCGTTACCGTCAAATCCGCTGTTCACGCCAAAGCCGGCATCGGCATCGTCGAGTCCGTCATTGGCGTCGTCACCGCGACCGACACGGCGGGCGTCCAGCGCGTGCTGCATCTGGGCGATGTGGTCAATGCCAACGATGTGATCCAGACCGCCGCTGCCGGGGCAATCGACATCCGGTTTGCCAATGACACGCATCTTGACCTGGGTCGCAATTCCCAGATTGCGCTCGACAGCGAGGTGTTCGATCCGCGTCAGGCGGTGTCGGATGACGCCAGCATCGCCGCGCTGCAGGCGCAAATTGCCGCTGGCGGCGATCCGACTGCCGTGCTTGCGCCTACCGCAGCCGGTCCAGGCGCCGGTGGCGCTGGTGGCGACGAAGGCGGCAACAGTTTCGTGGTGGTAGACCAGCTGGCGGCGCGCGGCAATGTCACCAGCGGCTTCGATACCAGCGGCGGACTGGTGCTGCCACCGTTGCCACCGATACTTGGCGGCACCGATGCGCCGGCGCTGGGCGGCGCCCCGGGCGATGTGCCGGCTCCGGTCGTCCCTCCCGCCGTGCCACCGGTCGTGCCACCGGTGGTCGTCACCGTGCCGCCCGCCGATGTGCCGGCCAACGTCGCGCCAGTAGCCGTCAATGACACCTACAGCACCAGCGAAGATACCAGGCTGACCGCCGCCACCGTGCTCGGCAACGACACCGACGCCAATGGCAATGCACTGACCGCCACCCTGGTCACGCAGGCCGGACACGGCACCGTGGCGTTCAATGCCGACGGCACCTTCACCTACACGCCCAACGCCAATTACAACGGACCGGACAGCTTCACCTACAAGGCCAACGACGGCAGCGCTGACAGCAATGTCGCCACCGTCAACCTGACCGTCACGCCAGTCAACGATGCGCCGGTCGCAGTCAAGGATCAGTACGACGTAGTCGGCGGCACCACGCTGGTGTCGAGCGTTGCCGGTCCCGCCGACGCCGGCGTGCTGCATAACGATTCGGACGTCGACGGCAACCCGCTGACGGCCATCCTCGACCGCAACGTCTCCCACGGCACGCTGGCCCTGCATGCCGATGGCAGCTTCACCTACACGCCGAACGAAGGCTTTGTCGGCGTCGACAGCTTCACCTACCACGCCAATGACGGCAGCGCCGACAGTGCAGTCGTCACCGCGACCATCGTCGTCGATGCGCCGGAAAACGTGCCGCCAGTCAGCGTCAAGGATCAATATGGTGCGGTAGCCGGCACCGAGCTGGTGGCGACGGTCGCTGGCCCGGGCGACTTTGGCGTGCTGCATAACGACACCGACGCAGATGGCAACGCGCTGACCGCCGTGCTCGACCGCAACGTGTCGCACGGTACGCTGGCGTTGCATGCCGACGGCAGCTTTACCTACACCGCCAACGACGGCTTCGTCGGCGTCGACAGTTTCACGTACCACGCCAACGATGGCACGGCCAACGGCGCGACCGTCACCGCGACCATCGTCGTCGATGCACCCGACAATGTGCCGCCGGTGAGCGCCAAGGATGAGTACAGCGCGCTTTCCGGCACCGAGCTGGTGGCGACGGTAGCAGGCCCGAACGACTTTGGCGTGCTGCATAACGACACCGACGCCGACGGCAACACCCTGACCGCCGTGCTCGACCGTAACGTCGCGCACGGCACATTGGCCCTGCATGCCGATGGCAGCTTCACTTACACCGCCAACGCGGGCTTTGTCGGCGTCGACAGCTTCACGTATCACGCCAACGATGGCACCGCCAATGGCGCCATCACGACCGCCACGATTTTCGTCGATCCACTGATTGCGGCCACCAGCCAGACCGTGACCGGCGCGGAAAACACGGCGTTGTCGATCGTGCTGTCCGGTAGCGAAACCGGCAGCCAGGTCAGCGACTTCGTGATCACCGCGCTGCCGCTCGATGGCCATCTGTTCCTGGCCGATGGCGTGACCGCGGTCACCGTCGGCATGACGATCAGCGCCGCCGCCAACCAGGCAACGCTGCTGTTCCGCCCCGATGCAGGCGAATCCGGCGGCATTGCCTACGCGACCCCGGGTACCGGCGACCAGCATGCCACCTATGCCCAGTTCAGCTATGTCGCCGAGGACGGCGGAGCGCAAAGCGCGGCCGCGCTGGTCTCGATCAATATCGCGCCGGTGGTCGATCCGGTCGCATTGCACGTCGGCACGCAGCCGACGCTGAACTACACCCAGGATTTTGAAACCGGCGCGAGCGACTGGATCGGCAAAAACACCGTCACCAACACCGTCGGCGGGATTGAAATCAATCCGCAGCACGTGTACGGCGGCGACCCGGCCAATAACAATCGCGTGCTGGAAGTCGAGGCCGGCCCCGGCATCAATTCGGTGCAACATGGATTCGACACCACCAGGGGCGCGGTCTACCAGCTCGATGTAGATGTCTCGGCGCGCGCCGGCCATACCGGCGCCGACAGTTCGCTGGAGGTGCTGGTCAACGGCGTCGTGATCGGCCAGCTGCCGGGCGCGAATGCCTTCGGATTCCAGCATCACACGCTGTCGTTCTCGGGCAGTGGCAGCACCGATGTGGTCGAGTTCCGCTCGCTCGATGCCAACACCTATGGCGGCCTGCTCGACAATCTGACGGTCAAGCAAACTGCCAACGCCTATCAGGATCACGCAGCCGCATTGCCGTCGCTGTCCGCCACCTTCGGCGACAGCGTCGATCACAGCGAAAGCCATGTGATCCAGCTCGGCGCCATTCCGCTGGGCGCCACGGTGTCCGATGGCACGCACAGTTTCGTTTCCAGCCTGGCCAGCCAGTCGGTCACGGTGTTCAATGAAGGCGGCGCCGGCAACTGGAACCTGAATGCGATTTCGGTCACCGCGCCGAGCGGCTTTAGCGGCACCCTGCACATCAACGCCAGCGCCACGGCCACCGAACTGGCCACCGGCGCCTCGCTCACCAGCACGCACGATTTCGCGCTCAGCTACGGCTCCACGGCGTTTAACGGCACCGCTGGCGCCGATATCATCCACGGCACGACCGCCAACGACATCATCAACGGCGGCGCCGGTGACGACATCCTCAGCGGCAGCCTCGGCAGCAATACGTTCATGTTCAGCCAGGGCAGTCTGCAGCCCGGTGCTGCCGGTGACCACATTCTGGACTTCAAGGTGGCCGCACCCGGCGCCGGCGGCGATGTGCTCGACATCAGCGATCTGCTGTCGCACGCCGGGGTCGACGCCGTCGCGTTCAACGGCCATGAAGCGAGCTACCTGACCGCCACCACCAGCGCCGCCGGCAACACCACCATCGCCATCGATCTGGATGGCGCGGGCGCCGCCGCCGCCGTGCCACTGGTGACGCTCGACCACGTCAGCGTGACCCTCAACAGCCTGCTCGGCAACGGCCAGATCCATGGCGCCTGACCAGTCCGCCGAACTGCCGTCGGCGCCCGATCTGGCGACCGACGCCATGCCGCTGCTGCCGGCCGTGGGCACGCACGCACCGTTTGCGCTGGTGGTCGACCAGGGGGTGGCATTGCATGTCGCCGATCTGCTCGATGCCGGTGCGCCGGACGCCGGTGGTTTTCTGTTCTTTGACCATCAAAGCGCGCCCGGCAGCACCATCGTGCGCGTCATGCTGGACGACGCCGATTCGCATCAGAGCTTTGCGCTCGGCAGCCTGCCGGGCAGTGGTATCGATCTCGGCAGTCTGCTCGGCCTGATCGCGCCGGATAGCGGGCACGGCTGACACACCGGCGTCCCGCCGTGGCACGCTCCGTGCACCGTATTTTTTAGTCGCCGAATCCAGAAATTCACGGGTTATGTACGGTATCGAACAGGGTCGTCCCGCGTTTCGATGGGAATATGCGTGCGTTACTTGCAATAGAAATCGGTTCTGCTATATTCGCGCCCAAAGTAGTGTCTTTTTTGCAAAACTTCGAACACCGTCTCTTCGCCACCAAATTCTCACCGACTCTTAACCAGGACCACCTCATGTCAGTTCGCGCGCGCACCACACTTACGGCGACCGTCATCGCCGCAAGCTTTCTGTTGATGACACCGGCCATCGGCCAGACGCTGAAAATGGCCGTCGAACAGACCCTGCAATCCAATCCTGACATCCTGATCGATGCCAACCACCGGTTGTCGACCGACGAAGCCGTCAAGGTCGCCCGTGGTGGCTATTTGCCGAAAGTCGACCTGACCCTCGGCACCGGCCGTGAGTGGAGCGATAACGTCAACACCCGCGCCGCCGGCAATGGCACGGTTCTGCTGCACCGCAATGAGGCCGGCCTGGCGTTGACCCAGATGCTGCTCGATGGCGGCCAGGTCAAGAGCGAGATCGACCGCAATTCGGCGCGTGTCGCATCAGCCGCCAACAAGGTTGCCGGCACCTCCGAGCAAACCGCGCTGCGCGCCGTGGAAGCGTATCTGGAGGTCATGCGCAACCGTGACCTGGTGGTACTGACCCGCGCCAACGCCGACGTCCATCTGCGCACCTTTGATCAAATCAAGGTGCGCAGCGACAGTGGCGTCGGTCGCAAGGCCGATCTGGAGCAGGTCAACGCCCGCCAGGGCCTGGCCAATGCCAATCTGGTCTCGGCCGAGGCCAATTTGCGCGATGCCGAAATCAACTATCTGCGCATCGTTGGCGCTGCGCCGATCAATCTGACCAAGGTTGAAGCGCCGCCAGTCGCGATGATGCCGGCCACGCTGGAACAGGCCCTGCAGACCGGCCTTGATCACAATCCGACGCTGCTGTCGGCGCGTTCCGACGTCGACGCCACCACGGCGCAAATCAATGGCGCCAAGTCGACCGAATCGCCACGTCTGGATTTGCAGATCGGCGCCGTCAGCAACCATGACGCCGATGGCGTACCGGGCCGCACCGATTCACGCTACGCGATGCTGCGTCTGCGCTGGAACCTGTTCAACGGCGGCTCCGACATGGCGCGCGTGCGTGAGACCGTAGCCTTGTCGAGCGAAGCGCGCGAAGTCATGATGCGCACGCAGCGCCAGCTCGACCAGAGCACGCGACTGTCCTGGAATGCATTGAACTCCGCAACCCTGCGTTTGCCATCGCTGCGCCAGCATGCCGAATCCAGCGGCCTGACGCGCGACGCCTACACCAAGCAATTCAATATCGGCCAGCGCACGCTGCTCGACGTGCTCGATTCCGAAAATGAAAACTTCACGGCCGCTTCGAATTACGTCAACGGCCAATACCTGGAAGTGTTCGCGCGCTACCGCATTCTGGCCGATATGGGCCAATTGTTGAGCACTTTAGGTGTTCCTCCGCGAACAGAGAGTATGCTCTCCGCTAAACAGTAATCCGGCATGCCTGCCAGCACGGCGCCGGATCAACGGGCCGTGCACTTTTTGACAGGACAGGTTTCATGCAGGGTACTGCCGTAATCGACTTTTCCCGCTCTCCCGGGCACCACACGGCGCCGGTCGCCTGCTGCGCCAATGCCTGATCCGGCGGGGTGGCGCCGGTTTGCGCGCCAGTGCGCGCTGTTGCTGTTGCTGCTGCTGTTGTCAATGGGCGGCGGCATTCTCAGCGTCTGGTCGGCCGGCCCGGAAGTGGTGGTCTCCGACAAGACCCTGTCCGGCGCCGAACGGCGCTACGGCGTCGAGGCGCGCAAACGGCTGGTGCTGTGGCAGCAGCTGCTGGCGACGCCGCACAGCCGCAGCGATCTCGACAAGCTGCGCCTGGCCAACGACTTCTTCAACACGATTCCGTTTGTTTCCGACCTCGACCACTGGGGCCGCGAAGATTATTGGGCCACGCCGGCAGAAATGTTGGCCAGCAATGGTGGCGACTGCGAGGATTTTTCGATCGGCAAATACTTCACGCTGGTGGCAATGGGCGTGGCGGTCGACAAGCTGCGCATCACCTACGTGCAGGCGCGCAATTACAATCCGGTCAGCCAGGCGCACATGGTGCTGACGTATTACGCCACGCCCGCCGCCATGCCGCTGGTGCTGGACAATCTGATCCCCGAGATCAAGCCGGCTTCGCAGCGTCCCGACCTGACTCCGGTATACAGTTTCAATGGCGCCGGCCTGTGGCTGGCCAAGGCGCGTGGCGAAGGCAAGCCGGTCAGCGGCGGCTCCGACAATATCAGTCTGTGGCGTGATCTGCTCACGCGCATGGGCAAAGAATTCGACTAAAGGATCTTCCTCCATGACTCTTCTGCGCCAGCTCACCGCCGTCATCATCGCCCTGTTCATCTTGCTGTTTGCCGGCACCGTGGCCATCAGCGTGTCAGACACGCGGGCCTATCTCGATCGCCAGCTCAAGACCATTTCGCAGGACACCGCGACCTCGCTGGGACTGAGCCTGTCGCCGAATTTTCTCGACAACGAGATGGTGCTGGTCGAGAGCAAGGTCAACCTGATTTTCGATAGCGGCTATTACCGCGAAGTGACCATTCGCGGCATCGATGGCAAGGTCCTGGTGCAGCGGCTGGCGCCGGCGCGGATTCCCGAGGTGCCGAACTGGTTCGTGCGGCTGTTTCCGATTGCCACTCCAAGCGGCCAGGCGCTGATCATGGCCGGCTGGCAGCAGGCTGGCACCATCACGGTGGCGGCCAATCCGGCGGCAGCGTATGCGACCCTGTGGGCCAACAGCGTCAATTCGTTCTGGTGGTTCCTGGCCGCGCTGGTGGCCACCTCCTTGCTGGGGATGCTGGCGCTGCATCTGATCCTGCGCCCGTTGCGCACGGTCGAAGCGCAGGCGCGGGCGATCTGCGACCGCGAATATCCGGTCCAGACCAAATTGCCGTGGACGCTGGAACTGCGCAGCGTGGTGGTGGCGATGAACCGGATGACCACCAAGATCAAGGAAATGTTCGAGGCCCAGAGCGACGCCATGAACCGCCTGCGCGCCGACAGCTACCGGCATGCCCTGACCGGGCTGGCCAACCGGCGCTATTTCGACATGCATCTGCAGCAATTGCTGGCGTCGACCGACGAGTTTCACACCGGCGCCTTGCTGTTCATCGAAATCAAGGAATTCAAATCGTTCAACGAGCGGCTGGGTTACGCGGCGGGCGACGAACTG
This sequence comes from Actimicrobium sp. GrIS 1.19, assembly GCF_035984655.1. Lineage (NCBI taxonomy): Bacteria > Pseudomonadati > Pseudomonadota > Betaproteobacteria > Burkholderiales > Oxalobacteraceae > Actimicrobium > Actimicrobium sp. GrIS 1.19. The sequence goes on along the minus strand of NZ_JAXCHT010000008.1, from coordinate 118,518 downwards.
CTGCGCGGGGTCGCGGCAGTCATCAATGAAGTCGCGCGCAGCGACGGCCACCAGGATTATTTTGCGGCCCATCTGGGCGGTGCGAATTTTGCGCTGGTGCTGTCGAACGTGAACGAGCGCGAAGCGATGGAGGTCGGCGAACGGCTGGCATCGGCGCTGCAACAGCTGCGCCAGCGCGGCCTGATCGACCTGGACGAAGTCGGCCATGTTGGCATCGCCCTGTACCGGCAGCAAAGCCTGACCCAGTTCCTGGCCGAGGCCGACACGGCGTTGCGTGCGGCCCAGAACAAGGGACCGAATGCGCTGCACCTGCATGAGGCGCGGGCCGAGGAAGCGATCGCCTGGTCGGCCACGCGCTGGAGCGAATTCCTGCGCACCGTGATCGAGAAAAAAAACATCATCCTGCACCTTCAACCGGTGCAGGAAAGCACCGACCGCCACAGCCTGATGCAATACGAAACCCTGCTGCGCGTGGTGGGCGAGGATGGCCAGTTGATTCCGGCCGTGATCTTTGTGCCGATGGCCAAGCGGCTCGGCCTGATCCAGCAGATCGACCGGCTGGTGGTCAGTGAAGTGATGGCGCGCATCAAGGCCGGGCGCTACGGCCTGACCACGATCGCCGTGAACCTGTTCCCGGCGACCTTGCAGGACCCCGGTTTTCTGGACTGGCTCAGCGCCACGCTGCGCGCCGATCCGGCCTCGGCCAGGCGGATTGCCTTCGAAGTCTCCGAATACGGCGCGCTGGAAAACCTCGATGCGCTGCGTGCGCTGGTGGCGCGGGTACGACAGCTGGGCGGCCAGTTCGGCATCGATCATTTCGGCCGTGGCTTCGCCTCGTTCGGCTATCTGGCAACGCTGAAGCTGGACTATCTCAAGATCGACGGCAGCTTCATCCGCGACATTGGCAACAACCGCGACAACCAGTTCCTGGTCGATTCGATCTGCAAGATTGCGCATGGCCTGGATCTGAAAGTGATTGCCGAATCGGTCGAAACCGACGACGAGTGGGCCATGCTGCGCACCTTCAAGCTCGATGGGGTGCAGGGCTATGGCGTGGGAATTCCTGCGGAAATCTGACCATGCAACTCTTGCTCGGTTGTTCTCGCAGCGGCGTTGCCCTGCTGCGCCGCGACTGGTTGGGTCGCGTGGTCGGGGCACCCATCGAGCGCAGTTGGGACGGCGATCCGGCCACGCTGGCGGCGGTTTTGCGCGCGGTATTCGGCGACGCGGCGCTGCGCAAGGTGCGCCTGCAGGTGACGCTGGCGGACGACTTGTGCCGGTTTCATGTGACCGCACCGGCGATCGATGCCGGCTGGGTATTGCACAGCGATCCGGTGCTGTGCGGACCCTTCGCGGCGGTCGCGCTGCCGCAGGCGTTGCAGCAGGCAGTGCTGCAGGTGGCCGACGAATTCGGCCTGCGCAAAACGCGCATTGCCCCGCATTGCTGCGTGATGTGGCGGCACTGGAAACATGAAATGAAGCCGACCGACTGGTTCGGCGTGGCGCACGACAACAGCCTGACGCTGCTGGCGTTCGCCGACGGCCGGTTGCGCGCCCTGGTGCGCGAGCCACTCGATCAGCCGGCCATGAAGGACCCGCTTTGGCTGAGCCGCTGCACTGCCAGCACCATGCGTGCGCTGCACGTGGCGGCGCCGGCGCGCATCCTGCTCGGCGGCGAAGTACCGCAGCCGTGGACCAGGCAAATGCCCGGCCGGATTGCCTGCAGCGCGCTGGTCGCCAAAAATCAGCCGGCCTGTTCGCGCGCGGCCGCGCTGGCGATGGGCGCCTGACGGGTCAGGGCGCGCTGGCCTGTTGTGCCAGTAACGCCAGCGCTGCCCGTTCGCGCCGGAAGTGCCGCACGGCCAGCAGCAACGCCACGGCCTGCAACGCCGCGCACAAATAAAACGGCGCGCCGATGCGCCAGTCGCCATGCGGCAAATGCGACACCAGTCCGAGAATGGGCGCGCCGATGATCGGTGCGATCACCGCCATCAGGCTGTTGAGCGAACTCACCGCGCCAAGCGTCTTGCCCTGGCTGCTGGCATCGGCCGCACCCGAGATGATGCTCTGGATGGCGGCGTTGACGGTGCCGCCGAAAATGTTGATGAAGATGATCGCAAACATCATCCAGCCCTCGGTGGCGAGGCCCCAGCACAGGAACGCCAGCGTCGATGAAATCAGCCCGAGCACGGTCAGGCGGCGCGGACTGAAGCGGCGCAGCAGCGGCCCCAGCAGAAAGCCCTGCACCAGCGCGGCGCTCACGCCTACCGCTGCCAGCGACCAGCCGTTTTGCTGCGGACCCCAACCGAATTTGAAGGTCGTGTACAACACCCACGACGTGTACAGGACGAACTGCGCCAGCCCGGCGCAGGCCACCACGCCGACCAGCGGCCCGACCGCCTTGAGTTGCGTCAGGCCGCGCAGCGCCGCCACCGGATTGGCCTTGCGCCAGTCGAAGGCATGACGCTTTTCGAGCGGCAGCGATTCCGGCAACACGAAGTAGCCATACGCCAGATTGATCAGGGCCAGCGTGCCCGCGACAAAAAATGGCAGATGCAGATCGATCGCGCCAAGCAACCCGCCCATCACCGGTCCGATGATGAAACCCAGGCCGAACATGGCGCCCAACAGGCCAAAGCGTTTGGCACGCTGCTCCGGCGCCGTGATGTCCGCCACATAGGCGCTGGCAACCGCCTGGTTGGCTTGCATCGCACCGCCGACCAGGCGCACCACGATCAGCATCCACAACGCGGTGGCAAATGCGGTCGCGAAGAAATTCAGCGCCAGTCCGCAAAAGCCGAGCAGCAACACCGGGCGGCGACCGAAGCGGTCCGACAGTGCGCCGAGAATCGGCGAACCAAAGAAATTGGCGATGCCGAAGGCAAATGCGACCGCGCCGTACCAGAACGCCTGGGCCGCCTGGGAATCTGTAAAACTGCCAACCAGCACCGGCAACACCGGAATGATCAGGCCAATCGAAATCATGTCGATCAAGACCGTCAGCATGATGAAGCGCATGGCGGCGGCGGGCGGGGCGGCAGGGGGCAGTGGTGGCACGGAAAATCCTGTGGTCGAATGGGATCGAAGGTGGCGCAGGGCGAGGCCTGCCAGTATAAATCAGAGGAACCATCTTGCATCTCGGGTCACATATCAGAAAATGTGACTTTCCGACAAAGTGAAGTTTCCAAAAAAACTTTCCACCTCCATGGAGCGGCATGATGCGCGTCTCAAATAATGGCTCAAACCCCTATTCGTTTGACACCAACAACACATCCGGCGGCGCGTCCGGCAGCAGCTCGTCGCTGTCGTTCGAGCCGGGCGACATCGCGGACCCGAGCAGGTGGAACTCGCGCGGCACCTCGTCGCGTTCGTCAGGACGGACCGATCCTGCCGATGGAATGCGGGAGCTGTTCCAGGCGTTGTCGCTCCTGATGCAGATGTTAAAAACCATGTTCAAACAACTCTCCAGCCAGAGTGATGACAGCGACGCCGCCGATACAGATAGCGCGACCGGCAGGACAGCGGCACGGGCGGCGGTACATCGCCGTACCAGCCGCCGTCGTTCGGTAGCAGTGACCCGTCCGGCTCAACATCGAGTGGCGGCGTTAGTCCGGTCTCGAACCCGTCGTCGAGTTCGGCCACTGCCCCCGCTAGCAGGCTTTCCGATCAGGCGATTGCCAACAACCCGGCAGTCGGGCAATGGAGCGACCAGATTGCGAAGGCCGCGCAGGCCACCGGACTCGATGCCAACCTGATCGGCGGACAAATATGGGCCGAGTCGAGAGGCAACCAGCAGCTAACGACCACCAACTCCGACGGCTCGCACGACACCGGGCTGGTGCAGATCAGCCAATACCGCTGGGATCACGATGTGCTGCCGCACCTGTCGGATGACGATCGCGCCAAAATCAAGAGCGCCACCAACAAGGACGCCGACCAACTGGATGTAACGCAACCGCTGGACAATCTGGTGGCAGGAGGTTTCAAACTCAAGCAGGACATCGCCTCGCAGGGCAGTGAAGAGTTGGGACTGCGCTACTACAACACGGGGACAGTGTCGGGGGCGGGCAGCGCCGGTTATGTGAACAACGTTGAGCAATACCGCCGCGAACTGACAGCAGGCAGTAAATTGTCGAGCGACCCCTACGAAGCCAGAGGTGGCACGGGGCAACCGGGGGTGATTTGACGATTGGCGCGTGCACTTCGCTAGCAAGGATGCGGAATCTGCGACAATCCTCGCACCATGACCTCCGACAATCCCCTGTTTCACATCGCCTTCTACCAATTCGTCCGCCTCGACGACGCCGATGCACTCGTGCTGCGCCTGCGCGCGCTGACCACGGACCTGCTCGGCAGCATCCTGGTCGCCGACGAAGGCATCAATGGCGTGCTGTCCGGCAGCGCCGGCGCACTCGATGCCTTCGAGCAGGCATTGCACGCCGATCCGCGCTTTGCCGCCATGCCCTTCAAACGCAGCGCCTGCGTCACCAATCCATTTGGGCGGATCAAGATTCACAAGAAATCCGAGATCGTGTTCATGGGCGTGCCGGATGTCGATGCCGTGCGCAAGACCGGCATCGCGGTCAGTCCGCAGGAATGGCGCGAATTGATTGCTGCCGACGACGTGGTGGTGATCGACAACCGCAACAGCTTTGAATACCGGCTCGGCAAATTCAACAACGCGATCGATCCCGAGGTCGCCAATTTCCGTGATTTTCCAAAGTTCATCGAAGCCAATGCACCGGCCTGGCAGGCCGCGGACAAGCGCGTGGCGATGTACTGCACTGGCGGCATCCGCTGCGAGAAGACCAGCGCGTGGATGCACGACATGGGCATCGAGGTCTACCAGCTCGACGGCGGCATCCTGAACTATTTCCAGACCATGCCGGACGCCGACAAGGACTGGCAGGGCGAGTGCTTCGTGTTCGACAACCGCATCGCGCTCGACACCCATCTGCAGGAAACCGCGACCACGCTTGAGCAGGTGTATGAAGGCGAGCCGGACGGTGCATGGCGGCTGGCGCGCGCGCGCCGACTGGACCAGTCATAACGCCGCCCAGCCGCGATGGCGTTGGCGCCAGTTGCGTCGCCTTGCCGCCCGGACCGTGGCCGCTGCTGCTGGATTTTCTGGCGCAGCGCTTTGCCTTTATCGCCCGCGACGAATGGGCCGAACGGATGGCGCGCGGCGAGGTGCTCGACGCCGACGGTAGGGCGCTGGATCCACGCACCGTCTATCGCGCCCAATCCAAGGTGTTTTACTTTCGCAGCCTGCCCGACGAATCGCCGATTCCGTTTCAGGAAACCATCCTGTTTCGCGACGACTTTCTGATCGCCGTCGACAAGCCACATTTCTTGCCGGTCACGCCGGCCGGACGCTACGTCCAGCAGACCCTGCTGGTGCGCCTCAAGCGCACGCTCGGCATCGACACGCTGGCGCCAATGCATCGCATCGATCGCGAGACCGCCGGACTGGTGCTGTTCTCGATTCAACCGCACACGCGCGCGGCCTACCAGGGCTTGTTTCGCGAACGCGCCGTGACCAAGCACTACGAAGCCATCGCCGCCTGGCGGCCGGAACTGGCGCTGCCGCTGCTTGTGCGCAACCGGCTGGAGGAAGCCGACTCGTTCATGAAGATGCGCGTCGTTACAGGTGAGCCGAATGCCGAGACGCTGATTACGCTGCTGCAGGTGCAGGGCGAGCTGGCGCGCTACGGCCTGCAACCGGCCACCGGACAGCGGCACCAGTTGCGGGTGCAGATGGAAGCGCTTGGCATGCCGATTCTCAACGACCAGATTTATCCACAGCATGCGCCGGAGCCTGCGCCAGGGGTCGCGCCGGATTACAGCAAGCCGCTGCAATTGCTGGCCCGATCCCTGGCATTCATTGATCCGGTGACGGGGCAGGCGCGGCAGTTCGAGAGCCAATACCAGCTGCAGTTTTGACCGTGGTCAGCAATTCCGCGATCGCGCCGCGCCGCCGCACCAGCGGCTGCGCTATGTTGTCGAGACACTGACGAATCAGGAGAATGGCATGCAGGCACCGACGACCGATCAAGCCTTCGCCGGCTCGATTCCGCAGGTGTATGACGCCTGTATGGTGCCGCTGTTGTTCGCGCCGTACGCCGACGATCTGGCGCAGCGGGTGGCGCAGCGGGTGGCGCAGCGGCAACCGTCACGCCTTCTGGAAATTGCCGCCGGCACCGGCGCCGTGACACGCCGGCTGGCCAGCACGCTGCTGCCATCGGTGCAGATTGTCGCGACCGACCTGAGCCAGCCGATGCTCGATCAGGCCGCGGCAATCGGCACCGCTCGCCCGGTCGAATGGCAGCAGGCCGATGCAATGCAGCTGCCGTTCCCGGATGGTGCGTTCGACATGGTGGTGTGCCAGTTCGGGGTGATGTTCTTGCCCGACAAGGCCGCCGCATTCGCTGAAGTCCGGCGCGTGCTGGGTCCCGGCGGCGTGTTTCTGTTCAATGTGTGGGATCGCATCGAGCACAACGAATTCGCCGCCACCGTGAGCGACGCGCTGGCCGCGCTGTATCCGGGCGATCCGCCGCAATTCATGCAACAGGTGCCGCACGGTTATTTCGACACGGAGGCAATCCGGCAGGACCTGCACCGCGGCGGCTTCGACCGCGCCCCCGAGATCGTCACCGTGGATGCATGCAGCCATGCCGACTCGCCCGCGCTTGCCGCGCTGGCGTTCTGCCAGGGCACGCCAATGCGCATGCAGATTGAAGCGCGCGACGCCGCCGGACTGACCGGCGCCACCAACGTTGCGGCACGGGCGCTGGCCAGCCGGTTTGGCGCGGATGCGATTGACGGGAAAATGCGGGCGTATGTGGTTGCGGTGGAGCGCTAGCGGTTACATGGATGCCCGGTTCAAACGCTAGCGTCCGGCGTGACGTGTGATCTTGCAGGTTAGGCGGCCGCCACATCCCGGAATGCAGCCAGCGCTGCTTCAAGATGTTCGATGATCTCCTGTTGCCATAATCCGGCGGCGGCAGGTCATCAAGATTTTCCAGGCTGTCGTCCTTCAGCCAGAAAATATCCAGACTGGCCTTGTCGCGCGCCATCAGCTCATCGACCGTAAAGTAGTTGAAGCGCTCGCTGGCGGTGCGCTGGTGGCGGTTATCGGCGTTGTAGCAAGTAATGCAATCCTGCAGGTCGTCCAGCTTCAGGGTGCGTGTCTTGCGTGTGAAATGCTTGTTGGTGCGCAGGTCATGGAACCACACGCCCTTGGTGTGGCGCTGACCATCCTTGGGTTCGGCGTCAAAGAACACCATGTTGGCCTTCACGCCCTGCGCATAAAAATGCCAGTGGGCAGGCGCAGCACGGTGTGGAGATGGCGCCGCTGATGCGCGCTGGATGCGGCCTCGGTGACTTCTGGTCGTAGCGCGCAGGTGACCAACGACGATCTGCGATTGCGCTTAAGATGCAGGCACACCCGCTGGCAGCATCTTGCCGCCAGCGCCGCCCGGCCTAGCTCCGCTTCGCCTCCCAAAGGATCAAATCATGACCAACGCTGTCCCGTCCAACGCCGCGCTCGCGCGCAATGCATCGAGTGACCTGTTCAAGCCATTCCAGCTCGGTGCGCTGCAGCTGTCCAATCGCATCGTCATGGCGCCGCTCACGCGCAGCCGGGCCAAGGAAGACGACCTGCCCGGCGACCTGGCGGCCGAATATTATGTGCAACGCGCCAGCGCCGGACTGATCATTTCGGAAGCGACCCAGATTTCCCAACAAGGCAAGGGCTATGTCTTCACGCCTGGCATTTACAGCCAGCCGCAAGTGCAGGCCTGGAAAAAGATTACCGACGCAGTCCATGCCGCGGGCGGCAAGATCTTCATGCAACTGTGGCACGTCGGCCGCATTTCGCATCCGTCGATCCAGGTCGACGGCGCCTTGCCTGTCGCGCCCTCGGCCATCAAGCCGGAAGGCCAGTCCTACACCAAAGACGGCTTCGTGCCGATGGTCACGCCGCGTGCACTCGACATGAGCGAAATGCCCGGCATCGTCGAGCAATATCGCACTGCCGCCCAGAATGCCAAGGCGGCTGGCTTCGATGGTGTCGAGATCCATGCCGCCAACGGCTATCTGCTGGACCAGTTCCTGCGCGACAAGACCAACCAGCGCACCGATGCCTACGGCGGCTCGATCGAGAATCGCGCGCGGCTGCTGCTGGAAGTGACTGCCGCCGTGGTGCAGGTGTGGGGTGGCGATCGGGTCGGCATCCGCATTTCGCCGCTGAGTGGCTTCGGCGACATCGCCGACAGCAACCCGCAGGCGTTGTTCACGTATGTGGTCGAACAACTCAACCACTTTCATCTGGTGTACCTGCATGCGATCGAAGGCGACACGGGCGGTACGCGCACGGTGCCGGGCGGCTTCGACCTGCAGATTCTGCGTCGACTGTTCAACGGCAGCTACATGGCCAATAACGGCTACGACCTCGAGCTGGCGCTGGCCGCCCGCGATGCCGATACAGCCGATCTGATTTCATTTGGCCGGCCGTTCATTGCCAACCCGGATCTGGTCGAGCGGCTGCGCGTCATCGCGCCCTTGAATACGCCTGATCCGGCCACCATGTATGGCGGTGGTGCTGGCGGATACGTCGATTACCCGACATTCAAGGCGTCCTGAATCTGTTTTTCTTCCCTGAAATACACCTCTCCTGCATCCACCAGTGCGATTTTCAGTAGTCGCCTGACCCTTCATTGCATTCCAGCGCGGGCGACCCGACGGTCGCCCGATACCTTGCGAAATACCAAAGGAGAGATACGTGACAACCGAGCCAACCTGTCCCTTCGTCGGGGCTGCGCGCCAGCCCACCGCAACCGGCGCCAGCAAAGAGCCCAACTGGTGGCCAAATCAGCTCAAGCTGAGTCTGCTGCACCAGCACTCGCCACTGTCGAATCCAATGGAGCCGGGGTTCGACTACGCCGCCGAGTTCAAGAGCCTTGATCTGGCGGCTGTGGTCGCGGATCTGCATGCCTTAATGACCGACTCGCAGGACTGGTGGCCGGCCGATTACGGCCACTACGGGCCATTCTTCATCCGCATGGCCTGGCATGGCGCCGGCACCTACCGTATCGCCGACGGCCGCGGCGGTTCCGGCTCCGGCGCACAGCGCTTTGCACCGCTCAACAGCTGGCCGGACAACGTCAGCCTCGACAAGGCGCGCCGCTTGCTGTGGCCGATCAAGCAGAAATATGGCCGGAAAATATCCTGGGCCGATCTGCTGATTCTGACCGGCACGGTGGCGATGGATTCGATGGGATTGAAGACCTTCGGTTTCGCTGGTGGGCGCGTCGATACGTGGGAGCCCGATGACATCTACTGGGGCCCTGAGTCGAAATGGCTGGGCGACCAGCGCTATACCGGCGACCGTGTGCTGGAGAATCCGCTGGCGGCGGTCCAGATGGGCCTGATCTACGTCAATCCGGAAGGGCCGAATGGCAACCCGGACCCGCTCGCGTCGGCGCGCGACATCCGCGAAACCTTTGCCCGCATGGCGATGAACGACGAAGAAACCGTAGCGCTGTGCGCCGGTGGACATACCTTTGGCAAGACCCACGGCGCGGCCGATCCGGGCAAGTATGTCGGTCCCGCGCCCGAAGCCGCCGACATCACCGAGCAAGGGCTGGGCTGGAAGAACAGTTTTGGCAGCGGCAAGGGCGTCGATACCATCAGCAGCGGGCTGGAAGGCGCCTGGACCACCAATCCGGTGCAGTGGGATAACGACTACTTCAAGCTCCTGTTCGGCTATGAGTGGGAACTGACCAGGAGCCCGGCAGGTGCGCATCAGTGGACCCCGACCGATCCGGCTGCCGCCAACACCGTGCCTGATGCGCATGATCCATCGAAGCGGCACGCGCCCATGATGGCTACCTCCGATATCGCCCTCAAGGTCGATCCGGCCTACGCCAGGATAGCGCGCCACTATTTCGAGAATCCACAGGAATTCGCCGACCAGTTCGCGCGCGCCTGGTACAAGCTGACCCATCGCGACATGGGTCCGCGCGCGCGCTATCTCGGCCCGCTGGTGCCAGCCGAGACGCTGCTGTGGCAAGACCCGATTCCCGCTGTCGATCATGTCTTGATCGGCGCGTCGGAGATCGCGGCACTCAAGCGCAGCATCCTCGCCTGTGGCCTGTCGATCGCTCAGTTGGTCGCCACTGCCTGGTCATCGGCGGCAACCTTCCGCGGCGGCGACAAGCGCGGCGGCGACAAGCGCGGCGGCGCCAACGGCGCGCGCCTGCGTCTGGCGCCGCAAAAAGACTGGGAAGTCAATCAACCGGCCCAACTGGCGCAGGTGTTGCAAAAGCTGGAGACGGTGCGTAGTGCGTTCAACGGCGCGCAGGCGGGCGGCATGCAGGTCTCGCTGGCTGACCTGATCGTGCTGGGTGGCTGCGCGGCGGTCGAGCAGGCAGCGCACAAGGCCGGTCATGACATCACGGTGCCATTCGCGCCGGGTCGGATGGACACCTCGCAGGAGCTCACCGATGTGGCCGCGTTCGCGGTACTGGAGCCGACCGCGGACGGCTTCCGTAACTACCAGCGCAAGGACGACACCCGATCGGCGACCGAACTGTTGGTCGAGCGGGCCAACCTGCTGACGCTGACTGCGCCCGATATGACGGTGCTCATCGGTGGCCTGCGCGCCTTGAATGCCAACTTCGAACAGTCCGAACTTGGTGTCCTAACTGATCGGCCAGAAACCTTGAGCAACGATTTCTTCGTCAATCTGCTCGACATGAACACCACCTGGCAGAAGTCGGCCAGCTCCGCCCAGGTGTTCGAGGGCAGTGACCGGGCCACGGGCCAGCGCAAATACACAGCCAGCGCAGTCGATCTGGTGTTCGGATCGAATTCGCAGCTGCGTGCGCTGGCCGAGGCGTATGCCTGCAGCGACTCGCAAGCGCCGTTCGTGCGCGATTTCGTGGCGGCCTGGAACAAGGTAATGAACCTCGATCGCTACGACCTCAAGTAATTGTATTGTCAGGCGCCGCAGTGCCATAGCGCATCTGCTGGCGCCAATCATTTCAGCGCCGTGCCCCGCTTGGGCGGCGCGAGGACGGATGTCGTCCCCGTCATCGGGCTTGTGTCATGCAAGCCGAATGACTGGGGCATGTTTGATCCATATAAAAATAAAACAGGGCGGCTGACTTCGGTCGGCTGGAAAGATCCAGTGAATCGCGAATCCTCTCGCGCAGACATTGGCAATATTCGATCAACCCTGAAAGGCAACAATGGCATACCAAACGACCAACCCCTACACCGAACAAGCCGGTGCCCCCTTTGCCGAATGCACGGCGGAGCAACTCGAAACCAGGCTGGCCACAGCGGCGGCATGTTACGGCACCTGGCGCAGCACCACGTTTGCGCAACGCAAGGCCGTGCTCCTGCGCGCCGCCGCCCTCATGCGCGAGCGCAGCGAACATCTGGCCGGTTTGATCACCGAGGAAATGGGCAAGCGAATCGCCGAGAGCCGCGGCGAAGTAGCGCTCAGCGCGGCGATCATTGCGTATTACGCCGAGCATGCCGAGCAGTTCCTGGCGACCGAGGAAATTGCCGTCAAGGGCGGCGAGGCGATTGTCGAGAGCAGCCCGATCGGCGTGTTGTTTGGCGTCGAGCCGTGGAATTTTCCGTACTACCAGATCGTCCGCTTTGCCGCGCCCAATCTGATGGCCGGCAATGTCGTGATGGTCAAGCATGCCTCCAACGTGCCGCAGTGCGCACTGGCCTACGAACAGCTGATGCACGATGCGGGCGCGCCGGCCGGCGCCTATACCAACCTGTTCATTTCGAAGGATCAGGTGGCGCAGGTCATCGATGACCTGCGCATTCGTGGCGTCGCGCTGACCGGCAGCGAAGCGGCTGGCGCGGTGGTTGCCGCCCGCGCTGCGCACAACCTGAAAAAGACCACCATGGAGCTGGGTGGCAGCGATGCCTTCATCGTGCTGGAGGATGCCGATCTGGATCTGGCGATCAAGCACGCGACTAGCGGGCGCATGGACAATACCGGACAGGCATGCACCGCATCGAAGCGCTTCATCGTGGTCGAGTCGATGGCAGATCAGTTTCTGCTGCGCTTCCGGGCTGCGCTGGAACAATTCAAACCGGGCGACCCGATGGACGAAGCCACCACGATGGGGCCATTGTCGTCCGAGTCGGCACTGCACACGCTGCTCGATCAGGTCGAACGGGCCCGTGCCAACGGTGCGACAGTGCTGCTGGGCGGCGCACGACTGGCGCGGTCCGGCTACTTCATGCAACCCACCATTCTGAGCGACGTCGCGCGCAGCAATCCGGCCTACAAGGAAGAGTTCTTCGGACCGGTGGCACTGTTCTTTCGGGTCAAGGACGAAGACGCGGCGGTGCAACTGGCCAATGATTCGCCGTTCGGGCTCGGTGGCTCCGTCTTCACCAACGACATCGAACGCGGCAAGCGGGTCGCTGGCCGCATCGAGACCGGCATGGTGTTCATCAATGCTGCCTTGACCTCGTCGCCGGAATTACCTTTTGGCGGCATCAAGAATTCCGGCTACGGTCGCGAACTGTCGGCTGCCGGCATCCAGGAATTCGTCAACAAGAAGCTTATCCGGGTCGCCTGATCTGCGGCCCGTCCCCGTCGCCGGGGACGGGCGCGCAACCGGCCGCAAGCCGATCCGTCCGGCGCGCACCTGTGCCCGGTTGCCTTCTTTTACAAATCACAGTTCTTGCGATGCGCCGCGCCGCAGAAATCGGGGTGGCGCGTTGATCAGGCGGTACGCTCAAGGCGTCGCGCCAGCCGCTGCATCAAGGGCCGCACCCGCAGAAAGCCGCGGTACACGACCTCAAGCAACGGCGTGACACCTGGCAGCGCGCCAAAGCGGCCGAGCCAGCGCCAGCCCGGCAGCGTCAGCCACAGCGCCACGAAAGCGGCGGCGCCGCCCAGCAACCTGCCGTCGGCAGTACGCACATGAAAGCGGGCCATGAACACGGCGCGCTCGGCACCGGACGGCAACAGGTTGTTCGGGTCGCTGACGTCGACCCACTGAATCGGTGCCGATGGTGTCAGGTCGCGATAGACGCCGACCTCGCGCCGGCATAGCGGGCAGGAGCCGTCAAACATGACTTGCAGGGCCGCCGGGGCGGGTGTGCGGTCGGTCGACGACGTGGTGTCCTGGGTGTTTTTTTCAGTTGTCATGCTGGGTCGGGGCAATGTCGGGATAAAGGATTGGAGGGGCAATGTGCTGCGTCCGGAGTGCCCGGGCGCGTGCAGTGCAGCCACCATACCAAGTATTTGCTTTTCGCGACGGCCGACGATGCGTTGCTTCGCCGGTCCCGAATGGCGGCGCGACCCGGCTCCAACCGATAGGGAAGGCCATGCCGGCCCGTTGTTCCGGCGCGCCGCCCTGCCTGCAGCGCCGTCAACATGCCACGCCAACAAGGCCTGTTTGCCCTTGCAAAAAGCGGCGTCAGCACCACCTTTGCATATATCGTAGAATCCCGATTCATAATTCGAATCAATCCGATACAAGATTCGTCCAAACCCGAAATACATCGCACCGCCATGCCCAGAAAACCCGCCCTGCCCGAACTCGATATCGATGCCATTCACAAGGCGCTGGCCAATCCTGTCCGGCGCGACATCCTGCAATGGCTCAAGCAGCCCGACGAACATTTTGCGATGCAGGAGCATCCGCTCGACATCGGTGTGTGCGCCGGGCTGATCGACCAGCGCACCGGGCTGTCGCAATCGACTGTCTCGGCGCATCTGGCGTCGTTGCAGAAAGCCGGACTGGTCACGTCGCGCAAGGTCGGGCAGTGGATTTTTTACCGGCGCGACGAAGCGCTGATCGCGGCATTTCTCAACCAGATGCGCGATGGGCTGTGATCCGGCCATGCGCATCGGCCAACCACTTTGTTTTCCTCAACCGGGCGCAACTTGCGCCTGCTTCTCCCGCGCTGGCCTGACACGGCTGGCATCTGCTCACGAAAGATAACCATGACAACTTTATTCGATCCCCTTCAGGTCGGCGACCTGACCCTGCCGAACCGCATCATCATGGCGCCCCTGACGCGCGCCCGTGCCGGCAGCGAACGCATTCCGAACGCCTTGATGGCGGCGTATTACGTGCAGCGCGCGTCGGCCGGGCTGATCATCAGCGAGGCCACCGTGGTCACGCCGCAGGGCATCGGCTATGCCGAGACACCGGGCATCTGGTCGGACGCGCAAGTCGCCGGCTGGCGCCTGACCACCGACGCCGTGCATGCCGCCGGCGGCCGGATTTTCCTGCAACTGTGGCATGTCGGCCGCATCTCCGATCCGGAATTGCTGGATGGCGCCCTGCCGGTCGCCCCGAGTGCGATTGCCGCCGCCGGCCATGTCAGCCTGCTGCGCCCGCTGCGTGATTATCCAACTCCGCGCGCGCTGGCCACCGAAGAAATCCCGGGCATCGTCGCCGCCTTCCGCAAGGGCGCGGAGAATGCCAAGCTGGCCGGCTTCGATGGCGTGGAAATCCATGGCGCGAACGGTTACCTGCTCGACCAGTTCCTGCAGGACGGCAGCAACCAGCGCACCGACAACTACGGCGGATCGATCGAAAATCGGGCCCGCTTGATGCTGGAAATTACCGACGCCTGCATCGAGGTCTGGGGCGCCGGCCGGGTCGGCATGCATCTGGCACCACGTGCCGATGCGCATGGCATGGGCGATTCGAACCGGGCCGCGACCTTCGGTTATGTCGCCACCGAACTCGGCAAGCGCGGCATCGCCTTCATCTGCGCACGCGAATCCGTGGGCGAGGACAGCCTCGGACCGCAACTCAAGAAGGCCTTCGGCGGCGTCTACATCGCCAATGAAAAGCTCGACGGCGCATCGGCGCAGCAGTTGCTTGATGCCGGCACCGCCGACGCGGTCGCCTTCGGCAAACTGTACATTGCCAATCCGGATCTGCCAGAACGCCTGAAAGCAGCGGCGCCGTTGAATGTGCCGGTGCCGGAGACTTTCTACGCGGTCGGACCGGTCGGCTACACCGACTATCCGGCGCTGGCAGCCTGAGTCAGCTCGCGCGGAAATTCTCGCGGCTGTCGTCCTTGAGGGCCGGATACAGGGCCTAAAACCGGCGAAAGCGCGGCGCGGCAACCGCGGCCTGGACCGGGTCCGGATGAAACCGCGTGGTTGCGCCGGCCGGTCGGCATAGCGTCGCCGGATCGCCGCCATCGGCGATCCACGCCAGCCGTGCCGCACCCAGCGCGGCGGCCGACTGCGACTGCGCATCACGGCGCAGCGTGGTGCCCAGCACCGAAGCAATCAGTTGCACCCACCCGTCATTGCGGGCGCCGTCGCCGACAATCGTCATTTCGTCGGCGGCGGCATGCTTGCCCGCCATCGCTTCAAGTCCGTCGCGCAATCCGAACGCCACCCCTTCCATTACCGCAAACGCCAGCGCCGCCGCTTCGTGCTCGTGACGCATTCCTACAAAGGCGGCTGTCGCAAGCGGGTCGTTGTGCGGCGTGCGTTCGCCCGCCAGGTAAGGCAGGAACAACGGCGCCCGCTCACGCTGGGCCGGCGTCAGGTCGTCCTCGACTTCAGCCGCCAGCGTGGCTTCGTCGCCGCGCCCGGTCAGACGGGTGACCCAGCCAAACGCGCTGGCGGCACTGAGCATGACCGACATCTGGTGCCAGCGTTGCGGCAGCGCGTGGGCGAACGCATGGACCCCCTGCGCCGGATTGGGTTGAAACCGGTCGGTGACCCGGAACACCACGCCGGAGGTGCCCAGCGAGACGAAGCCCTGGCCGGCGTCGATGGCGCCGACGCCAATCGCGCTGGCGGCATTGTCACCGGCGCCGCCGGCCACCGGAATGCCGGTTTGCAGTCCCCAGTCACGCGCCAGCGCCGGCAGCAGCGTGCCACCGATGGCCGAGCCTTCCACCAGGCGCGGCATCTGCGCGATGCCCAGGCCGCAGGCCTGCAGCATCGGCAGGCTCCAGTTGCGCTCGGCCACATTCAGCCACAGCGTGCCGGACGCATCCGACATCTCGCTGACCAGTTCACCGGTGAGCTGCAAGCGCAACCAGTCCTTGGGCAGCAACACGCAGGCGATGCGGGCGAACAGCTTCGGCTGGTGCTTGCGCAGCCAGAGCAGTTTGGGGGCAGTAAAACCGGGCATGATCTGGTTGCCGGTCAGCTGCTGCGCGTCGGGCATGCTGCGCTCCAGTTCGGCGCATTCGGCGAAGGCACGGCCGTCGTTCCACAGGATGGCCGGTCGCAGCACCTTGCGCTCGGCGTCCAGCACCACCGCGCCATGCATCTGCCCGCACAGGCCGATCGCCTTGACCTGGGCAAATGCCTGCGGCGCGTCGGCGCGCAAGCAGGCGATGGCCTGTTCCAGCGCCTGCCACCACTGCGCCGGGTTCTGCTCGCTCCACAACGGTCGCGGTTGCTGCACGCTCAATGCGCTGTCAGCGATCGCAACGATGCGACCGGTTGGCGCCAGCAGCAGTACTTTGACACCCGAGGTGCCCAGATCAATGCCGAGATACATGAAATTCCCGTGTCAGAAAACAGCGGTGTCAGGGACCGAACCGGCCCTGCGCCTGCTGGCGAAACGCCTTCGGTGTCATGCCCTTGATTTCGAGAAAACGCCGGTTGAAGTTGGCAACGTTGTTGAAGCCAACGTCATAGCAGACGTTCGAAATGTAGTGGTCGGTTTCCATCAGCAGTTTGCAGGCCTTGTTGATGCGCAACCGGCTGACGAATTCGGAAAAACAGTTGCCGGTCGCGGCGCGGAAAAAGCGCGAACATTTGGTCTCGGACATGCCAAGGAAATGCGCCAGCTCGGTGATCGACAGGTGGCGGCTGTAATGTTCAAGGATGTAGTTGACGGCGTTGCTGATGGTGGCGAGCGCCTCGCTGTCGCCGACCGATTTGAGCTGTACCGATGACAGCAGCCGGTAGTCGCCGCAATGCGCCAGTTCGCGCAACAGCTCGAAAAAATGAATCAGGCGCGACAGCCCGGTGCTGTCGCGCACCTGATCCATGTGGCGCGCCACGCGCTTTTCCAGACCAAAGAATTCAACGCCGAACTGGGAGCGATCGAGCATCGGGAAAATCCCCTCGATCTCGGGAATGGATGTGCGCATCGCCGCCAGCGGCGCACTGCCGAACTGGATCACGCGGTCGCGCAATGGCGTATTGCTGGCCTGCTCGTCATTGGTGACCGAGTTGTGCGGGATGCGCGGTCCGGTCAGGATCAGGTTGCCTGGTGCGAATTCGCCGATGTAGTCGCCGACGAAGACCTTGCCGCTGGAGGCGACGATCAGGTGGATTTCATATTCATCGTGACAATGCCAGCGGATCAGCGCGCTCGGGCTGCCATGCTCGAGATAGCGCACGAAGCCGAACAGGTCTTCGGGCAGCACCGCAGGATTGTCGTCATGCAGTCGCTTGTGCTCGAGTTCGGGTGTCGTCAGATGCAGTGTGCCCACAATCTCTCCTCCTCGCGATGCACCGGCCGGCGCTTGGCTACGGTGTCGATGCTGCCGCCATCCGCACCAGTGTGTGCTCGACGCCGTCGCGATACAGGCTGCCGAGTTGTGCTTGTAATAATGCAAAGAATGCCTGATTCTGGCCCAGATCGCCAAACAGGTCATGTTGCGCCAACAGATCCTGTGGATTTGCACCAACACGCAGGACCAGCGCCTGCAAGCGTGCCGCATGCGGATCATTGATCGGCATCGGACGGCCGGCCTCGTCGATGCCGGTCAGATAGCGTAACCAGCACGCCACCGTCAAGCTCAGCAGCGTGATCGGGCGGCCCGCCTGCAATGCTTCCACAATCGACGGCAGCACGAACTTGGGAATGCGCGCCGAGCCTTCGGTGCCGATGCGCGCCAGCTGATCGTTCAGGGCCGGATTGGAAAACCGTTCGATGACAGTGTCACAGTATTGTTGCAGGTTGATGCCGGCCGGCGTTGCCAGCAGCGGGATCACTTCGGTCTGCATCATGGCACGCACCAGGGTGCGGATGCGGTCGTCGGCCATGGCTTCGTGTGCATACCGGTAGCCCAGCAGCATGCCCAGGTAGCACAACGCCTGATGGCTGGCGTTGAGCAGGCGCAGTTTCATTTTTTCGTAGGGACGCACATCGTCGGTCATCTGCGCACCGACCCGTTCCCAGTCCGGGCGGCCATGCGCAAACTGGTCTTCGATCACCCATTGCCGGAACGGCTCGGCCACTACCGGCCAGGCGTCGTCGATGCCGAACTGCGCCGCCACCAAGGCGCGGTGCACGTCGGTGGTGGCCGGGGTAATCCGGTCGACCATGCTGTTCGGGAAATGGCATTCGCGTTCCAGCCAGGCATGCAGCGCCGGGTCGCGCAGCTGCGCGAAACCGAGCAGCGCCATGCGCGTGACGTCGCCGTTATTCTCTAGGTTATCGCACGACATCACGACGAACGGCACCAGGCCGCGCTGGCGGCGTCGTTCCAGCGCTTCGGCCAGATAGCCGAAGGCGAAGTGCGGCGCCTGCGGATGGGCCAGGTCGTGCACGATGTCGGCATGGCCGGGATCGAACTTGCCGGTGCCGTGGTTGATGTAATAGCCGCCTTCCGTGATCGTCAGGGAGACAATCCGCGTGTCGGGATGCGCCAGTTTTTCCAGCACCGCCTGCGGATCGTCGGGCGCGAACAGGAATTCCGACATGGCGCCGATCACCCGCGCGACATCGCCGGCGGCGCTGTGCTCGACCACCGTGTACAGGCAATCCTGCGCCTGCATGGCATCGCGCATGGCGCTGTCCTGCGGCAGCAGGCCGACGCCGCAGTAGTGCCAGGCCGGTTGCGTCGCCAGTTGCAGCAGATCGTCCAGATACACCGCCTGATGGGCGCGGAAGAATCCGCCGACGCCGATGTGCACGATGGTGGCGCCAGCGGTGCTGCGCGCATAGCCAGGCGTGACGATGCCGGCGGCGATGTTGCCGAGATTGCCGGCGTTGAGCTTCATGCCGTCACCCCTTCCTCGTCGAATCGATGCAGGTCGATCGCGTCGAAAGTGAGCGTGGTGTTGTCGCCCGGCTTCAGATGGACCCGCTCGGTGCAGCGCACCACCAGCGGCGTGTCGTTGGCCAGCCGGCAGTAGACCAGGGTTTCCGCGCCGAGCGACTCGACCATGTCGACGGTGGCGGCATGGCCGTTGGGCGCGCCGCTATCGAGGCGGACCTTTTCCGGCCGGATGCCGATGAAGCCGACGCCGGCCAGTGCGCTGCCCAGGCTGGCGCCGGGCACCACGTTCATTTTTGGCGTGCCAATGAACTGCGCCACGAAGCGGTTGGCCGGGTGGTCATACAGTTCCAGCGGCGAGCCGACCTGTTCGATGCGGCCGTCGTGCAGCACCACCACGCGGTCGGCCAGCGTCATCGCTTCGACCTGGTCATGCGTGACATAAATCGTGGTGGCGCCGAGTTCGCGCTGCAGCCGCGCAAGCTCGAGCCGGGTCTGCACGCGCAGCGCCGCATCGAGATTCGACAGCGGCTCGTCGAACAGGAACACCTTGGGCGCGCGCACGATGGCGCGGCCGATGGCGACGCGCTGGCGCTGGCCGCCGGAGAGTGCCTTGGGCGTGCGATCGAGATATGGACCGAGGTCGAGAATGGCGGCGGCTTTTTCCACCTTGGTGCGGATGATGGCCGGATCGACGCCCGCCAGCTTCAGCGCGAACGACATGTTCTCGAACACCGTCATGTGCGGATACAGGGCATACGACTGGAACACCATCGCCAGGTCGCGCCTGGACGAGGGCAGGGCGGTGATGTCGCGGCCATCGAGTTCGATGCTGCCGCCGTCGACCGGCTCCAGCCCGGCGATCAGGCGCAGCAAGGTCGATTTGCCGCAACCGCTGGGGCCGACGAAGACGATGAATTCGCCCTGTTCGATTTCCAGGTCGATGCCCTTGATGGCATGGTGGTCGCCAAAATATTGTTCGATGTTGCGCAGTGTCAGAAAGGCCATGATGTGAATTCCCCGTAATGCGTTAATTGCCAGCGGCGTTACTTGACAGCGCCGAACGTCAGGCCCTGCGCCAACTGTCGTTGACAGAACCAGCCGAACACCACGATGGGCGCGATCGCCATCAACGAGGCGGCCGACAGCTTGGCCCAGAACAATCCTTCCGGGCTCGAATACGAGGCAATCAGCGATGCCAGCGTGCCGGCATGGGCGGCGCCGAGATTGAGCGACCAGAACGATTCGTTCCACGACAGCACCAGGCACAGCAGCGCGGTCGAGGCAATCCCGCCCAGTCCCAGCGGCATCACCACGTGGCGGAATTCATGCAGCAGGCCGGCGCCGTCCATGCGTGCGGCTTCGAGGATTTCACGCGGGATTTCCTTGAACGCGGCGTACAGCATCCAGACCATGATCGGCAGGTTCGACAGCGTAAATATCAGGGTCAGTCCGAGCCGGGTGTCGAGCAGGCCGAATTGCTGATACAGGACATAGATCGGCACCAGCACGCCGACCGACGGCAGCATCTTGGTCGACAGCATCCACATCAACAGGTCCTTGGTGCGGGCGGTTTGCGAGAATGCCATCGAGAATGCCGCCGGGATCGCGATCAGCAAGCCGATGAGGGTCGAGCCGGCGCTGGTAATGAGCGAGTTCATCGCATAGCCGAGGTAGTTGCTGCGGCGCTGGACTTCGATGAAACTGTCCAGCGTCGGCGTAAAGAACAGCGAGGACGGCAGTGCGATGGCTTCGGCTTCGGTCTTGAAAGCGGTCAGTCCAAGCCAGAAGATCGGAAAGAAGATCAGCAACGCGCACAGCCATGCAGCCAGGGTGCGCACGCTGCCGGAAAACGTGATGTGGTTCATGGCCGCCTTCATTTGTCGAGGTTCTTGCCGATCAGGCGGATGAAAAAGATCGCCGCCACATTCGCCAGCAGCACCGCGAACAAGCCGCCCGCCGAGGCCACGCCGACGTCGAAGCCGAGCAGCGCCTGCGAATAAATCATGAAGGCGACATTGGTGGTCTCGAAGCCGGGACCGCCGCCCGTGGTGGTGAAGATTTCAGCAAACACCGACAGCAGGAAGATCATCTCGATCATCATCACCACCGCCACCGGACGGCCCAGATGCGGCAGATACAGATAGCGCAGCTGCTGCCAGTAATTGGCGCCATCCATGCGCGCGGCTTCGAGTTGTTCGCGATCCATCGACTGCAGCGCGGTCATGAAAATCAGGCAGGCGAACGGCAGCCATTGCCAGGTGATCATGGCGATGATCGAGGCCAGCGGATATTCCGCCAGCCAGTCGATCGGGGTGCCGCCAAAAAACAGCGTGACCTGGGCGACCAGGCCGTAGATCGGATTCATCATCATGTGTTTCCACATCAGCGCGTTCACCGCCGGCATCACGAAGAATGGCGAGATCAGCAACACCCGCACCGCCGAGCGGCCGACGAAGGGCTCGTTGATCAGCAGCGCCAGCGCGATGCCCAGCACGATGGTCAGGGCCATGACCGTGCCGAGCAGCGTGAGGGTGTTGCGCACCGCCGGGCCAAAGGCCGCATCGGTGAAGAAATAGTTGAAATTGTCCAGCCCGGCAAATTCAAGCGGGCCGGCCTGCATCAGGTTGTAGCGGGCAAAGGAAAAGTAAATCGTCATCAGCAACGGCACGATCATCCAGATCAGTAGCGTTGCCACGGCAGGGCTCAACAGCAGCCGGGGCATCAGTCGGTTCATGGGACCTCGCAAGCAGGAGGCGCTGCCGACGAAGCCGGCAGCGCAGGGAAAAAAAGTCCGCGCGACTTAATTTTTGATGTAATTCCCTTTGCGCATTTCCCGCTCGGCGACCTGTTGCGATGTTGCCAGCGCCTTGGCGACGGTCTGCTTGCCGGTCAGCGCCGAATTCAGCTGCTGCCCAACCGCCACGCCGATTGCCTGGAACTCCGGAATCGAGGCAAATTGCACGCCGACATACGGTGACTTCGGCAAGGTGCTATTGGCTGGGTCGGTCGAGTTCAGTGCCTTGGCTTCGGCATCGGCAAAGCGTGCCGCCTTCTTGAACTCGGGATTGGCATAGGTCGACTTGCGCGTGCCGGTCGGGATATTGGCCCAGCCGTTTTCTTTCGCTACCAGCGCGATGTACTCTTTCGAGGTGGCCCAGTTGATGAATTTCTGCGCGGCGTCGACCTTGGTGGTGCTCTTCGGAATGGCCAGCGCCCACGACCACAGCCAGTTCGCGCCACGGTCGGTGACAGCCACCGGCGACTGCGCAAACGCGACCTGGTCGGCGACCTTGCTTTGCTTCGGATCGGTAATGAACGAGGCAGCGATGGTGGCGTCGATCCAGATGCCGCACTTGCCCTGGTTGAACAGCGCCAGGATTTCGTTGAAGCTGTTCGACGATGAGCCCGGCGGACCGTACCTGGTCAACAGATCGACGTACATCGTCACCGCATCCTGCCACGGCCTGGAGGTCAGTTGCGGCTTCCAGCCCATGTCGAACCATTGGCCGCCATACGAATTGGCCATGGTCGTGATCAGCGCCATGTTGTCGCCCCAGCCCGGTTTGCCGCGCAGGCAGATCCCGTACACGCCGTGCGCCGGATCATGGATCTTGGCAGCGACGTCGCGCAGGTGCTCCCAGGTCGGACGGTCTTCGATCGTCATGCCGGCTTTTTTCACCAGGTCGGCGCGGTACATGATCATCGAGCTTTCGCCATAAAATGGCGCGGCGACCAGCTTGCCGTCGACCGACAAGCCGCTGCGGATGCTCGGCAGCAGATCGTCGACGTCATAGCTGGCATCCGGCTTGATCGGCACCAGCCAGTCGCGCTTGCCCCAGATCGGCGCCTCGTACAGGCCGATGGTCATCACGTCGAACTGGCCGCTCTTGGTGGCGATGTCGGTGGTCAGGCGTTGCCGCAGCACGCCTTCTTCGAGGGTGACCCATTTCAGGGTGATATCGGGATTGGCTTGCTCGATATTTTTTCCCAGTTTCTGCATTTCGATCATGTGGCCGTTATTGACCGTGGCGATGACCAGGTCGGTGGCCTGAGCGCTGCCGGCGATGCAGAGGCCGGCGCAAACGAGTGCGGCGTAGTGGTTTTTCATGAGGTCTCCGTTTTTATCGTGCCAGGTGGTGTGGCATCGTGTTGTCGAATTTATCACTCAGTGCGGCATCGGCCTGATACTAAAAAACGCACAGTTGATACTTTATTGCGTTGAACCGGCTAAACCTCGCACGCAACGGACGCACGATTGGCGCTACCATTTCATGGCGCCGTCACCCGGCGCAGGTACCATGTGGACCGCCCCTCAACCTGAACCCCCGCGCAACCATGCCTATCGACCCAGGTCATCTGTTCCACGCCTTGCTGCACATCGACCAGACCATCGCGATGGCCGGCGCGAGCCACGGCGCCGGCGTGTATCTGATTCTGTTCGGCATCATTTTTTGTGAGCTGGCATTCTTGCCGCTGTTCTTCTTGCCCGGTGACCCGCTGCTGTTTGTCTGCGGCGCCTTTTGCGCCGCCGGGATCATGCAGATCTGGATCCTGATTCCGGTCTTGCTGGTGGCGACCGTGGCTGGCAGTGTCGTCAATTATCTGATCGGGCGGGCGCTCGGAAAGCGGTTGTACGCGGGCGGCGTCGGCTGGATCAACCGGAAAGCGCTGGATCGCACCCACGCCTTTTATGCCACGCGCGGGCGGCAGACGTTCTTGCTGTCGCCGTTCATTGCAGTGGTGCGCACCTTTGCACCCTTCGTGGCCGGCATCTCGGGCATGGCGTTGCGGCCGTTCGCGCTGGCGGTGTGCGGTGGCGCGCTGTTGTGGATCGTCGGGCTGCTGGGCGCCGGCTATTTTTTCGGCAATGTGCCGCTGGTGCGCGAGCATGTCGGCGCGATCACGCTGCTGGGACTGGGCGTGGCGATCCTCGTCATGGCCGCAGCGCAATTGCGCAAACTGTTTCGCGCACCGTCCTGATCGCTTCTGCTACTGTCTGGGTTCCTGTCCCGAGGCGCCATGCGAATCCTTTCCCGTGTTTTTTCATCGTTGCGCCAACCGCTTGCGGTGCTGGCGCTGTGCGTGCTGGCGGGATGCGCCGGCCTGCCGGTGATTGACCGCGACGATGCTTTCAACGGTGAAGCCATCCCCCTGAGCAGCGGCACCACGCTGGGCCGGATTGCCGCCACGTCGCTGCCGTCGCCCGAGCTGTCCGGTTTTCGGCTGATGCCGCTGGGGACGTTCTCCTTCGATGCACGCCTGCAGCTGGCGCGCCGCGCCGAAGTCTCGCTGGATGTGCAGTACTACCACTTCGCCAACGACAACAGCGGCCGCCTGCTGATGCGTGCGCTGCGCGACGCCGCCAATCGGGGCGTGCGCGTGCGCCTGTTTCTGGACGATCTGTATAACGGCGGGCAGGATGACTTCCTGCTCGGTTTTGCTGCCCATCCGAACGTCGAAGTGCGGCTGTTCAATCCCTTCTGTTGCGCCCGCGCCCACGGCTTGCCGGCGCGTTTTGCCACCTCGTTCCCGGACTGGGGCCGGGTCAATCACCGCATGCACAACAAGCTGTTTGTTGCCGATGGCGCGATGGCGATCATTGGCGGGCGCAACGTCGCCGATGAATATTACCTGCGCAGCATGAATGAGAACTTCATCGACGTCGACGCCTTCACCGTCGGCTTCATCGTCGCGCCATTGCAGGCACTGTTTGACCGCTACTGGAACAGTGCCGCCGCTTATCCGCTGACGGCGGTGGCGCACTCGGCGTTGTCGCGCACCGAATTGATGGCGCAGTTCGACGAACTCACCGGGCCGGCGCACACACCGGCGCCGGACAAGCTGGCCAGCAACGACATCCTCGGCTACGGACCGATCGCCGACGATCTGGATGGCGGCCGGCTTGGCCTGATCTGGGGCGCGGCGTATGTGTTTGCCGATCACCCCGACAAGCCGTTCGACGATCCCCACGGTGAATTGGCGGAAACCAGCGTGACCTACAACGTCTACGAAGCGATCCGCATGGCGCGCACCGAGGTGGTGGCGTCCTCGCCGTATTTTGTTCCTGGAAAAAATGGCATGGCGTTGCTGCGCAGCCTGCGTGCGCGCGGCGTGAAAGTGACCTTGCTGACCAACTCGCTGGCGGCGACCGATGAATTCATCGTGCATGTCGGGTACAGCCGTTATCGCGAAGAACTGCTGCGCATCGGTGTCGACCTGTATGAGTTGAGTGGCCGGCGCGTGAAGCAAAACATGCACCCCTTCCTGTTTGGCGCCTCGCTCGGACGACTGCATGCCAAGCTGGTCGTGATCGACCGCAAGACGTCGTTCATCGGCTCGATGAATCTCGACCCGCGCTCCGCTTCTGTCAATACCGAGCTCGGCGCCGTCGTCGACAGTCCCGAACTGGCGCGCGAACTGATTCACATCATCGACATCGACCGCCTGCAAAGCGCTTACCGCGTGCGCCTGTCGCCATTGACCGGGCAACTCGAATGGCTGAGCATGGATGACGAGAAGGAGATGGTGCTGCACAGCGAGCCGGATTCAACGCGCTTTCTGCGCTTCAAATCCTGGCTGCTGTCGCCGTTGATTCCGGATGAGTTGTTGTGATGAAGAACTGCGAACGAGGAGGCAACATGAAGCTGCAACATCTGCTCGCCGCGCTGGGCCTGGCATTGCTATGCGGTCAAAGCCTGGCCGCGCTCGACATCGGCGAAGTCGCACCGGATTTCACCACCAGGGCGACAGTCAATGGCGAGGTGTTCGACTATTCCCTGCGCAACGAATTACAAAAGGGACCGGTGGTGCTGTATTTTTTTCCGGAGGCTTTCTCGAATGGCTGCAGCATCGAGGCGCATCGCTTCGCCGAAGCGATTCCGGAATTCAGGGAACTGGGCGCGACGGTGGTCGGGGTGTCACGCGACGATATCGACGTGCAAAAGAAGTTTTCGGTGGCGGCCTGTCGCGGCCAGTTTCCGGTTGCCAGCGATCCGCAGCTGACCATCGTCAAGTCCTACGATGCGTTGATGACCAACCGGCCCGATTATGCCAACCGGATCTCGTTCGTCATTGCCCCGAACGGCAAGATCATTTATCGCTACAGCAGCCTCAACCCTGATCGGCACGTCGACAATACGATGACGGCCTTGCGTGAGTGGGTGCGGCAAGGCAAATCCCAATAGGGCGCTAAGTGTGCGCGGTCACACAGACCGGCGCGGCAGCGGCGCGCACACTGGGCAATCCTTCACCAACACACAGGAAGCCATCATGATCAAGAACGCATCAGCCGTCTGGAAGGGCGGCATCAAGGACGGCGGCGGCACCATCTCCAGCGAAAGTGGCGTGCTGCGTGACGCACCCTACGGATTCAATTCGCGCTTCGAAGGTGGCAAGGGCACCAATCCGGAAGAACTGATTGGCGCCGCGCATGCCGGTTGTTTTTCGATGGCGCTGTCGATGATGTTGGGACAGGCCGGATTGACGCCCGAACGGATTGAGACCAAGGCTGCGGTCACGCTGGAGAAAATCGGCGACGGCTACGAAATCACTGCCAGTCACCTGACCGT
This sequence comes from Actimicrobium sp. GrIS 1.19, assembly GCF_035984655.1. Classification (NCBI taxonomy): domain Bacteria; kingdom Pseudomonadati; phylum Pseudomonadota; class Betaproteobacteria; order Burkholderiales; family Oxalobacteraceae; genus Actimicrobium; species Actimicrobium sp. GrIS 1.19. The sequence goes on along the minus strand of NZ_JAXCHT010000008.1, from coordinate 91,957 downwards.
GACGGCAACCATCCCCGGCGCCGACCAGGCCAAATTTGCCGAAATCGCGAACATGGCCAAGGTCGGTTGTCCGGTCTCCAAGTTGCTCAAGGCGACCGTGACGATGGATGCGACGCTGAACACCTGATTGCGCGCAACATCGTGATCGCGCCCGGCTCGTCCGGGCTTTTTTCATGGCGACGGGCCGGTCGCCAGCATGCCGACATACCCATCCGGCAAGGCCAGCGCCTGCAGCGGCATCCTGGACAGTTGCGCCTGTAACTGCGGCGTCGATTCCATCAGCGCCAGTCCGCTGCATTTCAGGCGCGCTTCGTGGCCGGTCCATTCCTGCGCAAAGCAGCGCGCGCGATTCGTCGCAACCGCGATTCCGGCCAACGCCTGCGGCCCCAGATAATCGTGGGCCAGGCGCTCCTGGTCCGGCAGAACCTGCACCTGCATCAGGTCCACGCCCACCGGCCCATGCAGATGGATTGCGGCAATCGATAATCCCGTCTCATGCGACACCGACAGGCCAATGTCGCTCCCTGCCAGCCGCATGGGTTGTCCCGGCGCCGAGACCAGTTCAATGGCATCGGCTGCCATCCCCAGGAGACTGCCAAGCGCGTCGCGCAGGGCTTGCCGGATTTGCCGGCGTGCCGTGGCGCGATCGCCGGCGGTCGTCACGCTGAGTACCAGCGTGCCATCCACAGCACGCGCTGCAGCCGGCCACGGCAGCACCGGCAGCGTCATCTCAGAACACCGCAGGCGCCGCCGGACAGCCGCGCCAGCTCGATCCCGGCGGAATGAATTCACCTTTCATCACCAGCGTTAGCGCACCCAGCTTGGCGTCGTCGCCGACCACCGCGCTGTAGAGCACCGAACTGCGCGGGCCCATGTAGACGCGCTTGCCGATGATGACGTGGTCGATCTTCATCACGCGGTCTTCGAACAGATGGGTTTGCGGACAAGCCAGCGCGTTGATTTCGCTGTGGTCGCCGATGGTGGCGCAATCGAATTCGGTGATGTCGGTGGTATCCAGATAGACGCCCTTGCCGATCTTGCAGCCGAGCAGATTAAACGCCACCGGCAACATCGGCGTGCCGCGCAGATAAGCCATGAAGTTCATGATTGCGACCCCTTCGTACAGGCTCGAGACGCCTTCCGAGAACCACACGAACGGGGTCCACATCGGTTCGCTGCGCTTGGTGTAGCGGCCGAGCAGCGTCCACTTCAGCAGCGCGATGAAGAGGAAACTGCCGATGCCGTACGCCAGCCCGGTCGCGGCCAGGCTGGTGATGACCGGCCACCACACGCCGTTTGCGGCCAGCGGAATCAGGTTCAGCACCACCGTGTAGCCGACCGCAGTGACGATCGCGTGCGGCGCAATGATGCGAAACCCTTCGATCGCGCCACGCAGCAGGCGGCGTTGCGGCGATGGATGGAAGGTCAGGTGTTCCGGAAAACCGGTCACGGTCTCACGTGCCGGCAGATTGATTGGCGGCGAGCCCAGCCAGGTATCGCCATCGCGCATCAGATGATTTTCCGGGGCGCGCGAATACACGCCGATCAGGACATTCTCCGGCAACACGGTGCCGTCGGCGATGTAGGCGCAGTTGCCGACAAAACTGCGGCGCGAAATCACGGTCGGCTGCATCGTCATCCAGCCGCCGTCGATCTGTTCGTCGCCCAGCAGCACGGCGTCGGCGATGAAGGTTTCATCGCCCAGCGTCAGCATGTCCGGCACCACGCCGAGCGCGGTGGAGATCTCGGCGTCGCGCCCGACCTTGGCGCCCAGCAGCCGGTACCAGAAGGGCGCGAACACGGTCGCATACACGCCATGCAGCACGTGCAGGCTGGATTCCTGGATCTGGTTGACCAGCCATTTGCGGCAGTACACATTGCTGTGCACCGGCCAGGTGCCTGGCTTCAGTTTTGGCAGCAGGCCCCAGCGGATGCCGGCCGACAGCAGGGCGGTGCAGACGATCATCACCGCCGCGGCCGGAAACGCCATCATGAAATACTTGGCCAGTTGAAAGGCGACATTGCCGCTCTGCATCCAGGGGAATCGTTCGGTGTCATCCAGCCAGTCGATCAGCAGGAAGCTCGGAAACACCGGCATGAAGAACAGCGTCGTGATCAGCAGCGCACCGATGACGAAATACACGGCTTCGAGCGTCAGCCGCAACGACGTCACCGCAGGACGTGGCGGATTGGAGGCGCGATCGAAGGCGCCGGTGTCGCGCGCCGGCGAGCCGCTCCAGACCCGGTCGGGCGGAATTTCCATGCCGTCGCTGAGCGCCGATTGCGCATCCAGATGACCATAGTCGCCGATCCGCGTATTGCCCTCCAGGATCGAGTACGAGCCGACGCAGCAATTCTCGCCCAGCGTGATGGCGCCGATGATCAGCTCGCCGTGCTGAACGCGGGCGTTCTCGAAGTTGGTCGCATTGCCGATGCTGGTGCCCGAACCAATCGTCAGCAAATGGGCTGCGCGCAGGGTCATCGAGCCGATCAGCACATCGTCGCCGATGGTCGCGCCCAGCGCCCGCAGCCAGCCGTTGTACAGCGACGAGCCACTCAACAGATAGGTGGGCGCGGCTTCCAGCACGCGATCGGACAACCACCAGCGGAAGTAGGTCAGGCCCCATAACGGATAGCGACCGGCCTTGAGATTGCGCACCAGCAGCAGATGGGCCACGATCGCAAAGCCGAATTCGAGCAGGGTTGCCAGCATGAATACGCCGACCGAGATCACGATGGCCAGCGCAATCGAATCGCCCGGCTCGCCAGTGAAGTAATGGTACGTAAAGAACGGCGCCAGCCACTGCACCATGCGCGACGCCACCAGCGGCGGAATCGCAATCCCTTGCGCCAGTCCGCACAGCCAGCGTCGCCAGCTTGCCGGCGGCGTCCACGGCGCATCGGCGACGGTGGCGGCGGGCGGCTCGGCCAGCACGTTGGCGATGCTGCCGATCAAGCGGTTGCGGTAAATGTCGCTGACCGTGACATGGGCAAAATGCGGGTTGGCGCGCAGCGCCGATGCCAGCCGGGCGGCGAACAGCGAGTGCCCGCCGAGGTCGGTGAAGAAATCCATCGCGCGGCGAATCGGCTGGCCCGGAAACAATTTGGCGAGCGCGCCAAACAGCGCTTCCTCGGCGGCATTCTGCGGCGTGTCGGAGGCGGCGCCGTCATGCGCAACTACCTGCAACGGCCGCACCTTGAGCGCATTGCGGTCAATCTTGCCGGAGGTCAGGCGCGGCATTTCCGTCAGCATTTCGTAGTGTCCCGGCACCATGTAGGGCGGCAGGATGTGCGCCAGCGCCGCGCGCAGTATCGCGGGCTCGGGCGGTTGCGGGTTGTCCGGCACCAGAAACGCGATCAGCTGGTCCATGCCGTCCTGCTGGCGCAGGAGCACGGCAACGGTGCCAACGCCTGGTTGTTGCGCCAGCGCGGCTTCGATTTCGCCGAGTTCAACGCGAAAGCCGCGGATCTTGACCTGCGAATCGGTGCGGCCGAGGCACTCGACGCAGCCATCTGCGTCGATGCGGGCCAGGTCGCCGGTGCGATACAGGCGGCGGTCAAACTGGCTGACCGACCATGGATTGTCGAGGAATTTTTCCGCCGTCAGGTCGGGCCGGCCCAGATAGCCAACCGCCACGCCCGGCCCGGTGATGCACAGTTCGCCCAGCTCGCCGCGCGGCAGCAACGTCAGCGCCTTGGCCGGATCGGGATCGACCACCAGCAGGCCGTAATTCGGCAAGGGGCGCCCGATCGTGACCGGCTCACCGGCATGCAGCTCGGCCAGGCTGGCCGATACCGTGGCCTCGGTCGGGCCATACGTATTGAATACCTGCCGACCGGCTTTGGCCCAGCGTGCCACCAGCGCCGGCGGGCACATCTCGCCGCCCAGATTGATCAGCCGCAGCGTCGGCACCTCCTGGCTGAACAGCGCCAGCAGGGTTGGCACCGCATGCAGCACGGTGACATGGTTTTCGGCCAGCGCGCGCGGCAATGCTTCCGGATCGGCGGCCAGCTCGCGCGGCGCCAGCCAGAGTGTCGCCCCGACCAGGTAGCTGATCCAGATCTCTTCGAACGACATGTCGAAGGCGACGGAGAACCCCTGATAGACGCGGTCTTCGGCACGCACGCCCAGCACCGCATTTTCGCTGCGCAGGAAGTGGCAGATCGCGCCCTGGCTGATTTCGATGCCCTTCGGCTTGCCGGTGGAGCCCGAGGTGTAAATCACGTACGCCGGATCGGATGGCGCAGCCGCGGTCCGCAGCGCCACCGCCGTGGTGGTCAGCAACGCTTCGACGGTCCAGACGGTGTCGCGCTCGGCGTTCAGTTTCAGGGCGCTTTGGGTACAGCTGACGATGCCGGCGGCCTGCGCATCGGCCAGGCAGATTTCAATGCGCTCGACAGGGGTGTCGGCATCGAACGGCAGCCAGCCGGCGCCGGTCTTGGCGATGCCGAGCTGGGCGATCAGCAGATCGATGCCGCGCGGCAGCCACAAGCCCACCAGTTGACCGGCGCGCACGCCGGCGGCCAGCAACCCGGCGGCGACCCGATCGGCGCACTCGTTCAATTCACGGTAACTCATCTGGCGTTGTTCGAAGATCAACGCAATCTGGTCAGGCGCGCGTCGCGCCGTCGCTTCAAACAGGTCGGCGAGGATTTCGTGGCGGATCAGGTCGGGCTGGTGCGGGCCATGCAGGATGTCGGCGGGAGTGGCAAAGAGCGGTAGCGGATTCATGGGGACGGGAAATAAGTGAAGGTCGAGCGTAGCACGCCATCGAGGGCGTGAACCGGTGCCGCGCGGCAGATTTACGCATGGTCTCGCGCGATGGTCGTGTCAGTTTACGCGCCGCAGGCCGGCACCGGACTGTTGTATCGATAACGACGCTATGTGAGCAGGATCGCTTTGCAACCGGGGTTTCGAGGCTTTTATTTTCATGGAGCATTATTCTGCAAATGGGTTGAACGAAAGCAGTGGTGTAAAAAAGACAGTTACCCGTAAATGATGAAAACATTTCCAAAAAGAAACGAGTGCCGATACACTACGGCCCGATGCAACCCATCTGCTGTTTGCCTGACCGCCCGTCCCAACCGGACGTGGCGCCGATGGTGACCCGAATACCTCCTTCCAATTCATACCGAGTGTACACATGAAGATTTTGCCATTGATGGCCGCGCTAGTGGCGCTGCCGTTTTCTGTTTGCGCGGCCCATGCCGATGACGACGTTTCAGCCATTGCGGTCAGCGGTTTTGGTACCGCGGCTTTCACGCGCAGCGATACCAACGACGCCCGCTTCGCCCGTCCGGCGCAGCCAACCGGCGTCGGCACCGGCTGGAAGGCCGACGTCGATTCCAACCTCGGCCTGCAGGCGACCGCAAAATTCAACGCCATGTTCTCGGCCACCGGCCAGCTGCTGGCGCGCAAGAGTTCGCGTGATGACATTGGTCTTGAACTCAATCTTGGATTCCTCAAGGCCCGCCTGTCTGATTCCTTCAGTGTTCGGGTCGGCCGGTTGGGCTTGCCGGTGTACATGATTTCCGAGTATCGCAATGTCGGCTACGCCAACACCATGATCCGGCCGCCGTCCGATGTCTACTCGCAGGTAACGCTCGACGCGCTTGATGGCGTTGACGCGATTTACCAGCACAGTTTTGGCGAGACCACACTGACCGGTCAACTCGGCGTTGGTGTCTCGAAATCGACCATCGGAACCGGCCCGAACTCGGTCGTGACGGTCGATGCAAAGCGCCTGACGGCACTCAACCTCACTGCTGAAAACGGACCATTGACCCTGCGCTTCGGGCGCTCCGACACCCGTATCACGATCGACAACTCGGCGGGCTTGAACGGTCTGGTTGGCGGCCTGCGTGCGGCCGGCAACGGCTTCGTGATTCCCGGGATGGGCGATCTGGCAACCCGGCTTGAAGTCAAGGACAAGAAAGCCTCGTTCACCTCGGTCGGCCTGGCGCTGGACTGGCACAACATCGTGGTGCAGTCGGAATATGCGAAACGTCGCACCGACAGCTATATCAACAATACGTCGTCGGCATATCTGATGGCGGGTTACCGCGTGGGTAGCTGGTTGCCGTACGCCAGCCATTCGTTCCTCAAGCGCGACACGGTGGTCGCCAACTCGGTACCTGGCAGCTGCCCGGCCGGCCGGCCTGCTTCATGTGGTCCTACCCTGCGCGTATTGTCGGCTGGCGTGACCTCGCTGACCACCACCGGTACGCAAGGCGAGCAAAGCACCAACACTATCGGCGTGCGCTGGGACTTCAACAAGTCGGCGGCACTGAAGGTGCAGCTTGATCGCATCTCGCCAAAAAACGGCCAGGGCATGTTCCTGACGCCGACGCCGGGCTTTACCGGTCCTGTCACGGTGCTTGCCGCCGGTGTTGATTTCGTATTCTGAGGATGCTGACCATGAATTGCATGTTTTCGAAGGTCGTCACGGCGTTGTTGCTGACGGCAATGAGCGCCGCGGCCATGGCCGAGGTGGTAGTGATCGTCAACCCGAAGTTTGCTGCGGCAAGCATGACGGAAGACGAAGTTGCGCAAATCTTCCTGGGAAAGTCGACTGTGCTCACGCCAGTGGATCAGGCCGAAAGTGCGCCGATGCGCGCCGAGTTCTACAAGAAGGTGACCGACAAGGAACCGTCGCAGGTCAAGACGATCTGGTCCAAGCTGGTGTTCACCGGCAAGGGTACCCCGCCGAAGGATCTGGGCACGGCGGCCGATGTCAGGAAAGCGGTCGCGGCTGATCCGAAGATGATCGGCTACGTCGACAAGGCGTCGGTTGATGGTTCGGTCAAGGCAGTGTTGACCGTGAAGTAAAATACGATACGGGGCTTGGCCCCGTTTTTTAATTTGACATGGAGCGATTCCAATCATGAGTATCAAGCGCCGCATCTGGGCATTACCTTTTCTTGCGACGCTGATTTTTGGAGTCGGACTGGTCATCAGTATCTATTTCTCGACCACCGCGATGTCGTCGATCCAGAATACCGAAGAGATCGATTATCCGGTGGTCGATCAGGCCAAGCTGTTGCTCTCGGACGTGCAGGCGATCACCGACGGCTTCAAGGATGCGGTCGGCGAGGGCGACAAGAAGCGCCCCGATCTGATTGCCGAGCAAGCCAAAAAAGTCCGTGAGCGGATGAAGAAATTTGCCGCCATCAAGGGGCAGGAAGCGACCGGAACGCGGCTCGGTGCCGAATTCGATGCCTACTATGCGCCGGCGGCAAAGTCGGCCCGGCTGATGCTGGAAATGGAGCAGGGTGATGCGCAACCGGCGATCGCGGCGATGCAATCATCGCTCAAGGTGCTCGAAGCCGACCTCGCCAAAACCAACGAAGTCGCGCAGCTGCAGTTCAAGAACGGCATTGCCCATAGCGCTGCCAACGTGCGCAGCGTGCTGATCACCAGCGTGCTGGTGGCGCTGATTGTGACGCTGTCGCTGGTGGTGGTGTCGTACTTCGTGGTGCGCACGATCTGGCAGCAACTCGGCGGTGAACCGGAATACGCCCGCACCATTGCGCAAACCATTGCCGCCGGCGACCTGTCGATGGATATCACGGTCGACACGCACGACGGCAGCAGCTTGCTGGGCGCGCTGAAGGAAATGAAGTTGCGGCTGGAAGGCATGATCTCCGGCATCAAGGTGTCGTCCGAAACGATCCATGTGGCCAGCAGCGAGATCGCGTCGGGCAACGCCGATTTGTCATCGCGCACCGAATCGCAGGCCAGCAGCCTGCAGCAGACGGCAGCGCAAATGGCGGCCATGACCGACACCGTCAAGCAAAATGCCGACAATGCCCGGCAAGCCAATCAGTTGGTCGTCAGCGCCTCCGATGTCGCAGTGCGCGGCGGCCGCGTGGTCGGCGAGGTGGTCAGCACGATGGCCGACATCAATGGCTCGGCCCGCAAGATCGCCGACATCATCAGCGTCATCGACGGGATTGCGTTCCAGACCAACATCCTCGCGCTGAATGCTGCGGTGGAAGCGGCCCGCGCCGGTGAGCAGGGTCGCGGTTTTGCCGTGGTGGCCGCGGAAGTGCGCAATCTGGCCCAGCGCAGCGCCGCCGCCGCACGCGAGATCAAGATGCTGATCAATGACTCCGTGGCAAATGTCGAAAAAGGCTCGGCACTGGTGGATGAGGCCGGCAACACGATGGAAGAGATCGTTGCGTCGGTGAAGCGGGTTACCGACATCATGTCGGAGATTTCTGCGGCGAGCACCGAACAGAGCGCCGGCATCGAAGAAATTGGCCAGGCCGTCTCGGCCATGGATGAAATGACCCAGCAGAACTCTGCGCTGGTGGAACAGGCTGCCGCTGCCGCCGAATCGCTGCAGCAGCAGGCCGTCAGCCTGAATACCAGTCTGGCCGACTTCAAACTGTCGGCGCAACTCAGCGCCACGATCAGCACATTGCCGGTGCGTCAGCGCGCCGCCGTGCCAGCAATGCCGCGCACGGCCCCAGCGCGTTTGCCGAAGGCGTCCGCCTCGTCGGACTGGGAATCGTTCTAGACCACGGTGGTGGTCGCGGCAATCAGCTAGACTTGGCCGATTCGAACCCGCCAGGACCCTGCCCATGATTGCCACCTTCGCCACCCTGCTGGTGTTTCAATCGATCGGCGAGGGCCTCGCCCATGCGTTGTCGTTGCCAATTCCCGGCCCGGTCATCGGCATGCTGTTGTTGCTGGTGTACCTGATGCTCAAGCGCGACGCCGCGGCCAAACTGGCGCCAACCTCCATGGAACTGCTGCGCCATCTGTCGCTGCTGTTTGTTCCCGCCGGGGTCGGCATCATGGTCCACGCACAGCGGGTCTCGGCCGAATGGCTGCCGATCGCGGTGGCGCTGGCAAGCAGCACCGTGGTCTCGATTGCGGTCACGGCAGCCGTGGTGCGCAGGTTGCAGAAATGACGCCCCGGCTCAATGAAATCTGGGTTTATCTGGCGGGCTCGCCGTTGCTCGGACTAACGGCAACGCTGCTGGCATATCAACTGGCGTGGACCATCTACCAGCGCGCCAAATTCAACCCGCTGGCCAATCCGGTGGCGATTTCCGTGGCGCTGCTGGTGCTGGTCCTGACGCTGACCGGCACACCGTATCAAACCTATTTCGACGGCGCGCAGTTCGTCCATTTCCTGCTCGGGCCGGCCACCGTGGCGCTGGCCATTCCGCTGTATCAGCAATTGTCGAAACTGCGCCGCGACTGGTTTGCGTTGCTGGTCGGCGTGCTGGCCGGCAGCACGGCGGCGATCGCCACGGCGATGGGCACGGCCTGGCTGCTGGGCGCGTCGAAGGCAACCATCCTGTCGCTGGCGCCGAAATCGGTGACCACGCCGATTGCGATGGGTATCGCCGAGAAGATCGGTGGCCTGCCGTCGCTGACGGCGGTGCTGGTGATCGCTACCGGGATTCTCGGGGCGACCCTGGCGCGCAGCATCCTGCGGCTGATGAAAGTGACCGACCACAGCGTGATGGGCTTTGCGCTGGGCGTCTCGGCGCATGGCATCGGCACCGCGCGCGGCTTTCAGGTCAGTGAAGAGATGGGCGCCTTTGCCGGTCTGGCGATGGGCGTGTCCGGCGTGTTGACGGCGTTGCTGTTGCCGCTGGCGCTGCGGCTGCTCGGGGTGATCTGACTACGACGGGTCGGTCTGGCGCGCACGGCGCTCCCAGAACGCCAGGTCCGAGGCCGGATGGGCCACGCATGGCAGGATGTAGCCGGCCTTTTTTTCTTCCGCACTCAGGCCGGGCCAATCGATCCGGTACTGCACCGAACCCTCGCTCAAGCGGCACAGGCAGGTGCGGCAGCTGCCATTGCGGCAGGAGCTCGGCAGGGTAATGCCGGCCAGCCGCGCCGCCTCCATCAGCGGCATCGACGGGTCGGCCTCGAAGGTCCACTCCTGCGGTTCGATGGTGACGGAAAAGCGCTGCATGATTACGGCATGTTGCCCATCGCATCGCCGAGCCGGACCGGCACGCCGGCCACCCAGTCGGGATTGAGCACGATGCGTCCGGCCGGGAACAGCATCACCACGGTCGAACCCAGCAGAAATTGGCCCATTTCCTCGCCCTTGCCGAGCACGATCTGCTGGTCGCTGTAATCCCATTCGCGGATGGCGCGGGTGCGCGGCGGATTGACCACGCCATGCCACACGGTTTTCATGCTGCCGACGATAGTCGCACCGACCAGCGTCAGCACGAACGGCCCGTCGGCGTTCTCGAACACACACACCACGCGCTCGTTGCGGGCGAACAGGCCCGGTACGCCGCGCGCCGTCACCGGGTTCACCGAGAACAGGTCGCCGGGGACGTAAATCATGCGCAACAGGCGACCCGCGCAGGGCATGTGAATCCGGTGGTAATCCTTCGGACTCAGATAGATGGTGGCGAAGCTGCCATTGAGGAACTGGTTGGCCAGCTGGTGATCGCCACCGACCAGCGCAGTAGTCGAGTAGTGATGGCCCTTGGCCTGAAAAATCTGGTCGCGTTCGATCGCACCCAGTTGGCTGATCGCGCCATCGACCGGACAAATGAAATCGGTCTCGGCCAGGGTACGGGCGCCGGGCCGCAGCGCGCGGGTAAAAAACGCATTGAAACTCGGATAGCTGCTGATGTCCGGATTGGCGGCTTCATCCATGTTGACCTGATAACGGGCAACGAAGCTGCGGATTATGCCGGTGGTGATGGCGCCGGCCTGGCCATTGGCGACGATCCCGGAAAACCAGTTGATGGCTTTCTTCGGCAGCAGGTATTGCAAGACAACAAAGGGATCGGGCACGGTGACTTTCAACGGAAACGGATGCCGGAATTGTACCGGCATCGCGCTCAGCGTTCGCGCAAAGCTTCCTGCTTGGCCTTGATGACGGGTTTCAACAGATAGTTGAGCACGGTTTTCTTGCCGGTGCGGATATGGATGGTGGCCATCATGCCGGGGATGATCGGCAGGTTCTTGTCGCCTGCGCCGAGGTTGTTGCGCAGGGTTCGCACCCGCACCAGATAGAAGCTCTCGCCCTTGTCGTTGGTGATCGAATCGGCGGTGATGTTGTCGACCTTGGCATCCAGTCCGCCATAAATCGAAAAATCGTAGGCGCTCAACTTGACCGTCGCCGGCTGCCCCGGATGGATGAAGGCGACATCGGCCGGACGCACCCGTGCTTCGATCAGCAGATTGTTTTCGATCGGGACGATTTCCATCACATCCATGCCAGGCTGGATCACGCCACCGACGGTGGCGATCTTCATTTGCTTGACGATGCCGGCCACCGGCGAACGCACAGCGGTGCGTGCCAGCCGATCCGCCATCGCCACGCCGGAGGCACGCGATTGTTCGAATTCGGAACGCGCCAGATTGAGTTCGGTGGCGGCGTCGGAGCGAAACTTGGCAAGCTGGCCATCGACCTTGGCACGCGCCTCGGACAGACTCTGGTCGATGCGCGGAATGGCCAGACGGGTGGCTTCGGTTTCGCCACGCAGATCGCTGACCTGCCGTTCCAGTCGCAGCACTTCGACTTCCGACAGCACTCCCTGCGCGACCAGCGGTTTGCTGATGGTTAGCTCCTTGGTCACCAGGCGCTGGCTCTCCTCGAGCTGGGTCAGGCGGGCGCGCTTTTCGCGCAACTCCTGGCCGCGCTGATTGGCTTGCTCGCGCAGCACTGTCAGCGCCGCATCGAGTTCACGCTGGCGGTTCAGGTGCAACTGCTTTTCTTCTTCGACCACGTTTGGATTGGCCTTGACCAGTTCGGCCGGCGCGGCAAACGGGCGGCCATCGGTTTCAACGGTCAGGCGCGCGATCCTGGCCTGCAGCGCCTGGTACTTGGCGGTGACTTCGTCGACCGACGACGAAAAGCGGGTCTTGTCCAGATACAGGACGATCTGATCCTTCTGCACCAGATCGCCGACCTGCACCGGAATCTGCGCGACGATGCCGCCTTCCAGATTCTGGATCACCTGCACTTGCCCGGACGGGATCACCTTGCCCTCGCCGATCGTGATTTCATCAATGGGAGCAAAGGTTGCCCACACGATGGCCAGCACGATGAACAGCACCAGGCCGCGGATGATCAGCGAGCCGAAGCGCGGCGTGCCGGCGACCAGCGCGGCACTGCTGTCGGACATGAATTCGAGATCGGCGCGCCGTTCGGCATCGTCGGTAGCGGCCGGCAGCAGCAGTTTCTGCAGACGCGCACCGAGGCGGACCAGCATGGCCTTAAACTTTTGCAGCATGCAGCTTTCCTCCGGACAGGGCTTCGAGTACTTGTTCCTTCGGGCCGTCGGCGATGATGCGGCCGCCTTCGACCACCAGCAGGCGATTGACCAGCGTCAGCATCGAGGCGCGATGGGTAATCAGGATCAGCGTCTTGTTGGCCAGTTGCGGCAGCAGCCGTGTCTTGAAATTGTCTTCCGAGCGGTTGTCGAGCGAGTTGGTGGGCTCGTCCAGTACCAGCACGTTCGGGTCCAGCAAAAGCGCGCGCGCAATTGCGACCGATTGTCGTTGGCCGCCGGACAGGCCATCGCCGCGTTCACCCACGGCACGATCGAATCCCTGCGGGTGGCGGTTGACGAAATCGGTGACGCCGGCAATGTCGGCGGCGCGCAGCATGGCCGCGTCGTCCACATAGGGCGCGCCCATCACGATGTTGTCCTTGACGCTGCCAAAGAACAGCACCGGGTCCTGCGGCACATAGGCGATATTGCGGCGCAGGTCGACCGGGTCGAGTTGCTGCTGGTCGATGCCGTCGATCCAGATCGACCCTTCACCGGGTTGGTACAGGCCGAGGATCAGCTTTTCAATGGTCGATTTGCCGGAGCCGATGCGCCCGATGATGCCAACCCGTTCGCCCGGCGCGATCTTGAAGGAGGCTTTGCTGAGCGCCTCGACGGGCGATTCGGGGTACGCAAAACTGACGTTCTGGAATTCCACGCCACCCTGAAAGTCGGGTCGGTGCACAAAGCTCTTTCCGGGCGGGTGTTCGACCGGCAGGTTCATGATGCGGTCGAGTCCCATCAGGGCCGAGCGCGCGTGGTGGAAGCGCGTCGCCAGCGCCGCCACCTGCGACAGCGGCGCCAGCGTGCGACCGGCCAGCATGGTGCAGGCGATCAGCGCACCCATCGACAGCGCCTTGTCGGCGATCAGGTAGACGCCGACGATGATCAGCGCCACATTGGCCAGTTGCTGCACCAGCACGCCGGCATTGATGCTGGCCGCCGAGAGCAGGCGCGCGCGCAGGCTGAGCTTGCCGATCTGCCCGATCAGTTGCTCCCAGCGGCGCTGCGCCGGACCTTCGGCCGAGATCGCCTTGATCGTGTCGAGTCCGGACAGGGTTTCGATCAGCGTGGCCTGGCGTTGCGCGCCAACCCGGAAGGTCTGGTTGATCACGCGCGCCAGCGGCCCCTGCAGCAGAATGCTGGGAATCAGGATCAGCGGAATCGCCACCAGCGGCACCAGCACCAGCCAGCCACCGACCCACCAGATGATCAGCAAGTACAGCACGGTAAACGGCATGTCGATGACGGTGGTGATGGTGGCCGAGGTCAGGAATTCACGGAACGATTCGAACTCGGTCAGGGTGTTGGCAAAGCCGCCGACCGATTTGGGCCGCGACGCCAGCCGGATCGCCAGGATTTTTTCGTAGATCGCCGCGGACAGGGTCAGGTCGATCTTCTTGCCGGCGACGTCGAGAAAGTAGCCGCGCAGGCTGCGCATGGCGAAGTCGAAGATGAACACCACCGCCACCCCCAGCGACAGCACCCACAGCGTCTCGAAGGTCTGGTTCGGCACCACCCGGTCGTACACGTTCATCGTGAACAGCGGCATCACCAGTGCAAACACATTGATCAAAAAAGAGGCAATCAGGACTTCGGCATAGATCGGCCAGCTTTGCCGCAGGGTGCTCCAGAACCAGTGGCCGCTGACGCGACTCTCGATGCTGTCGGCGCGGCCGTCAAAGCGGAACACCGGACGCACGAACAACGCGTAGCCGCTGTAGCACTCCTGCAGCGCAGCGAGCGTCATGTCGAGTTCGCCGTCGCCCGATTCCGGCTGGATGATGCGCAGCGTACCGTCGCTGTTGCGGTGCGTCAGGATGCAGGCCTGGGCGTCCTGCAGCAGCAGCACGGCCGGCAGCGTCAATTGGCTGATGCGCGCCAGCGGCCGCTTGACGATGCGCGCCGACAGGTTGGCGCGCGCGGCGGCGCGAATGAACAGTTCCGGCGTCAGGCGGCCGTCTTCGAGGGGCAGCCCGGCCGTCAGGGCCTGCAACGAATGCGGCTCATTGCGCAGGCGTGTCAGGGTGATCAGGCATTGGGCCAGCGGATCGTCCGCATGCATCGCATCGCGCGGCAGCGTCCACGCGTCGGGAGAGTCAACAGGACGTTCGGAGGCGGGCATTGCGGGTCTTTCTGATCGACATGGTTGGGCGCGAGTGTAAACCTAAAACCGGCCGCGGGGCGCCTTTGATCGGCATTCCGCGCGCAGCATTTGACGGTAACGGCAGCGTTCGGGATAGCATGAGGGCCTTGTTTGCAATCACGGGATGGCCGTTTGAACTATCTGGTTTTTTTTCTTCTGGAAGTATTGGTGAGCGCGCTGCTGCTGACGGGGAGCGCTGCGGCAGCCGGTGCAGAGCCGGTGCTCGAGGTGGTGTCCTTCGGCGTGACCGTGGGCGATGCGCGTGGGGAGGCGGCAACTATTGCGCCACAGGATTTTCGCTTCGAAACGCCGTCGCCGAAAGCAGCGCCGCCGCGCGAACGCAGCGGACCGCTGACGGTCGGGCAGAACGATAGCTGGCAAACGGTGCTGGCGCGACTGCATGTGCCCGACGATGCGTGGACCGAAATCCTGGCGCACACCGAGGCGCACGATTGGCCGTTGCGGCCGGTGCGTGGCAGCAAGGTCTGGGTTGAATGGAGTAATTCGCGCACGCCCTATGCCGTGTTCTATTCGCTGTCGGCACGCCAGATGCTCATGGCGCGCTATGTCGAGGGCGAGCTGCGCATTCGCGAAGCCACCCGCGATGGCGAACAGCAGCCGGCCGCCATGGCCAGCGGCGGCGAGTTCTATCTGGCCGCCGATTCGATGGGCTTGCCGGAGGCGATCGTCGATCAAATGGTCGAGATTTTTTCCGGCGAGCTGGATTTCCATCGCGATCTGACGCAGGGTTACAAGGGCACGGTGCTGTTCGAAATGACGATGAATGACGGGCAGATCGGCCGCCCCGGACGGATTCTCGCCGCGCGGCTGGTGACCCCGGGGCATACGCGCACGGCGTATCTGTTCGACGATGCCAGCGGCGGACCCTCGCATTACTTCGCCGCCGACGGCCGCGCGGTGAATCGCACCTTCCTGCAATCGCCCATCCTGTTTTCCCGCACCACCTCGGCGTTCTCGGTGGCGCGCTTTCATCCGATCCTGCATTTGTGGCGGGCCCATACCGGTATCGACTATGGTGCGCCAGCCGGCACGCCGGTGCGCATTACGGCCGACGGCGTGGTCGAGTTCGCCGGTGTGCGCGGCGGCTACGGCAATCTGGTGCTGGTGCGGCATGGCGATGGCATGTCGACGTACTACGGGCATTTGCAATCGTTCAGCAAAGGATTGAAGGCGGGCATGGCGGTGCGCCAGGGTGACATTCTCGGCGCTGTCGGGATGACCGGTCTGGCGACCGGACCGCACCTGCATTACGAGCTGCGCAAGCTGGGCCAGCCGTTCGATCCGGCGCGCCTCAAGGGTACTGCGGTGGCGATGCCAGCCAGTCAGACCGAGCGTTTCGACCATCTGGTGCAGTGGTACGAAAAACAGTTGTCTGCGTCGTTCCGGTCACACTTTGTGGTGCGATGATTCGGCTTCGTCGTCGGGCTCGTACAGGCGGTATTGATTCTTGCCCTCCGATTTGGCGCGGTACATGGCCGTGTCGGCATTCCTGAGCAACGCCTCCTGTTCACGGCCGTCGCGCGGGTACATGCCGATGCCGACCGAGGCGCCGACTGACTTGACGCCCTGTGACAATTCGAACGGTGTACTGAACGCCTCGACAATGCGCACCGCCACGCGGGTTGCATCGGCTTCGACCATGATCGGCTCCAGGATCACGGTGAATTCATCGCCGCCCAGTCGCACCACGTTGTCGGTCGGGCGCAGCACCGATTTCAGTCGCATCGCAGCCTGCTTTAACAGCTCGTCGCCGGCGGCATGACCAAGCGTATCGTTGACGCCCTTGAAGCCGTCCAGATCAACAAACAGCAACGCCAGCATGGTGCCGGCGTTTGCCGCGCGCACCAGCGCCTCGGGCAGAAAGGTGGTCAGCCAGTGCCGGCTTGGCAGTGACGTGAGGGCGTCCTCGTTGGCCACGCGGGCCAGTTCGTTGTGATGCTTCTTGGCGGCCGTGATGTCGCGCAGCGTCATGGCCAGGCCGGTGCCGGAGCGCACCAGGCGGCGATACAGCCAGTTGCCGTGCAACGGACTGTCATCGGTGACCTTGAATTCATCTTCGAAGAAACCGGCATGCATGGCATTGCGAAAGGTATTGAGCACGACCTCTTTCTGGATGCCGCTGTAGTGATCGCTGAAGCGCGTGCCGAGCAGCGCGTCGCGGCGCGCGCCGATCAGCAGCGCGCCACGCTCGTTGCAGTCCTCGATCAGGAAATCGGTGATGTGCTGCTCGCTGTCGAACAATGCGCGCACCATGTAGAAGCCCTCGTTGCCGCCTTCGGTAGCGATGCGGTAGGTGCGCTTGACCTGCTCGGCCTGATGCTTGCGCCACGCCAGCCGGATCGACAGGCTGGCACCGACCACCGACAGCAGCAACAGGAACACGCTGGCGCCGATGGCGCCGCGCCGGTAGGTGTTCCAGATATCGACATACGGCGCCAGCAGTTGCTGTTCGGACAGGCCCACCAGCGTCACGAACGGATACGCGCCCAGGGCTTGCCAGGCCAGGTAGCGCGGTTCGCCATCGGCAAAGGTATCGGGGTCGGCGATGCGGGTCACGCCGCGCTGCGGCGGATTCATCGACGGCACCTTGCGCAGCGCCGGACTGGTGGTCGGATACGCCGTGTTGCCGATGCGCGAACCCTGCACCGTGCCGTCCTTGCCGAGCACTGCCAGCAGGTCGGCCTGACCCAGGCTGGAGCGGTCGAAAAACGCACTGAAATAGCCTGGCTCGACCGACACCACCACGGCGCCGTCGAAGTTGCCGTCGCGGTCCTGCAAACGTCGCGACAGTGCGATGG
The DNA here is from genome assembly GCF_035984655.1 of Actimicrobium sp. GrIS 1.19. NCBI lineage: Bacteria > Pseudomonadati > Pseudomonadota > Betaproteobacteria > Burkholderiales > Oxalobacteraceae > Actimicrobium > Actimicrobium sp. GrIS 1.19. Next base: position 74,725 of record NZ_JAXCHT010000008.1, on the reverse strand, counting down.
ATGGCCGGTCGATCAAGCCGCCCGCAACCGGTTTGCCGATGAACAGCCGGTCGGCCACGCTATCGCGTTGGGCCTGAAAATACGCCGCATCGGCCACGTTAGCGGGGTGATCCAGCGGCAGGGTGCTGGTCACCGGCGTGCCGTTGCGGTCGATGACGCTGACCTGCAGCAGCCCAGTGTCCGGGAACAGGCCGTTGCGGCGCAGTACATCGAGGCGCAAGCCGGTATTGAGCTGCTCCCGGTCAAAGCGCACATGCAGCGCAATCTGGTCGGCCTGATCGATCAGGCGGGTCAGATGTTGTGCATAGCCGGTCGCAATATAGGAGGCGTTCTTGCGCGCGTTGGCATCGAGGAAGGCGCGGTCGGCGCGAACGATTGACAGCGTCAGCGCCCAGACCAGCGCCGCCAGCAACAGGCACAGCGCAGGCCAGGCAAGAATTGGGGTGAGGCTGCCCTGCAGAAAAGCCAGCCGCGAGGGCAGTTCGATCGGTGCAGAAGTGGGAGTGGGATTGACCATCACCTGGACGCCTTCACGAAATCATGACTGCAACCGTGCTCCCGGGTGCCAGTCGACTGCGAAAAAATAATAGCATCAGGCGTCGGATCGACTGCCGATCATTGGTATTTTTAGGGATTGTCTGTCGCTATTGCGGTTCAGCCCGTGGTCCGTTTTACGAAAAACAACGCCGTGCCCACCGCCATCAGCACGCCGCCAAAAAACCGGTTTTGCCTGCGCATGGCGCGGGCGTCATGAAAGTAGCGCTGCATGGACGACGCAGCCAGGGCGTAGCTGTGCATCACCACGAGATCGATGATACACATCGTCGCCGCCAAAATCAGCAACTGCGGCAGCAGCGCCGCATCGCGCGAGATGAATTGCGGCAGCACCGCGACCATGAAGATGATCCCTTTCGGATTGGTGGCGTTGGTCAGGAACCCGGTCAGCATGCGGCGGCGCCAGTGTGGAGCGGCCGAACGGGTCACGGTCTGGGTGTCTGTCACGATCACTTTGGCGCGCCATTGGCTCACGCCGAGCCAGATCAGATACATCGCGCCGATGACCTTGACGACATTGAATGCGACTTCGGATGCCAGCAGCAGTGAACCGACCCCGGCGCCGGCGATTGCCAGCACCAGAAGCAGGCCGATCTGCAGGCCGGCGATGGTCGCGCTGGTTTTTCTGACACCCCACGCCAGGCCATGCGACATCGAGAGCACTGCGCCCGAGCCGGGGGAAATGGCGATGATGCAGGCCGCGACGACGAAGGTAATCCAGGTGGTGAGAGTCATGATCGTGATGCGCCGGGATTATTTTGCCCAGCTGTCCTTGAGCGTGGTGATGCGGTTGAAGACCAGACGGGTGGCGCTGGCGTCGACCCGGTCAGCGACGAAATAGCCGTGCCGCTCGAACTGGAACTTGTCGTCCGGGCGGGCCGTGGCCAGACCGGGTTCGACAAACGCGGTAACCACTTCCTTGGCGTTCGGATTCAAGGCCAGCTTGAAATCCTTGCCGCCGGCATCCGGCTGCGGATCGGTGAACAGGCGGTCATACAGCCGCACTTCGGCTTCCAGCGCATGGGCCACGCTGAGCCAGTGAATATTGCCCTTGACCTTGTAATTGGCGGAGCCTTCGGTGCCGGATTTGCTGTCGGCGAAATAGTTGCAATGCACCGCAATGACATTGCCGTCGGCGTCCTTGTCGCAGCCGGTGCATTCGATCACGAAACCATAGCGCAGGCGCACCTTGTTGCCCGGGAACAGACGGAAATAGCCCTTGCTCGGCACTTCCATGAAGTCGTCCTGTTCGATCCACAGCGTGGCGGAAATTGGCACCGTGCGATTGCCGCGCTCGGGGAATTGCGGATGCACCGGTGCATGGCAGTCGATCACTTCGTCCGCCGGGAAGTTGTCGATCACCAGTTTTAACGGACGCAGCACGGCCGTCGCGCGCGGCGCCTTGGGGTCGAGGTCTTCGCGCAGGCAGCCATCGAGCGTGGCGATGTCGATCCAGCTGTCGGATTTGGTGACGCCGGTACGCTCGCAGAACAGCTGGATCGCCTCCGGCGTGAACCCGCGCCGGCGCATGCCGACCAGGGTGGGCATGCGCGGATCATCCCAACCATCGACGATGTGCTCTTCAACCAGTTCGCGCAGCTTGCGCTTGCTGGTGACCACGTACGTCATGTTGAGACGGGCAAATTCATATTGGTGCGGCAATGGTTTGGCAAAGAAGCCGCCTTCGGCCATGCGCTCCAGAATCCAGTCATAGAACGGACGGTGATCCTGGAATTCAAGCGTGCAGATCGAGTGCGTGATGTTTTCGAGCGCATCCGAAATCGGGTGGGTGTAGTCGTACATCGGATAGATGCACCAGGCGTCGCCGGTACGGTGATGATGGGCGTGCCGAATCCGGTAGATGGCCGGATCGCGCAGATTCATGTTGGGCGAGGCCATGTCGATCCGGGCCCGCAGGATGTGCGCGCCGTCGGCAAATTCGCCCGCCTTCATGCGCCGAAACATCGCCAGCGATTCGGCCGCCGGACGATTGCGAAACGGCGAATCCTTGCCGGGCTGGTTGAAGTTGCCGCGATTGGCCGCCATGTCGTCGGCCGATTGACTGTCGACGTACGCATGCCCGGCGGTAATCAGGTATTCGGCCATCGCATACAGGCGCTCGAAATAATCGCTGGCGTAATGCAAATGGGCCACCCCATCCTGCGTCCAGCTAAATCCCAGCCACTGCACCGAATCAAGGATGGTGTCGACATATTCCTGCTCTTCCTTGGCTGGATTGGTGTCGTCAAAGCGCAGATGGGTGCGGCCCTGGTAATCGCGCGCCAGCCCGAAATTGAGGCAGATCGATTTGGCATGTCCAATGTGCAAGTATCCATTCGGCTCCGGAGGGAAGCGGGTGATCACCTGGGGTAATGCCTGGCCTGCTGTGTCGGTGCGGTTGGCGTACTTCTGACTGGCAATGTCGGCGTCAATAATGCTGCGCAAAAAATTCGATGCTGGTGCGGGTTCGACCGGGGCGCTGGCGGTGTGGGGCTTGCTCATGGATAGGCGGACGTTGTTCGTTGGCGGAAGCGCACCATTTTACCGTAGCAGGCGCTGCTGGCCCGAGGCAGATGCGACGTTGACGGAAATGGCAATCCGAAAAAGCGGCCATTCCCGGATATTTGGAATTTTTCCCACTCGATGATCAATTGATTTGGATAAATTATTCAACCGAACGCATTTTCGACCGAGAAAGCCCGCCAGAACGTTGCTTATCTGAGACAGTTTTAGGCCCGGCGCTAACTTTTTTTCATCGCGAATTCGAAGTTTTTTTTGCGCGCGCCGTCGACACGGCAAACGGCAGAAAATTTGGCGTTTCGGCGCCGCATGGCGGCCTGCTCGCAGTGCCATTGAATTGCGTCCTCCGCCTATGAAAAGCGTCATTTTTGATGCGATCTTCCCGGCCGCGCTGCCGCGCTGCCGGAGCCCGTCGAGTGGCGCGTGGTGCGGCATGGAGGGCCAATGCCGATGGCGTATTGGCCGAATCTTCTTTTCAGAATTGACGATCCTGCCTTGTTTTATTCCGTCCGGATTGCCCTGCGTCGCCCGCTTGCCATTCTGAAAACGGCGTAATTTTTCCATTAAATATGTAGAATCTACGCATGCACTTTCGGCAATACGTTTCAGACAGTTCTGTTTGTTTTGTGATGATGGTGCGATGTATCAGCGGTAAAGCTTTTAAAAACGGGGTCGTCGGTGATGCCACAAAATGGTATCGAGCCGGAGCGCCACGAGATGTCAATTTCTTTTAATAACCCTTAGGAACCCTTCATGAAAAAATCGCTTTTGGCCTTGGCCGTATTTGGCGCCTTCGCTGGCGTCGCGTCAGCACAAACTTCGGTTACCGCATACGGTATCGTCGATATCGGTCTGGTGCGTGAGTCGGGCAATCTGGGCGCCAGCGTCACGAAACTGGACAGCGGTATCGAGTCGGGTTCGCGTTTGGGCTTCAAGGGTACGGAAGACCTGGGCGGCGGTTTGAAAGCGCAGTTCCAACTCGAAACAGGTATTGCAGCTGACACCGGCGGTTTCAACCAGGGCAATCTGGCTTTCGGTCGTCAATCATGGGTTGGTCTGGCCGGTGGTTTCGGTTCGTTGTCGCTGGGTCGTCAATACCAGGCACAATTTATCGCCCTGGACGAAGTTGATCCATTTGGCACAGGCCTGGCCGGTTCGTCGACCAACCTGTTCACATACCCGGTCGGTTCGCGTAACAACAACATGGTTAACTACACGACGCCAAGCTTTACCGGCATGTCGGGTACGTTGCAGTACGGTTTCGGCGAAGTTGCCGGCAACACCTCCGCAAAGCGCACCATCGGCGCTGGCCTGGGTTACGCAGCAGGTCCGATCGTGGCCCGCCTGTCGTATGAAAAAGACCAGAACGCACTGGGAACACTGGCAACCAAGTACACCCAGTTGACCGGTTCGTATGATTTCGCTGTTGTCAAACTGTCGCTGGCTTATCGTAAAGACAAAGACGACGCAACGCTCGACACCAGCAACGTGCTGGTCGGCGCAACTGTCCCGTTTGGCCAAAACACCTTCCTGGTGTCGTACATCCGTCGTGATGACAAGTCGTCGCTGAACCAGGACGCCAACCAGGTCGCCGTTGGTTACACCTACGCGCTGTCGAAGCGTACCGACTTCTATACGGCTTATGCACGTATCAGCAATGACAACGGCGCCAAGTACACGGTTGGTAACGCCATCAGCGGCGGTTCGAACGATAAAGCCTTCAACCTGGGCATTCGTCACAAGTTCTGATCGGGCGCAGGCTTCGGCCTGCAGTCGACTGTCAGTTTCAAAAACCCCTCTGCATCTTGCAGCGGGGTTTTTTTTCGTCCGGATCGCGGCCATCGCCAGAACGGCCGGTTGTATTTCGAGCGGTAACTCAAGTAACCGGCGCGGCGACCGTTATCAGAGAACGATTCCTTTCCATGTTCAGGTGATTCATGCGCGTTGCAATGTTTGTCCTGATCTGTGTGCTCTGCATTCCGGCCCTGGCCGAAGACCATGCGGAGGGCGCTGCCAAGCCAATTACGTCCGAGGTGGCGCCGAAGGCCGGCACGGTCGCGGCCGCTGTCAAGCAGGCGTCGTCGCCGCCACCCGCTGCCGTGCTGCCGTCCGTGCTGAAAGATCCCGCCAGGGCCGCCGCCGACGCGGCGCGTGCCGAGGAGGCGGCGCAGCGCGAGGAAGAACTTGGCATGCGGCTCAAGGCCAGCCTGGCCAGGCTGGAACAGGCCAATGCTGCGACCCGGCGCGCGCGCGCACACAAGCCAGTGATGGCAAAGAGCCAGCCAGCCGCAGCGCCGGAACACGCATCGATGGAGGGGCAGCTGCACGCCGCGCATTGGGATTACGAGGGCGAGGGCGGTCCGTTGCGCTGGGGCCGCCTGAATCCTGCCTGGGCCAAATGCGAAACCGGCACGCGCCAGTCGCCGATCGATATTCGTGATGGCATCAAGGTCGAACTCGATCCAGTCGGTTTTGATTACAAGCCGGCGCGCTTCAGCGTGCTCGATAACGGTCACACGATTCAGGTCAACGTCGGGGCGGGCAATACCATCACCGTGATGGGGCGGATGTATGAGCTGGCACAGTTCCACTTTCATCGGCCGTCGGAAGAGCGCATCAACGGCCGCAATTTCGCGATGGTGGCGCATCTGGTGCACAAGGATGTCGACGGACGACTGGCTGTGGTGGCAGCGATGATCACCGAAGGCGCCGCCCACAACCTGGTGCAAACCGTATGGAACAACCTGCCGCTGGAAAAAAACGAAGCCACATCGCCGACTGCCTTGATCGACATGAACCAGATGCTGCCGATCCATCGTGAGTACTACACCTACATGGGATCGCTGACCACGCCACCGTGCAGCGAGGGCGTGCTGTGGCTGGTCATGAAGGAGCCGATCCAGCTGTCGACGCAGCAACTGGCGATCTTTGCGCGCCTGTATCCGATGAATGCGCGCCCGATCCAGCTTGGCAGCGGACGACTGATCAAGGAATCGAATTGATCGGCGTGACACCGCAGCTGTAAGTTTTCAACGCCTGGCATGACCAACCAGGAGCGCCAACCCGGCGTATCCATGGAGCTGTCATGAATTCACGCATTCCTCAAACACTGGCCCTGTGCCTTGCCCTGTGCGGCACCTTGTCGCCGGCCATTGCACAAGTGTGCAGCAAGCATAGTCCCGCCCACACGGTGGCACTGCTGGAGTTGTACACCTCGGAGGGGTGCAGCAGCTGCCCACCCGCAGACCATCATGTGAGCGATCTGCGTACTGGCGCCGCCGGCCCGGCGCTCGGTCTCGATCAGGTGGTGCCGCTGGCGCTGCATGTGGATTATTGGGATTACATCGGCTGGAAAGATATCTATTCCAGCACGACCTACACCGAGCGCCAGAATTGGCTGGCGGCACAAGTCGCTTCGCGCACGATCTACACACCCGAGATTTTTGTCGCCGGTCGCGAATTGCGCAACTGGAAAGGCGCCACCGCGGCTACCGTTCAGCGCATCAATGCGCAACCGGCACGGGCCGAGATCGGGATTTCCATCGGCCGGATTGCGAACAATGCCCTGCCAGTCGACGTCAGTGCGAAATCGGCGCAGGGAGGGAAGTTGTTTGTCGCGCTTTATGAAAACGCCATCACGAGCGACGTCAAGGCCGGTGAAAACCGCGGCGTCAAACTGCATCACGACTACGTGGTGCGTGAGTGGCTGGGACCAATCGACCTCAAGGGCGGCAGCGCCGGGTTGATGCGTACGCTAAACCTGCCGACATCCAGCCAGGCAAAAAATCTCGGCGTCGCGGCCTTTGTCCAATCCGACAGTGGCGAAGTGTTGCAGGCGCTGGCGTTGCCAACCTGCTCCGGATGATCAGCCGTTAAAGCGCGCCCGAATTGCTTCGAGCCGTTTGCGATTGACCTGAAAATCCTTGCGGCCAAGACGGGAGGCCGAGCGCATTTGAATCACGCCGGCAGGTTCATCGAGCACGAACTCGACATCGTCGATGAACTTCAGCATCTTGGTCTGGAACTCGGCGTAGAGATAGGCCGGTTCCGATGTGATGACGCTGGCGCCGTCCATCCCGCTGACCTGCGCGACCAGTTTCTGGAAAGCCGCCTTGCCGTCGCCGCTGTACTTGATCGGTTCGATCACATGATAGTCAGTGTGCGGCTGCAGTTTGGCGTAGCTGGAGACAGCATTCCACGATTCTTTGGCCGGCGCCTTCAGCATCCCGTTGTGCAGACCCAGATCGGCTGGGCGTTTGCCATTGAGCAAACCGAGCTGTCCCGCGATGAGCAGCGCAACCGGCAGTACAAGGAACAGGATCACTGCAATTACGCCAAGAATTTTTGTCATGTCGGGAACTCGTTGTGGTTTTTACGAAGCCCGACATTACCATAGCCAATCGCGCTACATCTGACGAAAAAGGTGCGCGAACAGGCGGCTCACGCGCAGCAGTTCGGGACGTCCCCGCAAGCGCACACTGAGTTTGCCGGCGTCATCGCGCTGCGCCAGTTCGATGCAGGCCGCGTTGACCAGGGTGCGGCGATGGATTTGCCAGAACTGATCGGGGTCGAGTTGCGGCATCAATTCTTTCAGGCTCAGGCGAATCAGCGATTCGCCGTTGGCGCACACCACGCGCAGATACTTGTCGGTGGCTTCGAAATACACCACCTCTGCCACCGGAATCATGCGCACCTGATTGCCGACGGCGGCCCGCAGCATCGTCAAGCGCGCTGCCGCTGGCGCGATCGCGGGGACCAGCGCACGCAGTTGCTGAACGATGTCGTCGAGTTGGCGGGTCGGTTGTCGTGCCCGGACCCGCAGGCGCTCGATGGTTTTTGCCAGCCGTACGTCATTGATCGGTTTGCACAGATAGTCGACAGCGGCGTGCTCGAACGCCTGCACGGCAAATTCTTCATACGCGGTGACGAACACGAGCATCGGAAAGGCGACCCCGTCGGGCCACTCGTCGGCCAGCTCGCGCGCCACCTCGAGGCCGGATTGGCCCGGCATCTTGATATCGAGGAACAGGATCTCGGGTTGCAGTGTCAGCGCCTGCTGCGCTGCTGCGACGCCGTTATCGACGACTGCCACGATCTGCAATTCCGGCCACAGGCGTTGCAGCGCGTGCACCAGCATTTGCGCCAGGATCGGTTCGTCTTCGGCAATCAATGCAGTCATGGTGGTCACGATTTCATCGGAATGGTGAGTTGGGCCAGTGCGCCCGCCGGCTGATTCTGGCTGAGCGAAAACGTCGCGCTGGCGCCATACAACAAGCGCAAGCGCTCGCGCACATTGGCGGTTCCAATGCCGTCGCCGGCGACGCCCGGTTGATCGAGCCCGAGCCCGTTGTTGCGCACCGACAGGGTCAGCACGTTCTGCTGCAGCGTGGCCGAGACAGTGACGTTGCCGCCGCTGATATTCGGTTCGAGGCCATGCCGGATGGCGTTTTCCACCAGCGGTTGCAGCAGCATCGGCGGCACCTTCAGTCCAGTCAGTTCGGCCGGCAATTCCAGCGTATAGCTCAGACGCTTCCCCATCCGCATCGACATCAATTCGAGATAGGCGCCGGTCAATGCGAACTCTTGCTCCAGCGTGTTGAGTGCCGAGCGGGATGAGGACAATGTCGCGCGAAGGTAGTGAATCAATTGATCCAGCAAATGCTGTGCGCGTTGCGGATCAAGCGTGATCAGCCCCTGCAGATTGGCCAGCGTATTGAACAGCATGTGCGGTTCGATCTGCGCCTGCAACAGCTGCATGCGGGCTTCCAGGGCCCGTTGCTCGGTCAGCGCGGTGTCGGCCTTCATCCGCTCAAGCCGGCCCTGGGTCCAAAAATACCAGGTCGCCAGCAGACTCACCAGCACGCTCATGACCAGCACTGCCGTATTGGCATGCAGGTGGTTCAGGCCAAAGTTCGTGAACGGTAAACCAAGCATGGCCGATGCCAATGCGCCGCCCAGCACGAAGCCGGCCGGTGCAGCTACCGTCACCAGCGCCCCCAGCCCCCATGTTGCCGGGCGTCCGTCGCCCCACAGCAGCGCATAGCCACCGCGGATCAAGGTCATCGTGGTCATGCCAATGCAGACCGAGAACACCAGGTTCGGCCAGAAGGCGAAGTGCATGCCGATCACCCAGGTCAGCATGACGGCGCACAGTGCGCAGATCACCAGTACCGGGACAATCGAGCGCCGCCAGCCGCACAGGAAATCATTGAGTCGCGAGAGATTCACAGTGCTCCAATCGATTGCAACAACAGTTGGCCCATTCTACGGTGTGGCATCAGCGAAAACATGCCGGCGCCGAGCAACCCGACATAGCTGCCACGCATCCAGCGCAAGTGTCGGATGACATTGCGTTGGTGAATCCGCAGCAATCCCATGCCGAGCGAAAAAATGATCCAGAGCGCCAGTCCGTGAATCCAGGACAGGTTGCCATTGGTGCGAATGCCGAACGACGACAGTGCCGTGATCAGCATCAACGCGACCCAGGCGCGCCCCAGTTGACGATGGCGTGTCGTGCCTTTTGCGCGCGCCAGCACGAACGCGCCCGTCATCAACGCCGCGCTGGCGGCGGCGACATGCAGAAGAATGATCGGTGGAAATGACATGACGTGGCTCCTGAAATGAACTTGATGACAGGAGTGTCGATGCCATGGGGTGGCCAAGCGAGTCGATTGCGACGAAGTGCTGCTTCGGATCGGCGAAAGGGCGTTCCGGCGGCGCCAGATGCACGCCGCTAAACCACGCCGCTGGCGCGCAATGCCGCGATCTGCTGTGCCGAATGCCCCAGCAGGTCCTGCAGGATTTCGTCGGTGTGCTGACCGAGCAAGGGCGGCGCACCCGGATACACGGGCGGTGTGGCCGACATGCGCATCGGGCTGCCGACCAGTTTGGCGGCGGCGCCGCACGGATGCGGCAGGTCGACGCGCAGGCCGCGTGCGATCACCTGCGGATTGTCGAAGACTTCCTCCAGATTGTTGATCGGGCCGCATGGCACGCCGACGCTTTCCAGTAGCGCAATCCATTCCTGTTTCGATTTTTGCGCGATCATTTCCGCCAGCATGCCAACCAGCACTTCACGGTGCGCGACCCGCTGTGGATTGGTCGCAAAGCGCGCATCGTCGGCCAGCGCAGCACAGCCACCGGCCGTGACCAATTTGCGAAACTGGGCGTCGTTGCCGACCGCGATAATCAGATGCCCGTCCGCGCAGGCGAAGGTTTGGTACGGCACGATATTCGGGTGCGCATTGCCCCACCGTTTTGGCGGCATGCCGCTGGCCAGATAGTTGGTGCCCATGTTGGCCATCATCGCCACCTGTACATCGAGCAGCGCAAGGTCGATATATTGGCCCTCGCCGGTACGGTCGCGATGCGACAGCGCGGCCAGCACGGCAACTGTGGCGTACATCCCGGTCATCAAGTCGGAAATTGCCACCCCGGCCTTTTGCGGACCGCCGCCGGGCAGCTCGTCGCGCTCACCGGTGACGGACATGAAGCCCCCCATACCCTGCACGATGAAATCGTAACCGGCGCGCTGCGCGTAGGGGCCGTCCTGACCAAACCCGGTAATCGAGCAGAACACCAGATCCGGCTTCAACAGCTGCAGCGAGGCGAAATCGAGGCCATATTTTTTCAGCTGGCCGACCTTGTAGTTTTCCAGCACCACATCCGATTGCATGACCAGCGCGCGGATGATTTGCTGGCCCTCGGCACTGGCGATGTCCACGGTCAGCGAACGCTTGCCGCGATTCGCCGCGAGGTAATAGGCCGCTTCGGTGGTCTCGTTGCCAGCGGCGTCCCGCAGATACGGCGGTCCCCAGGCGCGCGTGTCGTCGCCGCTGCCGGGGCGTTCAATCTTGATCACATCGGCGCCGAGGTCGGCGAAGTTCTGCGCGCACCATGGGCCGGCCAGCACCCGTGTCAGGTCGAGAATGCGCAAGTGGCCGAGCGCGGAAGGAGGGGTACCTGTTGACATCGTGCGCAGACCTTTCAAAAAATCCTGTGGAAGCCGGATGGCCGCTTTACACTCACTGCTCACCGAGGAGAACCGATGAAGGAACACCGATGAAGGCACTCCGATGACGGCGCGCTGGCCATTCCCCCGCATCGTCGCGCACCGTGGCGGCGGCAGCCTCGCCCCGGAAAACACGATCGCGGCATTGCGGTGTGGATTGGCGCACGGTTTTCATGCCGTCGAGTTCGACGTGATGTTATCGCAAGATGGCGTGCCCATCCTGATGCACGACGCGCAGTTCGGCCGCACCGTGCGCGCAGGCGGCAGCGTGTCGACTGCGACGGCGGCCGAACTGGCAGCGATGGATGCGGGCAGCTGGTTCAGCGATGCGTTCGTCGGCGAGCCGGTGCCGACCTATCGGCAAGCCTTTTCTTTCTGCGCCGAGCACGGTATCTGGATGAACGTCGAAATCAAGCCAGCCGCCGGTTTCGAGCAAATCACGGGCGCGACGGTCGCCGCCTTGACGCAAGAGTGGGTCGCCGCAGAACAGGCGGTGCCACTGCTGTCGTCCTTTTCGTATGCGGCCATGCTGGCGGCGAAACAGGCAGCGCCGGGGATTCCGCGCGGCTGGCTGGTCGACCGGATTCCTGACGACTGGCTGGCGCGCCTGCGCCAGCTCGGGGCAGTGGCGTTGCATGCCAACCAGGCCAATCTCACTGCGGCACAGGCCGCGGCGGTGTCGGCGGCCGGGTTCGGCCTGTTTTGCTACACCGTCAATACGCCCGAGCGCGCCCGCACGTTGCTGGAATGGGGTGTCAATGGCTTCTGCACCGACCGGATTGATCTGATCGACGCCCGGTTTTCGTGATGCTTACTTCTCGTAACGCGCGTTACAGCAAACCGCAACCGCCGACAGGGAGAAGCCGGTTTAATGCAGTGCGGGCAAACACTTGCGCCCAATAACCAAAAAGGACCGATCATGAAAAACCTGAAACTGATTCCTGCTCTGCTGGTAGCCCTGTTGTCGGCATCTGCCTTCGCCCAAACCGCTGCAACCGAAGTCCAGCGCGATATCAATCAACAAACGCGTATCGAAAACGGACTGAAATCGGGCCAGTTGAATACCCGCGAAGCCGCCAGACTGCAAGGCGAAGAAGCCCGCGTCGAGCGTACCGAAGCCAATGCGATGAAGGACGGCAAGCTGAGCGCCGCCGAAAAAGCCCGCATTCAAGGAATGCAGAACAAAGTCAGCGGCGACATCCGCGCCCAGAAAACCGATGCCCAGACCGGCAATCCGAATTCAGCCTCCAGCCAGCGCATGCAAGCCGACACCCAGCGCAACATCAATCAGCAGCAACGGATTGAGAACGGTGTCAAGGACGGCTCGTTGACCAAGCGCGAAGCCGCCAAACTTGAGCGTGGTCAGGCGAAGGACAGCCGCATCGAGGCGCGCGCCGGGGTCGATGGCCACGTCGGTGCAAACGAGCAAGCCCGCATCCAGCACAATGAAAATCGCCAGTCCAAACGCATCGCCCGCCAGCGCCATGACGCGCAAGTAAAAGGCTGATCAATCCGACCAGGCGCTTTTGCAAACAGGCCCGCCCGCTTCCGGCGGGCTTTTTTCATGGACAGATCACGTATAATCGGGCGCTCGCCGCATCGATCTCACCCTACTTCCGACACCATGAAATCCACAGAAATTCGCGCCAAATTCCTGAAGTTCTTCGAATCCAAAGGGCACGCCATCGTGCGCTCAAGTCCACTGGTGCCGGGCAACGATCCGACCATGCTGCTGACCAACAGCGGGATGGTGCAGTTCAAGGATGTCTTCCTTGGAACCGATACCCGCGCCTACAGCCGCGCGACCTCGGTGCAACGGTGCGTACGTGCCGGCGGCAAGCACAATGACCTCGAGAACGTCGGCTATACGGCGCGGCACCACACTTTTTTCGAGATGCTGGGCAATTTCAGTTTTGGCGATTACTTCAAGCGCGAAGCGATCCAGTATGCGTGGGAGTTGCTGACCACCGTGTACCAATTGCCGAAAGAGAAGCTGTGGGTCACGGTCTATCAGGACGACGATGAAGCCTATGACATCTGGGCCAACGAAATCGGCGTGCCGGTTGAACGCATCGTGCGCATTGGCGACAACAAGGGGGCGCCGTACGCCTCCGACAATTTCTGGCAAATGGCCGACACCGGTCCCTGCGGCCCTTGCAGCGAAATCTTTTACGACCACGGTCCTGAAATCTGGGGTGGGCCGCCGGGCAGCGCCGATCAGGACGGCGACCGCTACATCGAAATCTGGAACCTGGTGTTCATGCAGTTCAACCGCGACGAGCATGGCAACATGCCGCGCCTGCCAAAGCCCTGCGTCGATACCGGCATGGGGATGGAGCGGCTGGCGGCAGTGCTGCAGCATGTGCACAGCAACTACGACATTGACCTGTTCCAGCAATTGATCAAGGCTGCCGCGCGCGAAACCGGAACCACCGACCTGACCGACAATTCGCTGAAAGTGATCGCTGACCACATTCGCGCTTGTGCGTTTCTGATCGTCGACGGCATCATCCCCGGCGCCGAAGGGCATGGCTATGTGCTGCGCCGGATCATTCGGCGCGCGCTGCGCCATGGTCACAAGCTGGGTCAGACCCGGCCGTTCTTCTTCAAGCTGGTGCAGGACCTGGTGCTGGAAATGGGAGCGGCCTATCCTGAATTGACCGAGGCGGCAACGCGCGTCGAGCAGGTGCTCAAGCAGGAAGAAGAACGCTTTGGCGAGACGCTCGAACATGGCATGAAAATTCTCGAAGCCGCGTTGGTCGCAAGCCCGACCCGACTCGATGGACAAACCGCGTTCACGTTGTACGACACCTTTGGTTTCCCGCTTGACCTGACTGCCGACATCTGTCGCGAACGCAAGGTCGAGCTGGATGAGGCGGGCTTTCAGGTGGCAATGGAGCAGCAGCGTGTGACGGCGCGCGCCGCCGGTAAATTCAAGATGGCTGCAGCGGTCGAGTACAGCGGCGAGAAGACGCGCTTTGTCGGCTACGACGCGCTGGAGCAGGATGCCAGCGTGATTGCGTTGTATGTCAATGGCGCTTCAGTGGAACGCGTGCAGGCCGGACAGGACGCCATCGTCGTACTCGATGTCACGCCGTTCTATGCCGAGTCCGGCGGGCAGGTTGGCGATACCGGCACACTGGTTGGCGCCGGGGCCGAATTCAGGGTTGCCGATACGCTCAAGATCCAGACCGACGTGTTCGGCCATCACGGTACGCTCGCCACTGGCACGCTCGCCATCGGTGACAAGCTCAGCGCGCGCGTCGACATCGCCACCCGCGGCCGCACCATTCGCAATCACTCGGCCACGCATTTGATGCACAAGGCGCTGCGTGAAGTGCTCGGTGCGCATGTCGCGCAAAAGGGCTCGCTGGTCGATCCGGACAAGACCCGCTTCGACTTCAGTCATAACGGCCCGTTGAGCGCCGATGAAATTCGTCAGGTCGAGCAGATCGTCAATCGCGAGATTCTCGCCAACGTCGCCACCGAGGCGCAACTGATGTCGTACGACGACGCGGTCAAATACGGCGCCATGGCGTTGTTCGGCGAAAAATACGGCGACGAAGTGCGGGTGCTCGGGATCGGCTCGTCGAAGGAATTGTGCGGCGGCGTGCATGTCAGTCGAACCGGCGACATTGGTCTGTTCAAGATCACTGCCGAAAGCGGCGTCGCTGCCGGAATCCGGCGCGTCGAAGCAGTCACCGGAGAGGGCGCATTGGCGCTGGTGCAGGCGTTGAGCCAGCGCGTCAACGAGGCGGCCAGCGCGCTGAAAGTGCCGGCCGAGGAACTGACCGGACGCATCGGACAGGTGCAGGATCATGTCAGGGCGCTGGAAAAGGAACTGGTCAGCCTGAAGTCGAAACTGGCCGCGAACCAGGGCGATGAGCTGGTCACGCAGGCGGTCGACATCAAGGGCATCAAGGTGCTGGCGGCGACGCTGGCCGGTGCCGACGTCACCGCGCTGCGCGAAACAATGGACAAGCTCAAGGACAAACTGAAGACCGCCGCGATCGTGCTGGCTGCAGTCAACGACGGCAAGGTCAGCCTGATTGCCGGCGTCACTGCCGACGCGACCGCGCGCATCAAGGCCGGCGACCTGGTCAATTTCGTGGCGCAGCAGGTGGGCGGCAAAGGCGGCGGACGGCCCGACATGGCGCAAGCTGGCGGCACCGATCCTGCCGGACTGGCAGCGGCCCTGCTCGCCGTGCCGGGCTGGATTGACGGCAAGCTGTGAGGTCATGAGCGACCTGCGTTTTTGCCCTGTGTGTGCGGTGCCGCTGACGATGCGGCCCGACACCGACACTGGCAAGCAGCGCGTGAGCTGCCCGACCGGGCACTGGACGCATTGGGACAATCCCTTGCCGGTGTTGGCTGCGCTGGTTGAAGTCGAGGGCCGCATTCTGTTGGCGCGCAATGCGGCCTGGCCGGAAAAACGCTTCGCCCTGATTACCGGCTTCATGGAGCGCGGCGAAACACCGGAGCAGGGCATCGCCCGTGAACTGAAAGAAGAGACCAATCTGGATGCCGGCGCGATCGTCTTGATTGGCGTCTATGAATTCATCCGCAAGAACGAATTGATCATCGCCTACCATGTCAAAGCGACGGGCGAAATTCAGTTGTCGGAAGAGTTGCTGGAGTTCCGGTTGGTGGCGCCAGAGCGGCTGCGGCCATGGCGCGCAGGCACCGGCCACGCGGTGGCGGACTGGATGGCGGCGCGCGGCATGCCGTTCGAGTATGTCGATTTACCTGAACTTGGGCCATGATGGTGCTGCGGCGCGTCAATGGAATGCGTTTTTCCGGTAGAATTTGCCTACACCAAACTATCTGATTCGAGATCACCGTCATGGATTTTCATAAAGAGCTCGATGCACGCGGGTTGAACTGTCCGCTGCCGATTCTGAAAACAAAGAAAGCGCTTGCAGACATGACCAGCGGGCAAGTGTTGCGCGTGACGGCAACAGACCCCGGATCGGTGCGCGACTTTCAGGCATTCGCCAAGCAAACCGGCAATGAATTGCTGGCATTGACTGATGAGAACAAGGAATTCGTGTTCTTCATGAAGCGCAAGTAATCCGCATTGTCACCACGACGCGCCCGGAGTTTGCGGGCATAGTCGTCAAGGTGGCGCAGTCGTATCAATTCCCTGCATATGGCAACGTGCGAGACTCGGTTAGAG
This sequence comes from Actimicrobium sp. GrIS 1.19, assembly GCF_035984655.1. Lineage (NCBI taxonomy): Bacteria > Pseudomonadati > Pseudomonadota > Betaproteobacteria > Burkholderiales > Oxalobacteraceae > Actimicrobium > Actimicrobium sp. GrIS 1.19. The sequence goes on along the minus strand of NZ_JAXCHT010000008.1, from coordinate 58,463 downwards.
GCTTTACTCCAGCATCTAATAGTACGATCGTGCTAAATTTCGTGACCGGGATGATTTCTCTCTTATAATCTCGGCTAGTTTACGTTTACGTCAATTCGATTTTCTTTAAAGGCAGACCCATGAAAATCCTGGTTCCAGTCAAGCGTGTGGTGGATTACAACGTCAAGGTCCGCGTCAAATCCGACGGTTCGGGTGTTGATATCGCCAACGTCAAAATGTCGATGAATCCATTCGATGAAATCGCCGTCGAAGAAGCCATGCGACTCAAGGAAGCCGGCAAGGCAACCGAAGTGATCGTGGTGTCCTGCGGTGTCACGCAATGCCAGGAAACCCTGCGCACGGCAATGGCCATTGGCGCCGACCGTGCAGTGCTGGTCGAAACCGATGTCGAACTGCAACCATTGGCCGTGGCCAAGTTGCTCAAGGCATTGGCCGACAAGGAACAGCCGCAATTGATCATTCTCGGCAAGCAGGCGATTGACGACGATTGCAACCAGACCGGCCAGATGCTGGCCGCATTGCTCGGATGGCCGCAGGCGACGTTTGCTTCCAAAGTCGTGATCGACGGCGACAAGGTTGCGGTCACGCGCGAAGTCGATGGCGGTCTGGAAACGCTGTCACTGACGCTGCCTGCCATTGTCACGACCGATTTGCGCCTCAATGAACCGCGCTACGTGACACTGCCGAACATCATGAAGGCCAAGAAGAAAGCGCTGGAAGTGGTCAAGCCTGCGGATCTGGGTGTCGACGTCACGCCACGTTTGAAGACGCTGAAGGTCAGCGAGCCGCCAAAGCGCTCGGCCGGGATCCTCGTGCCGGACGTCGCAACACTTGTCGCCAAGCTCAAGAACGAAGCCAAAGTCATTCAATAAGCTTTCATCAATTCAACGCCGCGCAGCGCACCGCGCCGCGGCACCAATCGGGAATCCATCATGGCCGCACTCGTCATTGCTGAACACGACAATGTTTCGTTAAAAGGTAGCACCCTCAACACCATTACTGCCGCGATCGCCTGCGGCGGCGATGTCCACGTGCTGATCGCCGGGCACAACTGCAATGCGGCGGCGGCAGCGGCAGCGCAAATCGCCGGTGTTGCCAAAGTGCTGATGGCCGATGCCGCCGCGTTTGCCGACGGGCTTGCCGAGAACGTCGCCGAGCAGGCGCTGGCGCTGGCTCCGGCCTATTCGCACATCCTCGCCCCGGCCACGGCCTACGGCAAGAATATCGCACCGCGCGTGGCGGCGCGACTCGATGTCGGCCAGATTTCCGAGATCACCAAAGTGGATGCCGCCGACACATTCGAGCGTCCGATTTATGCCGGTAATGCGATCGCCATCGTGCAATCGCTCGATGCCATCAAGGTAATCACCGTGCGCACCACCGGCTTCGATGCGGCCGCAACGGGCGGTTCGGCGCCGATCGAAAATGTCGCTGCGGTGGCTGATTCGGGCAAGTCGGCGTTTGTCTCGCGCGAACTGGCCAAGTCGGACCGGCCGGAGCTGACGGCTGCCAAGGTGATCGTCTCGGGCGGCCGCGGCATGGGTTCGGGCGACAACTTCAAGATCCTTGAGCCGCTGGCCGATCGCCTCGGTGCTGCCATGGGCGCCTCGCGCGCGGCGGTCGACGCCGGCTATGTGCCGAACGACTGGCAAGTCGGACAGACCGGAAAAATCGTTGCGCCGCAGTTGTACATTGCGGTCGGCATTTCAGGTGCGATTCAGCATCTGGCCGGCATGAAGGATTCGAAGACCATCGTTGCCATCAACAAGGATTCCGAAGCGCCGATTTTTTCGGTGGCTGACTACGGCATCGTGGGCGACCTGTTCGATATCGTTCCGCAGCTGGTTACCGAACTGGGTTAATTCCCGCAGTCGAAACGGGCAGGAGCGCGGCAGAAGATGCGCCGCCTTCCTGCCCGAAATTTTTTCCGTCTCACTTTTTTCTGGAGTAACAAATGAGCTACGTCGCCCCGCTGAAGGACATGATGTTCGTGTTGAACGAGCTGGCTGGTCTGGCTGCCGTGAATGCCTTGCCTGGTTGTGAAGATGCGACTCCGGAAACCGTTGAGGCGGTGCTGGAAGAGAATGCCAAATTCTGCAGCGAAATGATCGCCCCGTTGAACTGGCCCGGCGATCAGGCGCCAAGCAGTTGGCGTGACGGCGTTGTCACCACCACCAAGGGCTTCAAGGAAGCCTTCAAGGCATTTGGTGACGCTGGCTGGCAAGGTGTGCAGCATCCGGTCGACTTCGGTGGCCAGGGTCTGCCGAAGCTGGTTGCGACACCGTGCATCGAGATGCTCAATTCCGCTAATCTGTCGTTTGCACTGTGTCCGTTGCTCACTGATGGCGCCATCGAGGCGCTGATGACCGCCGGCACCGATGCGCAGAAGAAAACCTATCTCGAGAATTTGATTTCCGGCAAATGGACCGGCACCATGAATCTGACCGAGCCGCAGGCCGGCTCGGATCTGGCGATGGTGCGTTCGCGCGCCGTGCCCCAGGGCGATGGCACCTTCAAGGTGTTCGGCACCAAGATCTACATCACCTACGGCGAGCATGACATGGCCGAGAACATCATCCATCTGGTGCTGGCGCGTACGCCGGATGCGCCGGAAGGCATCAAGGGGATCTCGCTGTTTCTGGTACCGAAGTTCATGCCGAATGCCGACGGTTCGGTTGGCGCGCGCAACGACGTGCATTGTGTCTCGATCGAGCACAAGCTCGGCATCAAGGCCAGCCCGACGGCAGTGCTGCAATTCGGCGACCACGGTGGCGCGATCGGCACGCTGGTCGGGGAAGAGAATCGCGGCCTTGAATACATGTTCATCATGATGAATGCGGCGCGTTTTGCCGTCGGCATGCAGGGTATCGGCGTGGCCGAGCGCGCCTACCAGAAGGCAGTCGGCTACGCCAAGGATCGGGTGCAATCGCGTGATCTGACCGGTTCGGCCGGGCCGGTGACGATCATTCATCAACCCGATGTGCGACGCATGTTGATGACGATGCGCGCTCAAACCGAGGCCGCGCGCGCACTGTCGTACGTCACGGCAGCAGCGCACGATGCTGCGCATCACGACGCTGATGCGGCGACGCGCAAGGCGAATCAGGCGTTCTATGAATTCATGGTGCCGATCGTCAAGGGGTGGTCGACCGAAATGTCCATCGAAGTGGCGTCGACGGGTGTGCAAATTCATGGCGGAATGGGTTTCATTGAAGAGACCGGCGCTGCGCAGTATTACCGTGACGCGCGGATTCTGACCATTTATGAAGGCACCACGGCGATTCAGGCCAACGATCTGATTGGTCGCAAGACCGTGCGTGATGGCGGCGCGAATGCCAAGGCGATTCTTGCGCAGGCGCGCCAGACAGTGGCCGATCTGGAAGGCAGTGATTCAGCGGATCTGAAAGCTATCCGTGGCCGGCTGGCCGATGGCGTACAAGCGCTGGAGGATGTGATTGATTTCGTCGTCGGCAATGCCAGGTCCGATATCAAGGGCGTGTTTGCCGGTAGCGTGCTGTATCTGAAAATGGCTGGCATCGTGCTGGGCGGCTGGCAGATGGCGCGTGCAGCGCTCATCGCAGAGCAGAAGCTGACTGCAAAAAGCGGTGACGCCAGCTTCTATCGCGCCAAGATCGGTACCGCGCGCTTCTTCGCCGACCACTTCCTGGCGCAGGCTTCGGGTTATCGCGCCGCCATTGTCGAAGGCAGCGCCGGTGTGATGGCGCTCACCGAAGACCAGTTCTGAGCACAGCCGGTGGCGCCTTCAGCCGAATGCGCCACCGGTAATGAGCAGATCGAAGCTGCGCGCGATGGCGGCAATCAGCAGGGTGACGCCGATGCCTAGCGTCAGCACCAGGACCAGCGCCAGGGGCCAGCGCGAATCCGACGTCCGGCCGGAATCGGTATTGAATTGCTGGTCCCACTTGTCGTCAGGCGTCAAGCCCAGCACCAGTGCCTCGAGAAACCCGGCGAGCACTGACAGCACCAGGGCGCCGGCCTGAAACAAGCCATGTTCGCCGATGTTCAGCGCGACAACCAGCAATGTCAGCGGCACCGTCGCCAGATGCAGCCATCCCCATTTGTCAGACGCGCCGCGCAGGTAGAAGCGATGCAGGCCGATGCCTCCGGTGGTGGCAGCGAGCAGGGTGGCGAAGGTTTTGTTGCGATGTCTGGATGGCATGTATTGAATACGCAGTCGAAAACAGGATGAAAATACGGGCGAGTCGCAGTGTGCACCAGCGTCCCCATCCTTGCAATGCAACGCAGTAACTGGCATTCGCTGCCAATTGGCCGAAAGCCTTGCGGCGACCGGCTGAACCAAGCTATAATTTGCGGCTTTTTCCGCGTTTGATACACTTATTGGAAATATTATGGTCGTTATTCGTTTAGCTCGTGGAGGCGCCAAGAAGCGCCCGTTCTTTAATATCGTTGTTACGGATTCGCGCAATCGCCGCGATGGCCGTTTCATCGAGCGTATTGGTTTTTACAATCCGGTCGCATCCGGCGGCGAAGAGTCCGTCCGTATCGGTCAGGATCGCCTGACGTACTGGGAAGGCGTTGGCGCGCAATTGTCGCCGACCGTCGCTCGCCTGGTCGCTCAAGCTGCCCAAAAAGCTGTTTAAGCAGAACCGGCGTTGTCAGACAATTTGCCACGCAAAAGCGCATCGGGAATGATTGTTCCCGATGATCTGGTGCAGGTGGGTTACGTGTCTGGCGCGTATGGTTTGAATGGCTGGGTGCGGATCAAACCGTTTTCGGTCAGTGGTGATGCGCTGTTGAGCGCGCGGGTCTGGTGGCTGGACAAGCCGGAACTGCGCGATGTCGACATGTTGCAGGCCAAGATGCATAGCGGGGATGTAGTCGCGCAGTTGATGGGTGTGTCGGGGCGGGATGCGGCTGAGGCGCTGAAAGGCACTTCGGTACAAATTCCGCGCAGTCATTTCCCGGCACTGCCTGACGGTGAATTTTACTGGGTCGATCTGATCGGCCTGGAAGTCGAGAATTTGCAAGGCCAGTGCATCGGAACGGTCCATGACATGATGGACAACGGTGCGCATCCGATCCTGCGCGTGCAACCGGCCGGCGCAGTCGAGCTGGAGCCGCAGCAGGAAATATTGATCCCGTTCGTTGACCAGTTCGTCAAGACGGTCGATCAGAAGGTCAAGAAGATTACCGTCGACTGGGGTCTGGATTATTAGAACGTCTGACATGACGCGACTGGTGGCATCGCCGGTACGTGTCGTCGGACTGTTTCGTCTCCCGGTAGCCGAGGTCATCAATGCAGTTTGATGTTGTCACGCTTTTTCCCGAAATGTTCAGCGCCCTGACGCAGTCAGGAATCACGCGACGGGCTTTCGATCAGAAAAAATGGGATTTGCACCTGTGGAATCCACGTGATTTCACCACCGACAATCATCGAACCGTGGATGATCGCCCGTATGGCGGTGGTCCTGGGATGGTGATGATGGCCAAGCCGCTGGAGGCCGCCATCACTGCGTCGCGACAGCGCCAGATGGAGTTGGGGCTGGTGCCGCCAAGGGTGATTTATCTTTCGCCGCAGGGGCAGCCGTTGACGCATCAGCGCGTGATGCAATTGGCCGACGAGCCGGGTCTGGTGCTGCTGTGCGGGCGGTATGAAGCAGTTGATCAGCGCCTGATCGATCGCTGTGTGGACGAAGAAATCAGCCTTGGTGATTTTGTCCTGTCCGGCGGTGAGTTGCCGGCGATGGCGCTGATGGACGCAGTGATTCGACAATTGCCCGGAGCGTTGCATGACGACGCTTCTGCAGTGGAAGACAGCTTTGTGAATGGCTTGCTGGATAATCCGCATTACACGCGGCCGGAAGTGTTCGAGGGAGTGACGGTTCCGCCAGTCTTGCTGGGCGGTCATCACGCCGAGATTGGGGTGTGGCGCAGGCAGCAGGCGTTGGCAGCAACGTTGCGCAAACGTCCCGACCTGATCCAGAAGGCACGTGCGGCAGGTTTGCTGAGCCGGCGCGACGAAGATTTTTTAAGTAGTTTGTAGTTGATCGACCCCGAGGACAGTGCCTGGCATTGTCCGCATGTTTAACCCCATCCTCTACCGGGCAACACGGTGTGCAAACATCCGGCGCTGGCAAGATGGCATCAGGAGTAAAAAATGGATCTGATCCAGCAACTTGAGCAAGAAGAAATTGCGCGTTTGGGTAAAACCATTCCCGATTTCGCACCGGGCGACACCGTCATCGTCAGCGTCAACGTCGTCGAGGGTACCCGCAAGCGTGCCCAGGCATACGAAGGCGTCGTGATTTCACGTCGCAACCGTGGTCTGAATTCCAACTTCATCGTCCGCAAGATTTCATCCGGTGAAGGCGTCGAGCGTACATTCCAGTTGTACTCGCCGTTGATCGCTTCGATCGAAGTCAAGCGTCGCGGTGATGTCCGTCGCGCCAAGCTGTACTACTTGCGCGAGCGTTCCGGTAAATCGGCGCGTATCAAGGAAAAATTGCCAAACCGTCGCGTTGCTGCGAAAAAAGCAGCTGCTTAATCGCGCTGTCGCAACAAGGCACGTCAAAGGGGCACCGCAGGGTGCCCTTTTTTATTTTCGTCGTTGTGCACGGTGCGGTTGTGGCTGTCGGGAAAACAGTCGATACTTTTGTAGTTAGATGCTTTCGGAATACGCTTTTGTCCAAATTGCTTTTTGATCCAGAACTGATTCCCGTTGACTCGGTCGCCGGCGAGCGCTCGTTGCATGACGAGCGACTCACTGCGGCCTGGTTGCGACAGCGTTTTGCCGAACCTGGCGCATGGGAGCATGAGCAAACCGACGAGCATCTGATGCGCATGGCCGGGGTCAGTCTGATCGCAGCGTCGGTGCTGTTGCCGATTATCGAACGGGTTGACGGATTGACCATGTTGTTGACGCAACGTACCGCCCATCTGACCAATCATGGCGGTCAAATCAGTTTTCCAGGCGGGCGTGCAGACCCGCAAGACGGTTCGGCAATCGATACTGCGTTGCGCGAAACCGAGGAGGAAATCGGCCTGACGCGCAAACACATCGATGTCATCGGTACCTTGCCGGACTATGTGACCGCAACCGGCTATCGCGTTACGCCGGTAGTGGCGCTGATCCAGCCGCCGTTCGAACTGCGCGCCGAACCCTTTGAAGTCGCCGAAATTTTCGAGGTGCCACTCGCTTTTCTGATGAATGGCATGCATCATCAGCGGCGCGTGGTCGAGTTGCCCGATGGCGCCGGACGCCGGACGTTTTACGCGATGCCCTACGAGCGGTTTTTTATCTGGGGGGCGACGGCCGGCATGCTGCGCAACCTGTTTCATTTCATGCGCGCTTGATGGGGTATCCGGCGTGCCTCGGGTACAGCACAACATCTGTATGGGTTTATTTTTGCACGTTGCCGGGCTTTGTAACGGCGACGCGATTTTAAAGGCGGTTCGATGACATTTCTTTCCATCCTGTGTGCGCTGTTAATCGAGCAGTTGAAACCGCTGCGCGCCGACAACCCGATCTATGGGGCCATCAAGCTGCTGGCGGCGCGCATGGAGTCCTGGTTTAACGCCGGGCACGCGCACCATGGCAAGCTGGGCTGGTTCGTCGTGATGCTGTCGCTGATGATTCCCACCGGCCTGATCTACTGGCTGGCCCTGCGCATCAGCCCGTTTACGGCGCTTGCCTGGAATATCCTGATCGTGTATCTGACGCTGGGATTTCGTCATTACAGTCATTACTACTCGTCGATTCAGCTGGCATTGACCAATGGCGACGACGTGACCGCCCGCAGCCTGCTTGCCGATTGGACCCGGCAGGATACCAGCGGCATGGAAGCCAGTGAAATTGCCCGGGTCGCGGTCGAGAAGGCGCTGGTGACGACCCACCGCAATGTATTTGGCGTGTTCTTCTGGTTCCTGATGCCGGTCGGGCCGGCCTGTGCGGTGATGTATCGCGTCGCCGAATATCTGGCGCGCGCCTGGAATGAGCCGGACCACATGAAGAACGAAGTGTTCGGTGTGTTCGCAGCACGCGCTTTCTACTGGATCGACTGGATACCGGCGCGCCTGACCGCGGTGGCGTTTGCCATCGTTGGCAATTTTGAAGATGCCATTTATGCGTGGCGCAATTTCGCCAGTCGCTGGCAGGATGAGGCGGTTGGCATCATTCTCGCAGCCGGCGGCGGCGCATTGGGAATTCGGCTCGGTACGCCATTGCAGAGCGCGGCCATTGTGATGCCGGAGGACCTGTCCAATCCGGATCCGGAACTGATCGAAGGGGAGGTTCCGCCCGGCGAGGAGCCCAACGCGCGCGCCCTGCAAAGCACCGTGGGTTTGGTCTGGCGGGCATTGCTGTTATGGATGTTGATGTTGCTGCTGCTATCGATGGCCGTCTGGCTCGGCTGAACATTACGGCCTTGGGCCGACTGCTGGCTGGCGCACATCTGTGGCCGTAGTCTTCTATAAGATATAATTCTGCCGAACGTAATGGATCAATGTGATCCCGGGCCTTTTGCCCTGTTCACTCTGGAACCCGGCACGACCTATGGCTGACCCTGACGACAAACCTGTATCGATCGAGCGTGAATTTTTCATCCTGGGACTGACCAGCGACGGAAAGCAGTTTCGTCCCAGCGACTGGACCGAGCGCTTGTGCGGTGCGATGTCCTGTTTCCAGCCGGCGGGATCGGGCGGCCGCAACGCCCATCTGAAATTCTCGCCGTATGTCCGACCAACCGTCCTGAACGGCGTAAAGTCGGTCGTTGTCAGCGAGGCGTTGCGTCAGATCGAACCGCTGGCGTATCACTTCGTGATCGACTTTGCGCGCGACAATGATCTGCAAGTGATCCCGGCCAAGGCCGACTGAGGCGGTTCGCCTGACCGCAGCAGCGGCGACAATCGCTACCGACCTGTCCCCGAATTACCATATCAACTCCAGGAGTCTGCCAGTGAGCCCATCCGAGCACGCGCCGCATCAGCCGCAGGACGCGCACGACCATCACCATCACCATGGTGGCGGGCATCATCATGCGTTGCCCACAAATCACAATAGTGCGTTTGCGCTGGCCATCGCCCTGAATGTGGTGTTCGTCGCAGTCGAATTCGGTTATGGCTTCGTGGCGCAGTCAACCGCCCTGCTGGCCGACGCCGGTCACAACCTGTCCGATGTGCTGGGCCTGGTTCTGGCATGGGGCGCAGCCGTGCTGGCGCGCCGGCAGCCGCAGGGCCGCTACACCTACGGGCTGCGCAGCAGTTCCATTCTTGCCGCGCTGGCCAACGCCATGCTGCTGGTGGTGGCGTGCGGCGCGATTGCGTGGGAAGCGGTGCACCGGTTTTCGGCCCCGGCGCCGGTGGCCAGCATGACGGTGATTACGGTCGCGGCAGTCGGTATCCTGATCAATGGCTTGTCGGCATGGTTGTTCGTCCGTGGCAGCAAGGATGATCTGAACATTCGCGGCGCCTTCCTGCACATGGCAGCCGATGCCGCAGTGTCGCTGGCTGTTGTGATCGGCGGTGTGGTGATGCTGTTGACCGGCTGGTACTGGATCGACGCCTTGCTCAGTCTGGTGATTGTCGCGGTAGTGATGATCGGGACCTGGAGCCTGCTGCGCGAGGCAATACGGCTGGCGCTCAGTGCCGTGCCGGCCAACATCAATCTGGACGAAGTGCATCACTTCCTTAATGAGTTGCCCGGGGTCGCCTCCGTCCAGGATTTGCACATCTGGGGCATGAGCACCACCGAAGCGGCGCTGACAGCCCATCTGGTGATGGCCGACGGTCACCCCGGCGATGTCTTCATGGAGCAGATCTCGCAACAACTCACCGACCGCTATGCGATCGCGCACACCACGATCCAGATTCGCCAACAGGATGCCGGTCAAGGCTGCGCCCTGCACGCAGCGGTCCCGGCCGACGTTACTGCTCCCGCAGCTGGAACTCCACATCCCTGAATGAACCTACCGCGCGCCCCCGCCACATGGCCGGGGTGAAGCCGGTATCGCGCAGCATCTGCGCGATACCGTCGAACGCCTGTGCATCATCCGGGTGCACCGACAAGGCCTCCACGGCAACCACCGCGCCGCCCGCATCAATGAAGATCCTGAGCCGAAGCGGCAATCCGGAAGCGCGCAGGTGCGCGAGCATGCCGGCATCAGGTTCACTGATCGGCAGCGCGATCTTGTCGACCATCGCCGGTGCAAAAAATAGCGGCGATTGCGGTGCGGCGCTGGCCGCCTGCAGCGATGACCCGGCCGTAACAGCGGCGTTGCCGTTGACGCCCGGACGGGTGGCGCGCGGCGGGGCGCTGGACGGCGCGGCTGCGATCAATCGCACGCGGATTGGCGCCGCACCGGTTGCTGCCGAATCCGCAGGGCGGTCCTGGCCGACGCCGAGCAGCATCGCATGCGTGCTGAGCGAGACGATTGCCCAACCTGCGCGCCAGGCACTCGCGGCACACGGCATCGCCTCAGTCGGTGCTGGGAATGTCACGCCAGTTCAAGCGCCGGAAGCTGTTGACGCCGCTCAGCATGGAGGCGCCGCCGGCGATGCTCTTGTCGTCGTTGCCTTCGTACAGGCGCAGCGTGCCATTGACATTGACCAGACTCAGATCCGTATTCAGGCCATTGCCGCTGAGGTAGGTCGTCACGCTGCCTGTTGTCGTGACCAGCGCGGTTTTTCCCGTCGTGATCGAGACCGCAAAGGTGCGGTGCGAGCCGGACGGCGAGCACGGATCGACGAATAATGGCAGGTTCGCGGAAAATGCCACGACGCCACTGGCGGCGGTCGGCTGGCTGGTGATCCGCTCGGCGATATTGCTGGCGCCGGACGCCAGGTCGAAGTACCAGCCCATCGGTTTGGACGGATTGGCGCCGATGCCATTGGCGAGATCGCTGTTGTTGACCAGGTTGGCACGAGTGATCGGCCACGCCGGGATGGCCAGTGTCGCGGCCGTATCGAAGGCGCTGCGGGTGCCGTCGACGATGGCATAGAAGGTTTGCGTCTGCGCACTCTTGATGTCGGAATCGGCCAGCAGGCGGCCGGTGCCGATGAGCACATAGCGCTTTTGCGAGCCACTGTCGATTTCAATCAGCGGCTTGGTGGTGACCGGTTGCGCCACCCCGGAGGCGTCGCTCAGGGTGGCGATGCGGGTGACGCTGTAGTTGCCGCTGGTGGCAGTCAGATCCAGCCGCCAGACGTTGCCCAGCAAATCCCCGGCGTAGACCGCATCGGCGGTGTAGTCGGTGTAATCTAGGATGTAGGCGCTGGCGTGGGCCAGTCCGCTGGGCGCGCTGCTGCTGCCGGTGTTGGTTGAAATCGGCGCTTCCAGCAGCGTGCCGGTGGCCGGGTCAACAATGAAGAAATAGCCCTTGCCATCGGCGTTCCCGTAGCCGGACGTCAGCACCACGACCCAGCCATATTTTTTGGTCTTGACGACATGCGCGGCACCGTAGCTGTAGCCCATCCGGCTATCGGTAAATTCCCACAGCACGCGCGCGGCGATGTCGCTGTCGCTGGCCACCGCGCCGGGATTGCTGACATCCAGCGCGTAATAACCCTTGCCGCCTTTTCCGAGTCCGCCCACCAGCAACGATTTCCAGTTCACGCTGCAGGTGCTGCCCCTGGTCTTGCCAAAATCGACATCGACCACCACCGGCGAGGCATCGACCATGAAGTGATGCGAGAACTTGTCGGCGGTCACCGCCAGCGACGCCAGACCGTTGATCGCCGGTGTGCCGGTCGGGCCTTCGAACAGGAATGACGGCACGTAGCCGAACAACTCCTTGCCCGCATTGCTGCCGGTCAGTGCGCCATTGAACGCGTGCAGCATGCCGTCATTGGCGCCGACATACATGGCCGTGGCGCGCCCCTGCCAGGTGGTCTTGAAGCTGGCGTAGCCGGGATTGTAATCGTCGACATAGGTGGCCGCCGGCTTGCCGACAGCCACCGGCTTGGCGTTGACGATGTCGCCCAGCACGGAAGCGCGGGACCGGAATTCGCGCGTGCCGGCGTTACCTTCGTTGCTCTGATCGCCGCGCAGGAAGTTGATCACGTTGGCGTATTTGGCGGCGCCGTTCAGGGCCGTGATGTACGCCGGATTGGTCACGCCAGACGCAGAGAAGGGCACCCCCTGGCCGGTGCCAAGGCTGTTGCTGGTCGCGATGAAGCGCTGCGTGCTCCAGCCGTTGCCGCTGGCCTGGGCTGTCAGCAGCGACTTCTCTTCCCATTTGGTGGTCTGCGAAACGCTGCCGTCGGCCGCGAAGGTGAGCTGGCTGGCGGTGACATTGCCGGTCCATGTCGAGCTGTCGTATTCGGCCGAATAGTTGGCATTGGCGGTACTGGTGTCGGCCGCCAGCGTCACCAGCGACAGCGCCGAGGACGCCGCCGTCTTCGAGGCAATGCTGCTGAACGCACTGGTCAGCGCGGCCACCATCTTGTCGGGCTGACCGCCGTCGTAATAATTGTCCGGCTTCAGGTCGCCGCCGGGGTCCTTGTCGCCATTCTTGTTCCACAACACGGTCGGCAGCGGCGTGGTGTTACTGCCGGAGTAGTTGGCAGGCACATCGAAGCCGCCGTATTTGGCGGTCAGCCAGAACTGGTTTTTTTTCTGGAATGCGTTGTACTCCATCACATCGACCCAGTACGTGGCGACCGTGCTGATGTATTTCTTCTTGCCGCTGCTGTCGAGATTGTTGGCCTTGAAGTCGTTCGGCCGCATGTCCTTGATATGCGAATCGTAGGCCAGGCCGGCCATCAAATAGGTATTGTTATTGCAGCACCACGGCGTGTAAATTTCGCCGAGACTGCCGCCCATTGATTCCAGCACGCCGAGCGCATTGGTCAAGACGCGCGTGTCGACGCTGGTGTCGGCACTGACCTCGGGTGGCATGGGTGGTTCATTGCCGCTGGCGATGGTGCTGCCGGGGACATTGGCATCGGCGTGCGTGTTGACGTCGCCAATCCCAACGATGAAGTTCTTCTGGCAGGCATATTGAAGCGGATCATCGGCGCTGGTAATGACCGGAAAACCATCCTTGAGCGTACTCGACACCGAGGCATCACCATACGACGCAACAAAGCCGAGGTTTTTCAGGTAACGGATCGCCGCGTAATACATCTCGCCGACCGGATCGTAGCCCTTGTAGCTGTGGGCCGCCTGGCCGAACTGATTCAGGTAGCTGATGACGCCGCTTTTGCTCACACCGCTGGCGCTGGCGTCGCCGCTGTCGGGATTCTGATTGAAGACGCCGGTGTTGACGTCCCATTCCGTCTGCGTGTTGACGATGCTGGTCGAGCCAGGTATCGGCACCATGGGCCCAACCGATTTCATCCGGGCCCGCAACACGCCGCCGTCGCGTTTGATGTCGCCATCGTTGAGATAGCCGAAGGCACCGTAGCGCAGTTTCTCGGCATTCGCCTGGATCAGTCCGGTTGGCTTGTAGGTGACCGGCGCAGTGCCGTATGCGGTGCAATTCGATTCAAGGCCAACCGACCTATTGCAGACGCGCACCCGCACATCCAGGTCGTACAGCGTATCGCTGTCGAGATTGGCCTGCGCGCCATCGCTGCCAGCGGCATTCGAGGTCACATCGGCATTGGCAGAAAAGCGCATCGACACACCGCGGCCATACACCTGCACGCTGATCCTGCTCCATGTGGTCGGCGTCGCGGCCCGGACCAGCGCCGCGTCGGTGATGCTCTGGACCGGGAAATTGCTGGTGCTGCCCTGTTGTGACGCCCAGGCCTTTTCCAGCACGGTCAGGGAATTGTCGCCACCGGCATTGGTATTGGCCACATCGATGCTGCGGTAGCCGCCGGTGAGTGCCCAGCGGAACGGATCGATGGTGGGCATGGTGGCCCAGTTGAGGAAGTTGCCGCTCCATGCCCCATTGCAGCCGTAGCTGCTGTCCGTTGAGCCGGTCGGCTCGAAATAGTTGTTGGCGCTGACGTTTGCATCGCGATGGTAGTTGTAGCACTTCTTCGAATCAAAGTAGCCAATGAACGCCGTCGTGGTGCTGTAGGCCGCGGTATGGGCGCGGCTGATGGCGGTCGGGAATTCGACCGACAGCGCCAGCAAGACATTGCCAGGTATCGCGATCGTCGAGAACAGTGGCGTGTCATTGAGGTCGGTCTGGGCCTGCGCCGCCGGCGGCGCGCAGGTGAACCACGCCGCTGCGAGTGTCCAGGCCAGTGTCCTGATCGGATGGGTGCACCGACGGCGCGTGCTATCAACGGGTGTCATGGGCGTGATTCCTTCAAGAGCGTGGCGACGGGCAACGTCAGGGTTTCGTGGGTGCGTAACTCAGCGTGGATTGAACGAACGACTGGACATTGCGCGGCCCGGTGACGCGCGTCGTGATCCGGTAGACCGGCGGCGTGGTCGATGGCGGTTTGCTGATGTCGCTGCCGCCGACATCTTTCGACGCGCCGCTGATGGCGCAGTTGTTGGCCGAAAACGCGCCGGCCGAACGGCACATGCGGTCGATCACGTAACGCAGGGTGACGTTGGCGCTGCTGTCGGTGATGTCATTGGCGGGACCATACCGGGCCGTGAACGCGGCATCGTCGAGCAGGATGCCGGGAATGCCATGCTTGTCGCTGGGCAGGGCGATGGCCGAATAATTTTCCGCCGGTTGGTCGTTTTGCAGCGCCGCCACCGAATTCAAGCCGCCGCTTTCGAAGCGCGCCCGCGCCGCAGCCACGGCCCGTTCGCTCTGGTTGGTCATGTCACGCTTGAGGCCCAGGTTGCCGGCGGTGATCAGGCTGGTCTCGCTCGAGTAGATCAGTGCGACCGCCGCCAGTGACAGGATCACCAGACCAATCAGGGCGAGGATCAGCACCGTGCCGCTGCTATGCCCGGGCAATCGGCTGGACGGTGGTGGGGGCAGGGTGGTTGTCATTGCAGCAGCAACTGGTTGCGCAGCGGGATGGTCGATTCCAGCACGCGATAGCGGTAATTACGCTCGCTGGCAGTCAATGTCTTGGTGTAGGTGAAGCCGGCGCCCAGATCGGAGAACAGCGTCAGGGTTGCGGGCGATACCGGCGCGTTGGTGATCGCATCGGGTTTTTCCTGCAATGGCGCACGCACGATCAAGCCGACCCGAATGGCACGGATCGATTTCAGGCGCGCCGCCGCGCCACTACTGCCATCGAGCAGCCCGGTAGTGCTCGCGGCAAAGCTCGCGCTGGCGCCGGGATCAATCCAGGTCAGCGTGCCGGTGGGGGTGGCGCTGGTGCCGTACAGCGCATGGAGCTCGACCACGTTGTCGGCGATCGGTGTTGGCGCCGTGCCGCCGACATGGAGCAGGTCATGGTCGTACAGAATATTGTTGTCGCCCACGCCGATGGCCTGGAACGACGGCGTCTGGCCCAGATTGAGCACTTGCGCGCTGGCCGAGTAATCGGTCAGCGCTCGATTGGCGCCGGTCGCGCTGTAATAATCGCCGCTGAGCTTGACCACGCTGAACGATTTGCTGTTGTCGAAATCCTTGTCGATCTGCTCGATCAGGCAAGGCGTTTGCGTGGCGCCGCCGGCGCGTTCGGTCACCAGCAGCATGTCGAGTGCGCGCATCGAAATCGTGTTGACCAGGCCCAGACTGCTGGCGCTCGGGGGGCTGGCCGACTCGGTCATGATTTCGCCGAAGCCGGACGAACCGGCCATGATCAGCAAGACATCGGATTTCGCGCCGCCCGGATTCTCGGCCGAGATATTGGTCGAGCCATCGTGGGCAATGATCACCGGCGCCAGCGCGACTTTCCCCAGGTCGGCCAGCAGGGTCTGGAATGGCGCAGGCAGCGCGCCGGTGGGCGGCAGCACCTGCGCGCCTTTGTTGCTGGCATTGATCTGGCACCCGAAGGCGATCTCGTTGCTTTGCGCGAAGCCGGTACCCGCGCTGCGGATCGCCTTGTCGAGCTGGAACAGCGTGAACGCGCCAACCTGATTGACATCGTTGGTGGCGGTGGTGGTGCGCTTGCGGCCTTCGCTGGTTGCCATCACGCCGAAAATCGCCAGCGACAGGATCAGTCCGATGGCCAGCGCCACCATCAACTCGATGAGGGTCATGCCATGGCGCCGGGCTGCACTGGGCGCCATCATGGCAGCACCACCTGGGTGACGTATCGGTTGGCGTACTCGCTGGTTTTTTTGCTCGGTGCTTTCCATGTGATGGTGATGGTGGCCATGTTGCTGGCGTCGACGCTCACATCGCCGCTGGCACTCAAGCGCGCGCTCGATGGCGATGCCCCTGCCACGCGTGCTTTCCAGCTGTCGATGTCGGCGGCCAGCAGGCTGGTGGTGCCGCGCGTCCACATCGACGACACCAGTTCATTGGCCAGCAGCGCGGCCTGGGTGCGGTCTTCCGCATTGATGGACGTGGCGATCATGGTCGCCTGCAAGCCCACCACACCCAGTATGCCGAGCGAAAAAATCAGGATCGCGATCAGCACTTCGAGCATCAGCATGCCGCGTTGACGGGATGGCATCGATGGCATCATGTCGGTCAGCAGCCGGTGGCCGATGTGGCAAGCGTTTGCGCCGGGTCGCACATGCGAATTTGGCCGCTCAGGTTGACGGTGACGCGCAGCGGACGGTCGCCGGCGTTATTGGTGATCTCATACGTATTGGCGCTGACCGGACCGGTCAGCCGACCGAGGCTGTTGAAGATAACCACCGCATTGGCCGCTGTCACCACGACATTGGCGCTGGCGTTGCCGAGCGCGGCACCCTGAATGAACTCGCCAGCTTCGGCACCCAGCAGCGGGACGGTTTGCATCGACCAGCTCTTGCCGGTCACCGATGGCACGGCATTGAGCTGTGGTGCGTCGGTCAGCGTGAACATCACCTGACGACTGCGTCTGGCCGACTCCGCTTGGGCCATGCGCAGGCCGTTTTGCAGCACCTCCGCCACGCTGCGGGTACGGCTGTTTTGCGCCCAGCGGCCAAAGGACGGCACCGCCAGCAGCATCAGGATGGTCGCGATGGTCACCACGACCATCAATTCGACCAGGCTCATGCCCGGCGCTGCGGCGCTCGGGCGGGTCAGCACGTTTGTCCCTTTTTGACCAGCCAGCAGGCGGCGGGATAGCTGCCCCAGCCGCTCATCAAGCCGTCGGTGGATTGCGTGCCTTGCTGGTTGATGCTGTACCTGAAATCGACCAGCTGTCCTGACCCCAGCGCCCGGATGGTGTAAGTTGTTGCAGTGAGGTCGCCGCCACCGCTGCAGGACACGCTAAATGCGCCGCTGGTGGACGCCGTCAGGCAAGGCGGTGTGAAGGCGCCATTGGCGAGATAGGTACGGTTATCCTGGAAGTACTGTTCCATTTGCAGGCGCGCGGCCGACAGGCCATTGGTGGCATCGACCAGTTTTCCGCGAATGACATAATCGCTGTAGGCCGGATAGGCCACCGCCGCGAGAATGCCGATGATGGCAACCACGATCATCAATTCGATCAGGGTAAAAGCGTGCTGGAACCTGCGCATGGAACGTCTCCGGGTGCGGTTGCGGGCGCAATGCCCGCATCGACTTCAGGTAATGATTAAAAGTGACTTACGGTATTTATTATAGTCAGTTGTTTTCTATTGGAAACAAAAAATGGTGCCACTCATCTGACCGCCCATGCCTTTTGTCGGGCATGAGCGGTCACCGAACTGAATTGAATGGAATGGAGGGTCTTCGATGCCGCACTCCCGTACAGAAACCGACAGTTTTGGCCCGATCGAGGTGCCGTCCGATTGCCTGTGGGGCGCCCAGACCCAGCGCTCGCTGAAGTTCTTTGCGATTTCGACCGAGCGCATGCCGCCGGCGCTGGTGGCGGCGCTGGCCCGGGTCAAACGGGCCAGCGCGAAAGTCAACGGCGACCTCGGCAAGCTGTCGCCTGACAAGGTCAAGGCCATCATGCAGGCCGCCGATGAAGTCATCGGCGGCGCTCACGCCGAGGCATTTCCGCTGGCGATCTGGCAAACCGGCTCGGGCACCCAGACCAACATGAACATGAATGAAGTGCTGGCCAATCGCGCCTCCGAGATGCTGGGCGGAGCGCGCGGCGCGACGCGCCTGTTGCACCCGAACGATGAGATCAACCTTGGGCAGTCGTCCAACGATGTCTTTCCAACCGCGATGCACGTCGCTGCCAGCATTGCAATCACGCAGTCGTTGCTGCCCGCGTTGCGCGCATTGCGGCAAACGCTGCAGCGGAAATCGGCCGACTTCGCCAGCATCGTCAAAATCGGCCGCACCCATTTGCAGGACGCCACGCCACTGACGCTGGGCCAGGAATTGTCGGGCTACGTGGCGCAGCTGGACATCGCCGAGGCGGCGATCATGCATGCGTTGCCGGATTTGCAGGCATTGGCCATTGGCGGCACCGCGGTGGGCACCGGATTGAACACCCACCCCGAGTTCGGTGCACGGGTTGCGGCCGAACTGGCACTCACGTCCGGCTTGCCGTTCACCAGCGCCGTCAATAAATTTGCCGCGCTGGCCGGGCACGAGCCGATGGTCGCCGCGCACGGCGCACTCAAGACCCTGGCCACGGCGTTGATGAAGATCGCCAACGATGTGCGCTGGCTGGCGTCCGGCCCGCGCTCCGGACTGGGTGAAATCTCGCTGCCGGAAAATGAACCGGGCAGCTCGATCATGCCCGGCAAGGTCAATCCGACCCAATGCGAGGCGCTCACCATGCTGTGCGCGCAGGTGTTCGGCAACGATGTCGCCATCACCGTGGGCGGCGCGTCGGGTAACTTCGAACTGAATGTGTTCAAGCCCATGATCGTGCATAACTTCTTGCAGAGCGTGCGTTTGCTGGCCGACGGCATGGCCAGTTTCGACACCCATTGTGTGCAGGGAATGCAGCCCAACCAGGTCCGTATTGATGCCTTATTGGCAAGTTCTTTAATGCTGGTAACGGCACTGACGCCGCATATCGGCTATGATCGCGCCGCGCAGATCGCGAAACGGGCACACCATGACGGCACCACGCTGAAGCAGGCGGCGCTGGCACTGGGGCACGTCAGTGATGCCGATTTCGACCGTTGGGTGCAGCCGCTGCAGATGATCGCGCCCGGGTAACACAACACATACAGGATCATGGGACAAATTTATCTGATACGGCATGGCCAGGCCTCCTTTGGCAGTGCAGACTACGACCGACTCTCCGAATTGGGCGTGCAGCAGGCCAGAGTGCTGGGCGAGTGGTGCGCCGAACGCCGCCAGGGATTTACCCGTGTGATCACCGGCGGCATGAATCGCCACCGCCAGACCGCCGTGGCTTGCCTGGGCGAGTTGCCGCGCCACCTGCGCAAGGAAGGCGACTGGGAAACCGATGCCGGCTTCGCCGAATACGACCATGAAGAAATCCTGATCCGGGCCCGCCCGGAGTTTGCCGATGCCGAGGTGCTGAACCGCTTTCTGACCGACAGCGGTCAGCCGCGCCAGACCTTCCAGTTGCTGTTCGAAGCCGCCATGGCGCGCTGGAGCAGTGGCGAACACGACGCCGATTACAGCGAGAGCTGGAATACCTTCCGGCAACGCTGCGTTGCGGCCTTGCAGCGTGTTCTGATGACGCCAGGCGAATCGCAGACGGTGGTCATTTTTACCTCAGGCGGCACGATTTCGGCACTCTGCCAGCATGTCATGGGGCTGCCCGACGCGAAGGTGTTTGAAATCAACTGGTCACTGGTGAACTCCGGCGTGACCCGTCTGCTGTTCAATGCCGACCGGCTTTCGATGAGTTATCTGAACAATTTCTCCCACCTCGAATGGCGCGCACAACCTGGCTCCATTACCTACCGTTGATGGTTCCATTTTCGGCAATGTGGCAAATTCGACACTGAAAGCCGATCAAAGGTCGGTTCTGCCCGTCTGGCGGGCAGATTCCGAATAGATTCCGCGAAGAAACTAATCTACACTTGAGTCCATTACTCAGGAGTAGCCATGTCGAATTCTTCAATCTCACGCCATTTCCGCCGCCATGCCGGTTTTACCCTGATCGAGGTGATGATTACCGTCGCCATCATTGGTATTCTGGCGGCGATCGCGTTGCCGAGTTATTCCGACTATGTGTTGCGCGGCAAGCTGGTGGCGCCGACCAACGCGTTGCTGGCGATGCGCGTGTCGATGGAGCAGTACTACCAGGATAACCGGACCTATCAGGATGTCTCGGCGGCGATCGTGTCGCCCTGCAGCGGCACGCTGGCCGATGTCGACAAGTTCACCATGACCTGTCCGACCTTGACCGCCACCACCTACCGGGCGCTCGCTACCGGCCAGGCCGGCTCGACCACTGCCGGCATTACCTTCGACATCACCAACGCCGACGTGCGCACTTCAGCGATCCCGCAATGGGCCGCCACCGGTGCGACATGCTGGCTCATGAAGCGGGGCGCAACGTGCTAATGCCGCGCCTGCGCCGGGGTTTTACCCTGGTGGAAGTGTTGATCGCGCTGGCGGTGCTGGGCGTGTTGTCGGTGATCGGCTTGCCGGCACTGATGGGTTCGCTCAACAACAGCAGGGTGCGGTCGGTGGCCGAAACACTGCAGAATGGATTGCGCCGGGCCCAAAGCGAAGCGATCCTGCGCAGCCGCCAGACTGCCTTCGTGCTGACCGATGCCGCGCCGGGATTGTCGGCGGTGCCGGCGGCGAATGGCAAGAACTGGTACGCACAAACCTTGCCGCTGGTCGCCAGCGAGGCGATTGATTCCACCTTCTTCGTCCAGGGTGGCTCATTTGGCAGCGACACGACCGGTGTCACGATCACCGGTCCGACGGTGATCTGTTTTAATTCGATCGGCCGCCTCGTCGCCAATCCGAGTACCGGCCTTGGCGTCGCATGCACGGTCCCGGCAGGTGTGCCGGCCAGATACTTGTACGACGTCACCCGCAGCGGCGCCAATCGTACGCTCGAACTGCAAGTGAGCCAAAGCGGACAAATCCGGATGTGCGACAAGTCGCGCGGCGGGGTGTCGGCAACCAAACCGGACGGATGCTAGCCATGCGACAACTTCCCCACTCACCGCGCCGCCAGAGCGGCATGACCCTGATCGAGGTGCTGGTCTCGCTGCTGATCTTTTCATTCGGGTTTCTCGGCCTGATCGGCATGCAGGCGCGCGCCATTCAGGTGTCGTCGGATTCCGAGGATCGCAGCCGTGCGGCGTTGATGGCCAATGAGATTGTCGGCACGATGTGGGCGCAAAACACCCTGACCCCGGCCGCCAGCGAGATCACTGCCTGGAAGGCGCGACTGGCTGATCGCACCGCGTCGACCTATTTGCCCAATGCCACCGGCACCGTGAGTGCGCCGGTGAGTGGCGTCGTTACCGTGACAGTGACCTGGCGTGCCCCGTCGCGCAAGACGACGGACCAGACCAGCCAGTACACCACCCAAGTGTTGATGCCAAAATGATGAATCCGCTCACAGCACCCGTTCTCGCCGGGTCGCGCCGCTCGCAGCGCGACAAGGGCTTTTCGCTGGTTGAATTGATGGTCGCCGTGACCATTGCGCTGGTCATGTCGCTGGCGATCTTTTCGACGCTGGCCACCAGTGAAGGCAAGAAGCGCACGATCACCGCGACCAATGATGTCGAACAGGTTGGCACGTTCGCGTCCTACCAGCTGGACAAAACCTTGCGCAGCGCCGGCTCAGGATTTTCTCAGGCATGGGCGTTCACCTATGGCTGCTTGCTGAAAGCGACGCAGACCGGTCCTGGATTGATCCTGCCGTTTCAGGGCGGCATGAAGGCCCCCTTTACGGCGCTGAATACCACCCTCGGCGGGCAATACCGCCTGGCGCCGCTGATCATCGTCAAGGATGCAACTTCGCCAAACATTACCGGCGCAGGGCACAAATCCGACGCACTGATCGTGATGTCCGGCTCGGCTGGATATGGGGAAGTGCCGACCCTGTTCACGGTGCCGCCGGTGGGCTTGCAGTTGACCCTCAAGAACACGGTCGCATTCCAGGCCAATGACCTGGTGCTGATTTCCGATGTGGCTGGTGCAAGCGGTCCGAGCGATTGCATGATCGAGCAAGTGAAATCCACTTTCGTCGGCGGCGGCGCCCCGGCGGCCTTGCCGCTCGATACCAGCAGATACTCCGGCAATCCGATTTCCGGATCGAATCTGACCGGATATTCATCGACTTCGCTGGCCAGCAATCTTGGCTCCGGCACGCTGGCCAATGCGCCAACCTTCGCGATTCTTGGCGTTGGCGACAACAACACGCTGTTGTCGTACGACCTGCTGCAGATGACTGCCTACGACACGCCGGTGGCAGTAGCCGATGGCATCTTCGAGATGCACGCGCTGTATGGCATCGATACCAACAATGATGGCGCGGTCGACAGCTGGGTCGACCCCGGCGTCGCTCCCTACAATGCAGCCAACCTGGAAAGCGGCACCAGCGCCTCGCAAGGACTGCTGCGCAATATCAAGGCCGTGCGGGTTGGCTTGATTTTGCGCACCTCGCTGCCCGAGCGCACACCGACTGGCTCGGCTGCGCCGGCCAGTACCGGACCGCTGCTGCTGTTTAATGATTTGCCGGCGAGCTTGCGTTACTCGCGTGCACTGACAGGAGCCGAGAAAAATTTTCGGTACCGGACGGTCGAAATGACCATCCCGTTGCGTAATGCTTTGTTGAATTGAGCCGCGATCATGTCTGAATCCTACAAAAACTCCGTCAAGCGCGCCCGTCCCAAGGCGCTGCCAGCCCGGCAGGAGGGCATCATCGTGGTCTTCACGTTGCTGGCAGTCGTGCTGCTGTTATTGGCCAGCATCGCCTTGGTGCGGTCCTTCGATACCTCGCTGCTGTTGTCCGGCAACATGGCCTTCAAGCGCGATCTGGCAAATCAATCCGAGCGCGGTAATGCATCGGCCATTGTCGCGATGTCGGCTGGCGGCGCCCTGGTTGACCCGGCAACGCGCGAGGCCGATTCCAAGCCCAACAATTATTCGGCAACGACCTTGCCCTCCGACGCCCACGGGATACCAACGATTCTGGTCGACGACGTGGCCTGGGCAGCCAGTGGCATGGCGCTGGCAGACCTGACGGATGCCGCATCAGGCACCACGGTGCGCTACGTGATCGATCGCCTCTGCACCTCGGCGGGCTCGTCGATCGTACCGACCAATTATTGCGCCATCTCGTCGTTGGGCGGCGCCAAATCAGGGGAAGTCGAGGACAAAATGCCACCTCCGCCCGCCAGCCTGCCGGTGTATCGCGTCAGCATCCGGGTCACTGGCCCACGCAATACCCAGACTTTTGTGCAATCCGTTCTTTCGCTCTAACTGTTGTTTCTTTCGGCCTTGCCGAATTATCGGAGTTCATCATGACAGCTCGCCCTCGATCGCCCGCTACCGTCCGGCACACCTTTCAGTGCGTGTGCCTTGCCGTGGCCGGCGTGTTTCTCGGTTCCAGCAATGCCTACGCGGTCGTCAATCTGGCCGACCAGCCCTTGTCGACCACGGCGTCGGTGCCGGGCAATTTGTTGTTGGCCCTGTCGGTTGAGTTTCCGACCGCAATCAGCTCCTCGTATAAATTTTCCAATACGCCTTACAGCGATACCAGCGCCTATCTGGGTTACTTCGATCCGAACAAGTGCTATCAGTACCGCTACAACACCACCACGCCGGGCGACAGCTATTTCGAACCTGATTCGCTGACCACCACGCACACCTGCACCAGCACCGCGTCGAAACCGCTGTGGAGTGGCAACTGGCTGAACTGGACGTCGATGCAAACCATCGATACCTTCCGCTACGCGCTGACCGGTGGCTATCGGGTGGTGGACACTGCCAACATAACGATCCTCGAAAAGGCCTGGGGTTCGAACCAGGGCTCCGAAGGCGGCAATGCACCCAACAAGCGGTTGCCGACCAACGGTAGCGCGGCAGCAGCAGTGGCCGGGGCAACGCCGTTCACCTACGACTCGGTCAACAGCAGGATTTTCTCGCTTGGCAACAAGATGTATGTCTCGAACGGCGGCGTCAATGGCGGCGGTTCGGTCGATTACACGGCACAAAATTCGTATGTCGCGGCAGGGCTCCCGATGGAGGCCAAGCCCAGCGACGTGTATGCCCTGATCATGCGTGTCCAGGTTTGCAAGGCCAATCCCGGTGTCGAGAGCAACTGCACTCAGTACGGCGCCAACTTCAAACCGGAAGGGTTGCTGCAGCAATACGCAACGAAGATTCGCTATGGTGCCGTTGGTTACCTGAACGACGACAGCATTAATCGCGATGGCGGGGTACTGCGTGCCGCAATGAAATTCGTCGGCCCGCTCAAGCCCACTCCGGGCCAGCCGAATATTGCCAATACCGCCACCGAGTGGTCGTCGGTCGATGGCACCTTCCTGGTCAATCCGGACACCGCAGATGCCGCCGCCAGCAACGTGGCCAACAGCGGTGTACTGAACTACCTGAACAAGTTCGGCCAGGCCTCGCATGTCTACAAAACCTACGATCCGATCGGGGAGATGTACTACGCCGGGATTCGCTATTTCAAGGGGCAGGCCAATGTGCCGGAGTATTCCAACCTGAGCGCCGATGTCAACATCAGCAATACATGGAAGGATGGTTTTCCGGTGGTGACCAATTGGGTCGATCCGATCCTGTATTCGTGCCAGAAGAATTTCATCCTGGGTATTGGCGACACCAACACCCATCGCGACGCGAATTTGCCGGGCAGCACCATCAACGGCAGCGAACCAACCATGCCGGGCCTGGTGTCTGCCGATACGACGGTCAACGTCAGGACTGCGACGGACATGGTCGGTACGCTGGAAGGCATTGCGAATCTCGGCACCACCCATCCGGCCTGGTGCTGTAACCAAAACAGTTTTTTCGTGGCCGGACTGGCGTACGACTCGCACACGCATGACATGCGGCCGAATGATTTCAAGAACAATGATGGCGCCAAGACCAATATCCAAACCGTCTCGACGTTCTGGCTGGATGTGCAGGAGAGCGGCTACCAGAACAATAACCAGTTCTACCTTGCAACCAAGTACGGTGGTTTCAAGGTGCCCTCAGGTTTTCAATATGATGCGACCACCAATGCCAAAAATGTGTTGACAGTCGCCGCCGGCACCACCCCGCTGACAACGGCGATGTGGCATAACAATGCCGACGTCTATGGTGCGAACAAACGGCCTGACAACTATTACGATGCCAGCGTCGCTGATAAGATGATCCTCGGCCTGAAAGGCGCCTTCGCCGACATCGCCAGTCAACTGACTGAAACGACCACGGCATTTGCGACTGTTTCAGCCGTTGTGAACGCGGTCGGCAGCGCCAGTTACCAGACCAACTATGACGCCGCCAACTGGTCCGGCGACGTGCTCGGCCTGACCTCGGTGTTTGACGTCTCCGGCAATCCGACCTACACGCAGGTCTGGAGCGCACGCAATCTGCTGGAGGTACAACCGACCCGCAAGATCATCACATGCTGCACGGTCTCCGGCGGCGGCCTGCCGTTCGAGGTCACGAACCTGTCGGGCGGCGGCTTGAATGCACGCACCAATTACGGCACCTTCGCCAATGTCAGCGGTGTTCCCGCCGGTTCGCAGTCGGCCTCGGATTACCTGGCGTATTTGCGCGGCGATCGCAGCAAGGAGCTCAATCAGCCGGGCGGCGTCTACCGCACCCGCACCTATTTGCTGGGTGACATCGTTGACTCCAAAGCCAAGGCGGTCGGACCTCCGGAAGCCCGTTTCAACGAAAGCACCAACCCGGGTTTCAATGCCTATCGGGTCGCCTACGCAAGCCGCAAGCCGGTGGTCTATGTCGGCGCCAACGATGGCATGTTGCATGCGTTCGATGGTTCGGTTCCGCCGGCCAGCGGGGGCGGCGCCGAGTTGTTTGCCTATGTGCCGAGTTTTGTCTACGGTTCGTCCGCTTCTGGCCCGGTTTCCGGTTTGGCTTCGCTGGGCACGCCAAGCTTCATTCATCACAATCTGGTCGATCAGACTCCGGTTGTCTACGATATTGATCTGGCCAGGACCAATGGCGTCACCGGGACGCCCAACTGGCGCTCGATCCTGATCAGCGGGCTCGGTAAGGGCGGCAATGGCTATTTCGCCATTGACGTGACCGATCCTTCCCAATGGACGTCGGAGAGCGCCATGGCGGCCAACGTGAAGTGGGAATTTACCGATCCGGATATGGGCAGTTCGTTCGGGGCGCCGAATGTCTTCAAGACGAAAAAATATGGCTGGGTGGTGATCTTTACTTCGGGCTATAACAATCCCGATGGCGTGGGCTACATCTTCATCGTCAACCCGGATAACGGTGCACTGCTGGAAAAAATCTCGACCGGATTCGGCACCCCTGCCACCCAGTCGGGCCTGACCCAGGCGGCGGGTTATGCCCAGGATTTGTCGGATGGAACCGTCGATGCGCTGTATGCCGGCGATTTGTATGGCAACGTCTGGCGCTTTGATCTCAGCGGAACCACCAGCTACCCGGCGCCGGAACGTATTGCCGAACTGCGCAGCCCCTCTGGCGTGCCGCAGCCGGTGACGACGCGACCCCTGGTGCAGATTCAACCCACAACGCAAAAACGCTATGTGCTGATCGGCACTGGCCGGCTGCTTGATCCGAGCGACGTCGTCAACAATCAGGTGCAGACGTTTTATGCGATTGGCGACGGCAATGTCGACAAGTTCTATACGGCCAGCACGCTGCCGGCAGGCGTGACGTTCCCGATTCATCGCAGCGACCTCAATGCCAACACGAATCTGTTGCTCGGCATTGGCGCGGCGCCGTCCAATCCGCTCGGCTGGTATTTCGATCTGTCCCTGACCTCCAACGGCGCCTCGGAACGGATCAATGTCAATCCAATCGCGAATTACGGCTTCCTCGTGTTTGCCGCCAACCTGCCGAATGGCGATGCGTGCAATCCGTCCGGAACCAACCGTGTATTTGGCTTGAACATCGGCACCGGTCAAAGCCTGCTGCGGGTCGGCGGGGTTGGTACGGCCAAGATTGCCTACTCGACGAAATTCGATGGCCTGGTGACCGACATCGGACTGCTCAGCACCAACGGCGGCACCGGGCAGGACACCACGGCACTGATCGGGACCAACAAGGGCAAGACCGGACAACTTGATCATGAAGCCAACGGCGGTGCGGGAATCCTGAAGCTGAACTGGCGCGAATTGCCGACCGCGGATTGACCCATCGTGAAATGATGCGCAAGCTGCTTCAAAAAATGGCCCTGGTGACAGGGTCATTTGCCATGCATGTCATCGTATTGGCGTGTCTGTTGCCGGATGCCTCCAGCCATCAGGAAAAGAAGCCGCCGCCGACGGCCATCCAGGCCGTGACGCTGGTGCTGGCGAGTGCCGCTGAACAGGGCAGTATCGGACCGACACCATCGACGCGCGCGCCGGCAATCCGGTCGCGCGTTGGATCGCGTAGCGCCGCGTTACCGACGCCTCCCAAGCCCGTGCCAGAAGCATTGCCTGAACCGGAAACCGGAGAGGTGTTCTTTTCGGCCAGCTCAATGGAACGCGGGCCGTCGCCGGTCTCGGAGCCCGATCAGAGCCTGATGACGGAGCGTTCCGTCACTGGCCTGCCAGTGCGTTTGCGTCTGTACATCGACCGCTTCGGTGTGGTGGTCGATGTCACAGCAATTCAGACCAGCGAACAGGATCAGGCCTTCGTCGACAACCTGATCGGGATGTTCAAGGCGACCGCTTTTCTGCCAGGGCGGCGGGACGGGATGGACATGCCGTCCTACCTTGACCTTGAGCTGCTCGGACGGCAAGGCAATAACTGACGGGTGCTCGCCGCCGTCGTTATCGCGGCGTCCCCCGTCGCAGCAGGTTCACGATCGCCAGCAACACCAGCGCGCCGACAAACGACACCACCAGCGCGGCAATACTGAAATCACCCTGGTTGATGGTGCCGGTGCCGACCATGGGCGCCAGCAGCCAGCCTCCTACCAGGGCGCCTACCACGCCGACGACCACATTGAGAATCATGCCTTGCTGCGCGTCGGTCTTCATGACGATACTGGCCAGCCATCCCAGGACGCCGCCGATCACGATCCAGATGATGAAGTTCATTGCATTCTCCTCACGACAAGTCAGATGGAAACCGGGCTGCCTGAAGTGGCGTCCGGCCCGTCATACCGCGGCCAGCATATGCGGCAATACTTTCTCATCATCGGTCAGAAAGTGCGTTTGGTCTTTGCTTAAGCTCAACGCATGACCACGGTCGCCAGCGCCGGGCAGGTGACCGGAAGCAGCCGGTCGTATTCGCCCTTGACGCCGGCATAGCATTCACAGGCACGCGCTTCCAGGCCGGCGCGATCCAATACCGAAATGTGGCCACGGCTGTAATGAATCAAGCCCTCATCCTGCAGCTTGCCGGCGGCATCGGCGACGCTCTCGCGGCGCACGCCGAGCAGGTTGCCGATCAATTCCTGGGTCATGCTCATTTCGTTCGTTGGCAGGCGATCAAGGCTGAGCAGCAGCCAGCGGCATAACTGCTGCACCACGCTGTGATGGCGATTGCATACGGCCGTCTGCGATACCTGCGCCAGCAGGGCATGGGTGTAGCGCAGCAACAGCAGTTGCATCGCGCCGCAGCGATTGAATTCGTCGTTGAGGATCTTCGCCGGCATGCGAAAGCCATAGCCGGCACTCTTGACCAGTGCGCAGTTGAGCGACCTGCCGTCGCCCATGACCGTGGTCACGCCGACCACGCCTTCGTGGCCGATCACCGCGGTTTCGGTGGCGCTGCCGTCGCGCGCTTCATACAGTTGTGAAACGATGCTGCTGGTCAGAAAATACACGTGTTCCAGTTCCATTCCGGCCTCGGAAACCAGCATTCCCAGCGGCATTGGGACCAGTTCCAGAACGCCCGTAATGCGCTCGTAATCTTCAGTGGGCAGCGCCGCGAGCAGGCGATTCTGTTTCGGATTGTGGCCGTACAGACCGGCAATCCGGCCGACACTCGCGACACGCGCCAGTGGCTTGCGCGGATTGCCGCCAGCGCCTTTTGCATTCTCGATGGCGCGCGCCACGCGACGCAGGGTGGGCGCGCCATTGTCGCAAACCTTCATTTCTTGTGCCATGCACGTCTCCAGTGAGTGATGGGCATGTCAGTCCAGAGTCGTTGCCCGGCCAAGCGACAGGTCGCTTCAGCGTGGTGCGTTCTTCGACCGGGAACTTCCATGAACGCCGCGCTGCAATTCACACGGGATAGCGATGACACAGTGATGCGGGAGTTGGATTTAACTGTCAATGGCAGAGCGCGTGGAACCACCTCGGCGCGACCGGCCGGCGTCAACATTCCTGCGCATTTGGCGCGCCGCGACGGCGCCAGGCCGGCGCGGCCCGCGCTGACCTTACTGGCTGTCCAATGGCAAGGTTCGGGTTGCCGTTTTTTCCATATCAATGTCTTGCTGCATCAGCGCCTTCTGTTCTGTCGTGAGTCGCTTTGCCGTAATGACGACCGGCGGCAGAACAATCGGTTTGGCAGCATCCGGCGCGGCGTTGTCGTTGCATCCCGGGAGGATGGCGGCAAGCGCCACAGGTAGCAGTGCGCGAGGAAGGTTCATGATTTTTCCAGCGGGGTTGGCGCGGACGGGTCGTGGTCCGACGGTGTCCGATGCGTCGCGCCACAATGGCGCGCATGCACAGCGAGGTTGGGTAACGGTACGCAACAGGATGGCGCGGGTGTTGACCACCCCGGCAGCTTGACGCTCCTGTGTTGGACCCACCACCGCCGGGTGGGTTGCGGGTTTTTCTGTGTTGCGTTGAGGTAGCCGGCATGCGCCGCACGCTACAATGCGCGGGTCGAATACTTGAGGACTTCGCCGTGACGTTCATTGAAAAATTATCTGCCGCCTGGCGCAGCAACGATTCGCTGTTGTGTGTTGGCCTTGATCCGGACCCGGCCAGATTCCCGCCGCACCTGCGCGATCAGCCTGATGCGATTGCCCGGTTCTGCATCAGCATCATCGACGCCACCGCCGCGACGGCCTGTGCATTCAAGCCGCAAATCGCCTACTTCGCGGCCGAGCGTGCCGAGGATCAACTCGAAGCGGTCTGCGCTTACTTGCGCCAACACTATCCGCACCTGCCGATCGTGCTCGACGCCAAGCGCGGCGACATCGGCGCCACCGCCGGGCAATATGCGCGCGAAGCCTTCGAGCGCTACGGCGCCGATGCGGTGACCGTCAATCCGTACATGGGCTACGACTCGATTGCCCCCTATCTCGAATGGACCGATCGCGGCGCCATCGTGTTGTGCCGCACCTCCAATCCGGGGGGCTCGGACCTGCAATTCCTGCAGGTCGATGGCGTACCGCTGTACCAGCATGTGGCACGGCTGGTCAGCGAGAAGTGGAACACCAATGGGCAATGCGCGCTGGTCGTGGGCGCCACCTTTCCGCACGAGCTGGCGCAGGTCAGGGCGATTGTCGGCGACATGCCGCTGCTGGTGCCGGGCATTGGTGCGCAGGGCGGGGATGTGCAAGCCACCGTCGGCGCCGGAAAAACCGCCGACAGCTTCGGCATGATGATCAACTCATCGCGCGCGATCCTGTATGCCACGCCGGACCTGTCGCTCGGTGAAGACTTTGCGCAGGCGGCGGCACGCGTGGCCGAAGCCACCCGCAGCGAAATCAATCGATATCGCGGCTGAAGAACGCCAGCATCTCGGCCAGCAGCAAGTCCGGCTGCTGTTCCGGGATGAAATGTCCGGCTGCAATGGCGCGGCCGGTCAAGGGGCCGGCACATTTTTCCTGCCAGTTGGCCATCGGTGCAAACAGTCGGCCGACCACGCCGTGCTCACCCCAGATCAGATGCAGCGGGCAGGCAATCTTGCGTTGCGCGTCGGCGCGGTCATGCACCAGATCGATGCCGGCCGAGGCACGGTAATCTTCGCAGGCGGCATGAATCGCCTCCGGCGTACAAAAGCAGCGCCGGTATTCGGCCATTGCCAGCGGATCGATGAAGGCGCCGCTGGAGCCCCAGCCGCCGAGCGCACCTTCCAGAAAAAATTGCGCGTTGTTGCCCAGCAGGGTCTCCGGCAGCGGCGCAGGTTGAATCAGCATGAACCAGTGGTAGTACAGCGTGGCGAAGGCCTGGTTGGTCCCCTCGTACATGGTGAGCGTCGGCGCGATGTCGAGCAGCATCAACTTGCGCACCGCATCCGGATGGTCCAGCGCCAGCCGATGCGCGACGCGCCCGCCGCGATCATGGCCGCACACCTGAAACCGCGCATGTCCCAGTTGCGCCATCACGGCCAGCATGTCGGCCGCCATCGTGCGTTTGGAATAGTTCGCATGATCGGCGTCGCCGGGGGGCTTGGATGAGTCGCCATAGCCGCGCAGATCCGGCATCACCAGGGTGAAATGCTCGGCCAGCCGATCCGCCAGCTGATGCCAGATCACGTGGGTTTGCGGAAAGCCGTGCAGCAGCAGCAGCGGCGGACCCTTGCCGCCATGTTGCAGATGGATCGTCGCCCCGTCGACTGCGCACGTGGCGGTGGCAAACTGCGCCAGCATCAGGCGCGCTTCAAAAAGCGCAGCAACCCCTGCAACGCGTGCCGGACGGTCTGTTCGCGCACATTCTGACGGTCGCCGGTAAACACCAGCCGCTCGGTCTGGGTCTGGTCGCCCATGGTCCATGCAAAGCACACGGTGCCCACCGGTTTGCCCGGCACCGCGCCGCCCGGTCCGGCAATGCCAGTGGTCGATACCGCGATGTGGGCATTGCTGTTGGCCAGCGCTCCTTCGGCCATCGCTGCGGCGATCTCCTCGCTGACGGTGCCGTGCTGCGCAATCAGGGCGGCGGGCACGTCGAGCATTTCGGTCTTGGACGCATTCGAATACGCGATGAAGCCGCAGTCGAACCATTCCGACGATCCGGCGATGTCGGTGACGGCGGCGCCGACGCCGCCGCCGGTGCACGACTCGGCGGTGGTCAGCAACAGCCCGCGTTGTTTCAGGACCAGACCGGTATGCGCTGCGAGTTCATATATGTTGTCCATGGGAGGCACTCCTTGATAAGCCGGTTCGGGATGTGGCCAGACGTGTGTGACGTTTGACGGGTCGGCTTACTCTACCATCACGCAGCATCTTGCGGCAGCGGCGCGCTGCGGTGTCAGGAGGCGGGCGCGTTGTCGTTGCAGTGACTGGCGAGTGCGCTCCTGAGCGTCGCCACGGCGAGGTCAAACTCGACCCGCCATTCGCCGCTGCCGGCGATCAGCTGCGCCGTGCCCGGCGTCAGGGCCGGGTTCGCCTTGAGCGGCCACGGCGCTTCCGGCACGTGCGCCAGATCGGATGGATGCAGGTGCAACAGCGGCTCGCTCAGTTTGGCAGGGACTTCCTGCAGCAGTCGCTGCACCATGGCCACGATCCGATCACGTTCGTCCATGGACAGCACCAGCCGGTCAAACAGACTCAGCGCCAGCGCGATCACCAACGGCTCGGCCCGTACGGCGAAGGCGGCATACTGCGTCTCGAAGGCGGCCAGGTAATCCTGCAGGCGTGCGACGGTGTCCTGTTCGGCCTGGGCGACAATCTGGCCGGCCTGTTCATGAGCCTGCTGCACGATGGCGGCGGCGTGCTGCTCGGCCTGCGCCAGCATGGTGTCGCGCAAGGCGTGCGCATTCGTGGTGATGGCCAGCGCTGCATCGCGCAGCAGGCCATGATCGGCGCGCAGGTGCGGGTCGGGTTCAAGTTTGTCGACGCAGAATGTCATGCGCTCTCCTCGCTTCGCTGCCGGCACAGTCGCCAGCAGCGTTGGGATCGGCGTGCGGCGCGGCCGACGTGGTCGGCGTCGGGCCAGCGGTTGTCTGCCCGCAAGCCAACGGCGGTGCGCAGTTCGCCCGGCAGGGTCAGCCGCAGGCGCGGCCACAGGCCCGGAAAGCCTTGTTCCAGCCGGATCGCCAGTTCGGCCAGGCCGCAACCGGCAAGGGTGTCATCGCTGTCCGGGTGCGCCACCGCAAACGCCTGCAGCGGCTGCGTGGCGGCGATCGACAGGCACCAGCGGCGGTCGGCCAGCGACAGTGACGACAGCGCAGCCTGATCGGCGCTGCGTGCGGCGATCAGGCCCATGAATAACGCCGCCGTATGTTGCAACTCAGCGCCATCGGTGCTGACTGCGCAGTGCCAGCCTGGATCGAATTGCAGCGGAAATTCGCCCGGCACCTCCATGCTGGCGCACCAGTCGCGGTACGCATCGCGGCGACCGACCAGGTCGGCGTCGGCGCTCGCGTGCGTCGCGGCGCTGGCATAGGACCAGGGCGCAAACCACCAGTCGACGAAGCCGTCCGGCATCATGTTGCGGGCGCCTTCACGCGCCGTCGGAAATGAATCCGGCTGAATAGTTCGGCGCCACGGCGCGTCCGCGCCAGCAGCAGGAACAACACCGCCAGCAGGCTGATTGCGCACAGCGTGGCCAGGCCGATCAACGACCACAACAAGGCGCGGGCCGAATCGCTCAACACCTTGAAGGGCCCAATGTGCTCCCATTCGATGACCTTGGCGGCCACGCTGGCCGGCGCCAGCACCACCGAGACCTTGGAGCGGCCTTCCTCACCGGACAAGCCCGGAATACTGGACGACACCAGATGCGTAATGCGCGGAATGTTGGCATCTTCATCGAACGGCTCGTTGTACTTGACGAATACGGCAGCCGAGGACGGCTGGATCGGCTCGCCCGGCGCCACGCGTTCCGGCAGCACCACATGGACCCGCGCACTGACCATGTTATCGAATTGCTGCAGGGTGAATTCGAGTTCCTCCGACAGCGCGTGGATGTAGCGCACCCGCTCTTCCAGCGGGGTCGAGATCATGCCTTCTTTCTTGAACACCGTGCCCAGCGTGGCCAGCGAGCGCTTCGGCAACCCGGCCGCGCGCATCAGCTCGGTGGCGCGCGGCACGTCGGTTTCGCGCAGCGTCAGCGTGATGCCTTCCTTGGTGGCCAGCTTCCTGGCTTCGATGCCATTGCGCATGAGCAGGGCGACGATTTCGTTGGCATCCGGCTCGCGCAATCCGGTCTGCAGATTGACCACCTGCGAGCAGGCGCACAACACGATCAGCGTCAGGCCCGACACCAGCCTGCGCAGCAGACCACGCGCGGCGGCCATGGCTTATTGCATCCGCGTCAGTTGGTCGACCGAGGTCGAGGCCTTGGAGATGGTCTTGGAGACGAACTGCACCCGCGTCTGGTAATCGTTCATCGCCATCATCGCCTTCATCATCAACATCTGGTCGCCAGTCTGGGTGGCTTGCTCCAGCATGCGCGAGACATACTGCTGATCCTTCTGCACTTCGCCAGCCAGGTCGTTGGCGCGGTTGACGATGCGCGATGACAGCGAGACCTTGTCCGATCCCGCATCGGCCGGCGTCAGGCCGGGAGCGGCAGTGTGCAGGTGGCGCTGCAGCGCCTGCTCGAAGGCGCGCATGTCGCCGTGGGTCGGCGAGGTCAGCTCGAAACGCAGGTTGCTGGCGCTCGTGGCTGACGTGCGGTTGAGTGCGACTGGGGTGACTGGATCCATGGTCGAACCTTCCTGGTTAGGGTTGGGGGTTGGTGCAGGGCATGGTGAAGGTGTGTGGGGGGAATAAAAGTTATCGTCTAGTGATGCTGCGAGCTGCCACATCGAACTGGGGTTACTGTCACAATCTGTTCGCTTCTTTTGCCAATTCGCTAGCGCGTCTAATAGCCGCCATTCCCTGCTCTTGCACCGATTGGGCAATTGCCGCATCGAGACCAATCTGAGTGACCATATTCTGCTCGGCTGTTTTCGCGAGGGTCATGGCGTTGTTAGACTGCTGCATGGCCGCTTGTGCCGACATATTGGAGATATTCGCTATTCCATTTCCGATACCAATGGCCGCAGAGGTCGCCTCCATGCCCGCTGCCGCGACACCAGCCCCAGCTGCTACACCTCCAGTTGCACCCGCACCGGTTGCAGTTCGGGCGAGCGTTGCTTCCTCGGCCGATTTCACCGCTTGCGCCTGCGTTTCGGCCGAGTGTCTTGCGGCAAATTTTTGGGCGTCGGCTGACTGCTGACGCTTCAGCTTTGCATCAAGTGCGGCGCGACCTGACTTTGCTTCCTGTACGTTTTTTCTCGATAGTTCCGTGTCTTGACGATTCTGTGTCTCTTGCTTTTCAGCGCCATCGGATTCGGTCAACTTTGTTTGCTGGGGGGCGTCTTGACGCGTTACCTGTTGATTAAGCCCAGGCCTTGGCGCACCAGCGGAGGTAAGCCGAGACGTTGACGCGACAGCGGAGGATTTGCTCGCAGTGGCACCGAGATTAGGCAAAGAGAACGAACGACTACCAATACTACGCATTTTGAAATCCCCACCCAAAGAACTGTCATTGCTGCCAGACCAGTCCGGCATGCACGCAAAAATTGCGGTCATAACTTGGTGGCATACCTAACCCGAGTGGTTCCTTTTCCCGCGCTTTACCGCTTCAGCCCCGACTGCGCCGCCCAATCAGCACATGCGCAACCAGCAACGGCGTCAGCACGCCGCCAACCACCCAATGGATCAATGACCAGAGTGGTCGCGAAGTTTCCCCCGCCACGTAATACAACCCATAGCCGCTGACGACAAGCACGCCCAGCAAGCCAATCATCGACCAGCCCGAGACGCGGTTGCGGCCGGTGCGGATGGCGCGGCGGATATGCACCTGCAGGATGCTGCCGACGAAAAACAGCAGCAGCATCGCCGCGCCACCGTGCAGTTTCATCGACCACGGTTCCAGCGGGCTGACCACGGTCTCGCCAAACGCGCCGACCGGCCGCAGGAAATAGTGGGCGCCTACCCACGCCAGACCGCTGACGGTCAGCAGCAACACGCTCAGATACACGGCGCGCCGCAGCCAGCGCTCGATGCGCAAGCCGGGCAGCGCGCGCACGCGGGAAGGGTGGTGCAGGGTGGGTTTGGGATTAAGCATCGCTCAGAGGATGAAAGCCCGAGCGCCAAAGCGCTCCAGCAGTGGGTGGGCGGCGTCGCCGGTGGCCATCACGATCTTGGTCAGCGCGTCGGCCAGCATGCAGGTCGGGGCCGAGACCGTAACGCTGAGGCTGTTGTCGATGGCGGCGCCGCTGCGGCCGTCGACCAGCGCACTGATGCTGTCGGCGCCGATGCGGCGACGCGAAAAATAACAGGCCGAGGTCGCCAGCGCAGCATTGGCAACCTCGACGCTGGCGCGCGCCGTGGTGATCGCGCCCGGATCGCGTACCGCAATCGCAAACGGCGTGTCGCCAAGCACACGCAGGTCACCGCCGGCATTGACGCAGGCTGATGCGATGCCGGCCCGCTGCAGCGCCTCGATGGCCTGGTCGACGGCGTAGCCTTTGGCGATGCCACCGAGATCAATGACGATCGGCCGGGTTTTGGTGACGCTGCCATCCGGCGCGAGCTGCAAGCCGCAATCGCCGGCCAGATAGGGCGGCATCGGGAGAGTCGTCGGCAGCAGTTCCCACGCCACCAATTGCGTTGCGCAGCCAATGTTGAAGATCGATGCGCTGGCCTGCGTCAGCATGGCCGCAGTGGCCAGCACGTCGCGCGTATCTGCGGCCACTTGCACGGCTTCGCCGACTGCTGCGCGATTGATGCGCGAGACATCGCTGTCCGGGTCATGGAACCCCATCCGGTGATGGATTGCGGCGATCCGTTCGAATGCTGCTGCGAAGGCTGCGGCGCTGTGGGTGTCATCAATCGCATCGGCAATGCCGATGTCGACCAGCGTGCCCAGCCACGGCTGTGCGCGCCGTTTCATTTTTTCAGCGCGACCTGCGCCACGGCGGCGATGCGGCGCACGCCGTCGGTGACATGGGTGGCCGACAGCGTGGCGCCGCTGATGTTGGCAATGCCTTCACCCAGCGCCAGCCCGGCCGCCGCTGATTTGCCGACGAACTGTTTGCGCCAGGCGGCGTTGCGGATTTCAAAACCGTGGCTTTCGCGATAGGCCAGGATTTCAATCTGCTTGACGCTGGCGTCCGGGTTGAGCGCCACCGCGTACGAAATCAGTTCGTACTTGCCGACCACGTCGTCC
This sequence comes from Actimicrobium sp. GrIS 1.19, assembly GCF_035984655.1. NCBI lineage: Bacteria > Pseudomonadati > Pseudomonadota > Betaproteobacteria > Burkholderiales > Oxalobacteraceae > Actimicrobium > Actimicrobium sp. GrIS 1.19. The sequence continues at coordinate 21,454 of NZ_JAXCHT010000008.1, read as the reverse complement.
TGCACCACATAACCCAGCAGCGTGTCTTCATGCCAAGCCGCAACCACGCGCCACTGCACCGAACGGGCCGCAATGCCGGCCAGTTTTTCCACCTGCTGCATTTGCGTCGTCGTCAGCGACAACGGCACCGGCTTGAAGGCGCTGGCGTCCGGATACATTGCCTTCTGCGCTTCTTCGGCGGACAGGTATTGCGTGGCGAAGGCGCTGCTGCTGACGGCACAGGCAGCCAGCAGCGTGAACTTCAGATGGCCGTTCAAAATGAATAGCCGACGCCGAGATTGAGCCGGTCGCTCGCGGTGTCCTCGGTGAACTTCTGATAATCGGCCTTCAACACCACGCCCTCGCCGACGCGCAGATTGGCGCCGACGGTCGTCACTTTTTCGGTCGGCCCGGCCGCCACGTTCAAGCCATCCGGCTGCGCTGCATAGCTGCGCGCGGTGTTGAACTGCTCGTAACGGATGAACGGCGTGAGCACGTAATCCTGGCTTTTCCAGGCTTGATACGCCGCCTGGGTGTACCAGCCGTCGAACGACGACGGCACCGGATTCGGGTTGCCGCTGAACGTCAGATTCAAGGTTTCCGTATTGCTGATGGTGCCGCGCGCGTACAGTGCCGACAGATCCCATTTGCCGGGCGTGTAGCGCGCATGCACGTCCCACAACGTGACGCGCGCGCTCGGCGCGGCAAAGTCGGTGGTGGCATGGCTGGCCTTGCCAGTGAAAATCGAGCCGCCCACCAGCAGGCCCGGTACGCCGCGCCAGTTCAACGCCGCATGGCCCGCCAGATCGCGCGATTTGGCCAGCTGGCCTTCCTAATGGATGCTGCCCAGTGGCGATTCGCGCGCATCGCTGGAGGCGGCGTCCCATTTGGTCAGGTCGAAGCCGGTGGTGAGGCCCAGATCCCACGTCAAGCCGTTTTGCGTCGTGCCCGAGAGGCCGAGGCCGGCTTCGCGCCAGGTCGACGGGATGATCGCGGTTTCGACGAAGTTGCGTTCGACACCGTAAAAAGCGGTCGGCTCGTGATTGGTGTTGATCAGTCCGGCCGGGATCAGGAACAGGCCCGCCTTGGCGCGCAGTCCATTGTCGAATTCGCGCTCGACGTACAACTGCTCGACCTCGCTCTCGCCCTTGTCGTCGGCCGAGGTGACGGCGTGTTCCCATTCGAACTCGGTGACCAGTTTGGTCTTCGCATCGAAGCGATGGGTGATGCCGATCACGGCGCGGCGTACGTCGGTTTGCGCCTGGCTGGCATCTTTGCTGGGGCGGTTGTAATTGACTTCGCCATATCCCGACAGCACCGTCTGCGGACCACTCAGCCCATTGCTGGCGGCGGGCGCTTCTGCAGCAGGCGCTGCGACTGGCTCGGTGCGCTGCGTCTTGCTGGCGGCCAGCTCGGCCTTGACCTGTTCCAGTTCGGCGGCCAGCTTGTCGAGGCGTTGCATCAGCTCGGCTTCGGTGGCGTGTGCCAGTAACGGTGCGGCGCATAACGCGAGCGCGATGGCGCGGGCGATCAGGGTGTGGTTCATGGTGGAGAGCCTTTCAGAAGCGGATCAGGGATGCGGGTAGTGGTCGGTGAGGGTGCCGAGGAAGGCGATCAGGTCGGTGATTTCGTCGTCCGACAACGCCGGTGCCATGCCGGGCACGCGGTTGTACGGAACCTCGGTCGTATTGACATTCTTTTTGTAGGCGGCGGGCAGGTCATCGAACTTGTTGACACTGCCGTCGGCCGCCAGCGGATACCACTCGGCCGGATTGGTATCGCGCCGGACATAGAAGCCAATGGCATCGCGCAGGTTGTTGAAGCGGCCGTTATGGAAAAACACCTTGCGGGTGGCGACGTTGCGCAGGCTCGGCACCTTGAACGCACCGCACAGCTCGGCGCGCGCGGCCAGGTCGGTGCGATCGGGGCCGCACAGGCCAAGATCAAAGTAAGCCGGATCGGCATTGGCGGCGATGGCCGGATTGCGCGGCACGCCGAGATTGTCATAACTGAAGTCAGTGAACAGTGGCGGGCTGCCGTCGGCACCCCGGGCGCTGGTGTGGCACGCCGCGCAATTGCCCTTGGCCGGGTTGTTGAACAGCGCCAGCCCGCGCAGCTCGGCGGCTCCCAGCGCTACCTTGCCGGCCAGGAATTGATCGTATTTGGCATCGAACGGGAAGAAGTCGGGGTCTTCCTTCTGATACTGCTGCAACGCAAAGGTAATGCGCTCGAAGGCCAGTTCGGGGTTGTCGAGGATGGCCGCGCCGAAAGTGCTGCGAAATGTCTCGGCATACGCCGTGCGCGACAAGCGCAGGATCAGGTCGGCCTTGCTGGCGTTGGCCATTTCGTGCGCGGCCAGGAATGGGCGCTGGGCTTGTTCCGCCAGCGTGGCGGCGCGACCGTCGCGGTTAAAGCCGGCGGTGGGCGTGCCATCTTTTGCGAAAAAGAACGCCGGTGTCAGGTTCAGGTAGCGCAACGAGGGCGCCGCGCGCGTACCGGCGATCTTGTCGTCAGGGCCCCCAAGTTGGGTCGGCAGATCATTGCTTTGCGCATGGCTGTTGGCAGGATTGTGGCAGGACGCGCACGCCACATGGCCTGAGGCCGACAGAGAGGTATCGCGGAAAATCTTTTCGCCCAATTGGGCGCTGGCACTGAGCCGGGTATCGACCGCGACGGGCGCTGGCGTGGTGCTGGCCGATGTGTCGCCACCGCCACCGCATCCGGCCAGCAATGCCAGGATGCCGGCCAACAGAACAAGGCCGGCGCGCCATGCGGGTGAGGATCGGGAGTCGGGTATGTCGCAGGGCGCCATGACGGACGCGGCAGGGAAAGAGTAGGTCATTTGCTGGTTTTTGTGCGTCTTAATGAGAATGATTGTAATTTGGATTCGCAAGGCGATCAAGACATCGATTGCGCCGACGGAATTTTCCGACAGCATTTTTAATGCCTTGCATTTTGCCGCGGGGGTGGCATAATAAAAATCATTCTCATTCAAATAGTCGAAAGACATTCAATGCGTCCCAGCTTTTCCCTAACCACATTGCGCGTCGGCGAGTTTGCAACCATTGCTGGTTTGAATGCGCAAAATGAGTTGTACCTGCGTCTGACGGCGATGGGTTTTCGCATCGGAAAGCAGGTGCAGTTGCTCCGCTCGGCGGCTTTTTCCGGGCCCCTGCATGTGCGCATCGGTACCACGGACATCATGCTCAGACGAAGCGAAGGCAAGCTGGTGGAGGTCGTGCCAGTGGGGACTGCCGCGCAAAAATGAAACGTGTAGCATTGCTGGGCATGCCCAATGCGGGCAAATCAACCTTTTTCAATCGCTTGACAGGGGCTTCGGCACGGGTAGGTAACTGGCCGGGCGTCACCGTCGATTTGCTCGGCGCCAAAGTCCTCATCGGCGCCAACATGGCCGAAGTGGTTGACCTGCCGGGCATCTATGATCTGCAGGGCTTTTCGGAAGACGAGCAGGTCGTGCGGCGCTTCCTTTCCGCCAATCCGGTTGATCTGGCGCTGGTCATCGTCAATACCGCCCAGATCGAACGACAACTCAGCCTGATCCTTCAGCTCAAGCACCTTGGCGTTCCGATGCTGGTGCTGCTGAACATGTCTGACGAATCCAAAAAACTTGGCATCACGGTCGACACCGCGCAGCTGGCCACGCTGCTTGACTGCCCGGTCGCCATGCTGTCAGCCAAATACGGCAACGGCTACCAGAGCGCGTACCTGGCGATTCAGAAAAAACTCAATACCGCAGCGCCCGCCATGACGGCCGACCTCAGTATCGCGCCGTTGCCCGAGCCCGCGCTCGAAGCCGCGATGGAGCTCATCCTGGGCGCGGCAGTCCAGATTCCGGCGCATGCCTCCGACGTGCTGACGCAGCGCATGGACCGCGTCCTGCTGCACCCCATTGCCGGTCTGCCGATTTTTTTCCTGATCATGTTTCTGCTGTTCCAGGGCATTTTCATCCTCGGAAAGCCGATTCAGGATGGCGTCGCCTGGCTGCTCGAGCTGCTGCGCACCGCCGCGCTGGAGCCATTGCTGTCGGGCCTGCCTGCGCCAATCACCGGACTGCTCCTCAATGGCATCTACAACGGCGTTGGCACGGTCGCCAGCTTTGTGCCGCTGATCGTGCTGTTTTTCCTGTTCATGGCATTGGTCGAAGACAGTGGTTATCTGTCGCGCGCGGCGTTTCTGATGGACGCATCGATGGCCAAACTGGGGCTCGACGGCCGCAGTTTCGTGATGGTGCTGATGGGGTTCGGCTGCAATGTGCCCGCCCTGATGGGGACGCGCGTGATGCGGTCCCGCTCGCTGCGCCTGCTGACGATGCTGGTGATTCCATTTTCGCTGTGCTCGGCGCGCTTGCAGGTGTTCGTGTTCTTCATCGCCGCGTTGTTCACGCCGCGCCAGGCGCCCATCGTGCTGTTCAGCCTGTACATGGTCAGTTTTGCGACGGTGCTGTTTACTGCCCTGCTGTTCAAGTCAAAGTTCGTCAACAGCGAGCCGTTCATCCTCGAAATGCCGCCGTACCGTTTCCCGACCTGGCGCCAACTTGTCTTGCGCGGCTGGCAGGAGGTGCATCACTTCCTGCATCGCGCGACCAAGTTCATCATCATTGGCGTCGTGCTGGTCTATGTGCTCACCAACTTTCCGAGCGGCGTTCCGGCCGCCAGCAGCGGCACCATCGCCGGCTGGCTGGGTGCGAGCCTGGCGCCGATCCTGGACCCGATCGGCATCAACCAGCAACTGGCGATCGCCTTGATATTCGGCTTTGTCGCGAAAGAAATCGTGATTGGCTCGCTGGCCGTGATCTATGGCCAGGATGGCGGCGCACTGATGGGCACCATCGCACATCAGGTCGACTGGGTGCAGGCTTTCAGCTTCATGCTTTTTACGCTGATTTACACGCCATGCCTGTCGACCATCGCCACCATCCGCACCGAGTCACGCAGCCGTGCGTTCACGGTGTTTGCGCTGGTCTGGCCGATGGTGCTGGCGTGGGCCATCAGTTTCGCGTTCTATCGCACTGCACGGGCATTCGGATATTGACGGGCGGGTGCCCGTCACACTCTGTGCAATAAGTTCTACAGCGAGGTGGCCGAGCGCGCCGCCTGCTCATACAATCCCGACATGATGCGCAAAAACCGCGCCAGTTCACTCAGCTCAAAACTCTCGGTGCCATCGCCGGTCAGTCCCGATACCAGCACCTGCTCGCGAATTTCAAAGTAGCGCTTGCACACCGCCTGGCCCTCTTCGTTGGTGGAATACAGCACTTCCTTGCCGCGCTTTTCCGTTTTCACGAGACCCAGGGCCTGTAACTTCTTCAGCGAATAATTGACGATGTGGGTGTCTTCGATGTTGAGGATGAAGGCAATGTCGGCCAGTTTCTTTTCGCGCGCCCGGTGATTGATGTGATGCAGCACCAGAACATCGGTGATCGTCATGTCCTTGACGCCCACTGCAGAAATACAGCGCACCGCCCACCGGTTGAAGGCATTGGACGCGATGATCATGCCAAATTCGAATTCGCTCAGTTCAGCACTGCGCCCGGACGCCAGGTGCGCGGACGAGACGATCGGCTGCTTTGCCTGATGGGTCGGGCGTGCTGCGGCGGCTGGTTTCTTTGGATTTTCTTCTTTGGTCATGGTGTTTGTCATCACAAGGTTTGGGGGAAGACGGGAAGGGCGCCACGGTTCCCATTTTACGTGCAAATTGTCAATAAAATGTGGCCGCATCCAGCAATGGATGCCCCATTTTTTCATGAAAACAGGCAGGCCGAAGCACAATTTTTGGCGTCGGAAGATCCCTCCATGTTTGTGATTTCTCAAGAGCGTGCCGTGAAGTTCACCTTAGCATCGTCGTCACGGATTGCGATATGCCCTGTAAATCCATCCGGAAGTCATGGCGTTCGACCGCAACGTCATCCCGTTACGCGATCTGACCGCAATGCCTCCGGCCTGTCACCCATCGCCGGCGTCCGGTCACCATTAACCCCAGAGGAAAACTCCATGAAATCTCTCGTTAAGAATCTTGTGTTTGGTTGTTTTGCGTTGCTGCTTGCCGGTGCGGTATCTGCGGCCGAAAAGGGCAGCAAGGATGAGGCTGTCGCGCTGGTGAAAAAAGCGGCAGCCTACCTGAAGGAAAACGGCAAGGAAAAAGCCTTCGCCGAATTCAACAAGCCCAATGGACCCTTCGTTGATCGTGACCTGTACATTTTTGTCTACAGCGCCAACGGTGACGGCACCAATCTGGCCCACGGCGCCAACCCCAGCCTGGTCGGCAAGAATCTGATCGATCTGCGCGACGCCGACGGCAAGGCGATTGTGAAAAATTTCATTGAAGTTGGCAACAGCAGTGCCGGCAGTGGCTGGGTCGACTACAAATGGGCCAATCCGGTCACCAAGGCGATCGAATCGAAATCGACCTACATCGAGAAAGTCGGCGATGTGCTCATTGGCAGCGGCGTCTACAAATAGTCAAAGCGCGCGCCACAAGGCAAACACCAGCAGCGCAAAAAATGCGGCGACGATATCGTCCCACATGACACCGAAGCCACCTTTGAAATGGCGGTCAAAATAGCCGATCGGGGGTGGTTTCACCATATCGAAGAACCGGAACCACGCAAACGCCCAGCACTGCGTCGTGAAGTCGGCCGGTGCCAGCAACAGCAGCACCAGCCAGATTGCAACGATTTCGTCGATCACCATGCTGCCATGGTCGGCAACGCCGAGATCGCGTCCCGTCTTCGCGCAAGCCCAGATGCCGATCAAGAAACCCAGCACGATGATGACTGCCCAATGCGTGACCGTGAAAAAATCCGGCCAGCGCGATGTCAGCAGCGAAAATGACAGCCAGCCAAGCAGGGTGCCACTGCTTCCCGGCATGACGGGTGACAACCCGCTGCCCAGGCCCTGTGCAATCAGATGCGCGGGATGCGCCAGCATGAAACGACCGGAGGGCTTGGTGATGCCGGCGCGCCGGGCCGGTTCGAGAGTGGTCATGGAGTCGTGAAGTGATCAAATGAAGCAAAGGATAAGCCGGTCAGCGCGCCTGTCGCATCGCGCAATCGCAGGCCCGGGAGCTGATCGATGACGCCGACCCGCGTGACATCGGTGTGGCTGCGCCGTGCGGCGTCGAGGACTTCGCTGCGGCACGTGGGCGATGCAGTGAAACATAATTCGTAGTCATCGCCACCGGCGACGCAGAACTGTCGGCGCAGCGTCGTTGTCTGCGTGCGCAATGCGATGCCTGCCGGGAGCGCGTCGATATCCAGTGTTGCGCCAACCTGCGAGCGTGCCAGGATGTGGCCGAGGTCGCCCGACAAGCCGTCGGAGATATCAATCGCCGCGTGCGCAACGCCGATCAGTGCCATGCCAAGTTCCACGCGCGGTGTCGGGCGATCCATGCGCACAATCGCCGTCGCCAGCGTGTCGGCGTCGAGATGCAGTTCACCGGTGCGGTGGGCCAGCGCCAGACGTGCATCGCCCAACGTTCCCGAAATCCAGATATCGTCGCCGACTTGCGCTGCATCGCGGCGCAGCGCAGTGCTGGATTCAAGCTCGCCAAAAATCGTGATGCAGATCACGCGCGGCCCCTTGGTGGTGTCACCGCCGATCAAGGCGCAGCGGTGCAGATCGGCCAGCTTGAACAGTCCCTCGGAAAATCCCGCCAGCCAGGCTTCGTCAATTGCCGGCAGTGACAAGGCCAGCGTGAAGCCGACCGGTTTCGCCCCCATCGCCGCAAGGTCGGACAGGTTCACGGCCAGGCACTTATGGCCCAGTGCGCGCGGATCGACATCCGGCAGAAAGTGCCGACCCTCGACCAGCATGTCCGACGAAATCGCCTGTACGCCAACAGCCGGGGCGAGCAATGCGCAGTCGTCGCCAACACCAAGTAGCACCGATGGATCGCTGTGATCAGGTCGGGTGAAATAGCGGGCAATCAAATCGAATTCGGACATGCCGAGCATTGTACCGAAGCTGCGTCGCAGTTCTTTTATTTGCACCGCTTGGGCCGCCCGTTTGCAAATCACAACGCGCAAAGGATGGCGCTGGTTCGGCCGTTGATGGACATCAAGCGACAGTATTTCTGCCTGTCCGGGACCGAATTTCTGACTACCATCTGAGCCTTTCCACTCACCGTAAATGAAACATGCCACGTCATTGTCGCGCAGGATTTTCGCTGCTTGAAGTGCTCATTGCCCTGTCGGTGCTGGCCGCCGGCGTGCTGGGCGCGCTCGTCTTCCTGCTGATGACCCTGCGCACGGCACAGAACACCGAGCGCCAGTCGCAGGCGCTGCATCTGGCCAGCGATATTGCGGAGCGCCTGCGCGGTAGCGCTACGCATCCGGAGATTGTCGAGCTGCTCGCTGGTCTCGATTACGATGCCGGCGCCTCGGCCGCGCCGGTCCGGCCCGCGGTTTCCTGTCACGACCGCTGGTGCAGTGCAAAGCAGTTGGTCGAGGTCGAGCTGTACGAATGGAAAATGCGCATCCGGGCCGAGCTTTCGGGCGGGCGAATGCGGATTTGTCACGACGAGATGCCATGGCAGGAATCCACCGGTGCATGGCGCTGGGATTGCGGTTCAGCGGGTGCGGCCAGTGCGCCGTTGTGGGTCAAGGTCGGCTGGCGCGACCGCGTCGCAGGTGCGACCCCGGATGCGCCTGGCATCGTTTTGCCGGTGCTGCCCTGATGCGCTTGTCGTTACGTTGCGACCACGCGCAGTCCGGCGTCGGACTGGTCGAGCTGATGATTGCGCTGGGGCTGGGATTGCTGCTGGCGGCTGCGGCAGGCCACATTTTCCTGGCCAATCTGGCCGCCTACCAACTGCACGACGACAGCGTTCGCCTGACCGAGAGCGGGCGCTACGCCATCGACAGCATCGCCCGTGCCGTGCGTCAGGCCGGCTTCACCGACCTGGCAGAATCCGATGCCAGTAGCGACCGCGGCCCCGACATCGTTGGATGGGACGCACGTTACCTCAAGAGCACCACGCCGGGCGTTGATCAACCGTTGACTCCTGCAATCAATGGCAGCGACATTCTCGCGTTACGCTTTCGCGGCGCAGGCAAGGATGGTCGCGCCGATGGCACGATGCTTGATTGCGCCGGCCTTGCGATTGCCGCGCCACAGGAAAGTCCGGCGCGCGACGACGAGGCTGGATGGAGCATTTTCTACGTCGCGCGCGACCAGTCTGGCGAGCCGGAATTGATTTGCAAATACCGCGGCAGGAATGCCTGGTCAACGGCCGCAATCGTTCGTGGGGTCGAGTCATTTCAGGTGCGCTACGCGGTGCCGCAGGGTGACGGTGCGTTCCCTGCACGGCTTCTGACGGCAACCCAAATTGATGCGCTTGACGAGCAACTGGTCGCGCAGGGCGCGAACCCGCAACAGCGTGCGCAGGACAGGGTGCGCCAAAGTCACTGGAACAGAATCACTGCTGTCCATGTCGCGATCCTGCTGCGTGGCACGCAGCCGGTACGACGCGATGGTCTGGACCTGACCCACGACCTGTTCGGGGCGGCATATGGCGATCAATATGCAGCCAGCGATCCCGGTACCCGCATCGCAGAGAGCGCCTTGCCGCCGGCGACGCGCAATCGGCTGCGCAGAGTTTTTTCCGCCTCGGTGCAGGTGCGCAATGCGCGGATCGATCTGTCATGATGCACCTCGGGCAGTCAGGCCGTGTCCAGTCCGGCGTCGCGCTGGCGATCGTGCTGGTTTTCCTGATGCTGGCATCGTTGCTGGCGGCAGCGGCCGCGCAGACCGGAATACAGGAGCAGAAAGCCGCGCGCAACCTGCGTGATCGGGATCTCGCCTTTGCGGCCGCCGAAGCCGCGCTGCAGGATGCCGAAACCGACATTCAGCAAGCGCCGGATCGCCCCCGTTCCCGCAGCGCCTTGTTCGCGCGTGACCGCACGATCGGCTTTCCTTCCAGTGACGCGTCGCTGTGCCAGCGCGGCGACGGCAACCCATGGCAAGGCTTGTGCCGTGCGCCATCGTTGGCGGAAGCGCCGGCCTGGCTCGGCACCGATCTGGCCGATGACGCGCAGGACGTGACGGTGCGTTTCGGCCGCTTTACCGGGCGCACCATGCCTACGGGAGCGGGCGCTTTGCCGGCCAGGCCGCCGCGCTACCTGATCGAAGTGCTGCGCGATCGTCAGCCCGGCACGAAGCCGCAATCGCCTCAGTATTTCTACCGTGTTACCGCAATCGGTTTCGGTGTCGATGCGCGAAATCAAGTCGTGTTGCAATCGTTCTATCGCAAGGCTGACAGCAACTCGGGCACACCCGCGGCAAGCAATTCCGGTGGTCACGCCGCGAGCACAACGACCGTGACCACCACCTTGCGGCTCGGGCGTCTTGGCTGGCGCGAGCTCGGTAACTGGCGGGAATTGCGCAACGGCCTGCGTTCGGAGGCGGAGTAACGCAATGCGCCAGGCCCGTCAACGCACCGGCTATACGCTGATCGAGCTTCTCATCGTGATCGTGGTGCTGGCGATTCTCGCGACGCTTGCCAATGCGTCCTACCGGCATGCGGTGCTCAAGAGCAAACGTGTTGAAGGACGCACGGCGCTGCTGACACTGATGCAGCAGCAGGAGCAGGTCTTCGCCCAGCGGATGACGTATCTGGCTTTCTCGGCCGGCACCGCGACGCCTCCGGCACAGCAATTCAAATGGTATTCCGGCGCCACCCCGGCCACCAGCGCGTACGAGATCGAGGCAACGCCATGCACCGGCAAGCAACTTGCCGAATGCGTGCTGCTTACGGCGCATCCCGGCACGGGCCGGGTCGACAGCGGCTTTGTCGACCTGGCCTGTGGCAGGCTCAGGCTCGACAGCATTGGCAGAAAATGGGCCGATGGCAATGACTGCTGGTAGTGCGCGTTCGGCTTGCCGCCGGCCAGTGCCCTTTGCACCGTGCGGATTTACGCTGCTCGAACTGGTCGCTGCGCTGGCGATTGTCGCAATCCTGGCACTGATCGCCGTCCCGACCTTTTTGACGCTGATCCAGAAACAACGTGTCGTGATTGCCGCAAACGACCTGTTCAGCGCAATCACCCTGACACGCTCGGAAGCAATCCGGCGCGGCGAACGGGTCGATCTGGTCCCTCTCGATGGCGCCAGCTGGGCCAGTGGCTGGATCGTCTTCGTGGATGCCAATCACAATCATCGGCGCGATCAGGGCGAGACCATTATTCGCCAGCATGCGGCAGTGGCCGGCGGCATGGCGATTGAATCGGCCATGACCGATTCATCGATGCCTTACATTGCGTTCACCGAAACCGGCAGGACCCGCACCAACACCAGTAGCCGGACCCCGCAAGCCGGACATATCGCGTTGGCACTGGGTGCGCAGCAGCGCCGCATCGTGCTGAATTTTCTCCGGCGACCGCGGCTTTGCAATCCGGTCGCCGACAAGGCGTGCGGCTAGCGCAGCTCGCCGCTTCGGCTCAGGTGGCCGCTTGCCAGCGCCGCCGCTGCCGCGCGGGTTTCCACGCCAAGTTTTTCGAAGACATGTTCCAGATGCTTGTTGACTGTGCGATGACTCATGCCGAGGATGTCGCCGATATCGCGATTGGTCTTGCCCTTGGCCAGCCACGACAGCACTTCGGTTTCGCGCGGCGTCAACGCGGCTTCGGCAAGCCTTGATGGCGTGTCGCTGCGCGCCTGCAGCTGTTCCAGCAGCAGCATGGTTTCGCCGATGCCGACACTGCCCATGTTGCGCACCGACAGCTGCGCGCCAGAGAGCATCGATGTCACGTGCACCGACGCGCCGCTCAGCGCTGCTGCCACCGAGCCGGGCAGGCCGCCATCGACGCTGGCGTCGCCCACCGCGGCCAGCCACAGTGCGGCCTGCGGCGAACGCCACGCCACGCGGCCGTGGGCATCGACCAGCACCACGCCAAATCCCGCCACATCGACCGCATCCCGCGCCAGTCGCGAAATACGGGCGTTGCGGGTGTGCGTGTGCAGGCGCGCCACGACTTCAGGGGTGCGCAGCGGCTTGACGACGTAATCGACGCCGCCGCTGGCAAATCCTTCCAGCACGTGCTGGGTCTCCGACAGCCCGGTCATGAAAATGACCGGGACATGGGCCAGGCCCACATCGGCCTTGATGCGCCGGCAAGTGTCGAAGCCGGACAGTCCCGGCATCACGGCATCGAGCAAAATCGCATCCGGCACCACCAGCGCAAGGCGCTGCAAGGCCGACTCGCCATCGCGCGCGATCAGCACCGTATAGCCTTCGGCTTCGAGGCAGTCGCACAGCATGCCGAGGCTGCTGGGGGCGTCGTCGACCACCAGCACGACCGGGCGTGGCGCCTCAGAATTCGTTGACATCGGCATCTTCCGTCAGCAGGTCCAGCAGTGTTTCCAGTTCGCAGCGGCTGACCAGCGTGCGCAGGCGGGCGCACGCCGCAGCCAGCGCAGGCTCGTCGTGCTCGTAGCGGTCGAGCAGGCGCTGCAGGCCGTGCACATGGCCGAGGCGGGTCAGGCGGATCAACTCGGCGCGGGCATGCGCTGGCATGGCACAGTCCGCCACCGTGGCAGCGACAGGTTGCGGCAGCACGTCGGCAGTCGCCCACTCCAGCCCGAGGTGGCGCTGCAGCGCCGCCATCAATTCGGATTCCAAGACCGGCTTGGCGACAAAGGCCTGGCAGCCAGCGGCTTTCAGGCGGGCCGCCTGATTCTCGAACACATTGGCCGAGACCATGATGATCGGCACGCTGTCATAACCCTTGTCGCGAATCGCGGTCGCGGTCTGCCAGCCGTCCATGCCATCCATGCTGATGTCGAGCAGGATGGCATGCGGCAGCGCGTCGGCCAGGCTGTCGATGCATTCCATGCCGCTGGCCGCTTCGCGCACCGCGAAGCTGAGCGGCGTGAGCATGCCGGCCAGCATCTGGCGCTGCACCGGCTGGTCGTCGACCACCAGCAGGGTTCTGCGTTCGCCAAAAAATCCGATGACCTGACGCGGCGGATTGGTCATCGGACCGGGATCGTCGATCTCGCGCAGGTAGACCCGCACACTAAACGTGCTGCCGCTGCCGGGCGCGTTCTTGAGCGACAGGTCGCCGCCCATCAGCGAGGTCAGCAGTGCCGTGATGGTCAGGCCCAGGCCGGTACCCGGTTCACCACGGCGGCGACCGGCAGCGCCGCGCTCGAACGGCATGAAGATGCGTTGCTGGTCCTGGATGTCGATCCCGAGTCCGGTGTCGACGATGTCGAAGCGGATCACATCGCTACGGCAGTCCACATGCAAGGTGACCACGCCGGCATCGGTGAAGTGGATGGCATTGCTGAGCAGGTTGATGATGATTTGCGAGAGCCGCTTGGCGTCGGCCTGGACCCAGGCCGGCATGCGGCCGCTGTGGGTGTAGCGGAAGTCGAGCTGCTTGGCTTGCGCCTGCGGGCGCATCATGTTGACGACGCCGTCGAGGAAATCCGGCAGCGGCAAGGGGGTCGGTTCCAGCTGCAGGCGACCGGCTTCGATGCGCGCCAGATCCAGCAGGCCATTGACCAGCGATAGCATGTGCGCGCCGCTGCGCTGGATGGTTTCGATTGCATCGCGCGACGGGCTTGCGGTGGCCGGGTGCTTGAGCAAAATCTGCGCGTAGCCAAGAATGCTGTTGAGCGGCGTGCGCAACTCATGCGTGATCCCGGCGACATAGCGGGTCTTGGCCTGATTGGCAGATTCGGCCACTTCCTTGGCGGTTTGCAGCGCCTTGTCGGTGCGCTCATGGGCCAGGATTTCCATCGATAGCAGCTGGTTCTGGCGGTTCGAATCGTCCTGCGCAATGCGCCGGCTCTCGCTGCCCAGCACGACCCACCAGCTGCACACGGCAATGATCAGCACCAGCATCGCGAATACCTTGATAAAGGCGCCCTCCAGCAGCTGCGCCGTCGCGGGAGATGCAACCAGTGTGGCCTCATGGCTGTAGACGATCGCCATGACGGTCGCCAGCAGCGCGCACAGCGACAGCATCACGACCAGATAATGGCCGACACGGAAGTTGACCCGATCGGGCCAGCTGCCCGGCAGCACTTTGCCCAGCACCTGCTGGACCTGTTCGCCGGCACGCGAATTGGTCTTGCAGCGGTCGTAACAGCGCGACTCCAGCGTGCAGCACAGCGAACAGATCGGCGCGGCGTACACCGGGCAGCTGGCCATGTCTTCGATCTCGAACTGGTTTTCGCAAACGCGGCAGGTGCCGATCTGCCCCGGCGCGCCGAGCACGTCCGGCTGGCGTGCGATGTAGTAACGACCCTTGGTCAGCCAGGCCAGCAAGGGGGTCAGCACCAGCGCCAGCCCGAGCGCGATGAACGGCGAGAACGCTTCTGCCTGCGGTCCCATGGCGCCGGTATGCGCGGTCACGGCGACGATCGCCGCCAGCAGCATCCAACCGAGGCCGACCGGATTGATGTCGTACAGGTGCGCACGCTTGAATTCGATGCCGGCCGGACTGAGGCCAAGCGGCTTGTTGATCACCAGGTCGGCCACCAGCGTGCCGACCCAGGCGATGGCGACATTGCCGTACAGGCCGAGCACCTTTTCCAGTGCCGAGAAGACGCCCAGTTCCATCAGCAACAGGGCAATCGCGACATTGAACACCAGCCACACCGCCCGCCCCGGATGACTGTGGGTCAGGCGGGCAAAGAAGTTCGACCAGGCCAGCGAGCCGGCGTAGGCATTGGTCAGGTTGATCTTCAGTTGCGACACCACGACGAACAGCACGGTGGCCGCCACCGCCCAGGCCGGATTGGAAAAGACATACGAAAAACCGGCAAGATACATCTGCGTCGGTTCGATCGCCTTGGCGGCGGGCAGCTCGTGCTGCAAGGCGAGGAAGGCCAGGAATGCGCCACCCAGCATCTTGCACATCCCCAACAGAATCCAGCCGGGTCCGGCGATCAGCACCGCGCTCCACCAGCGGCGCCGATTGGCGGGCGTCTTCTCGGGCAGGAAGCGCAGGAAGTCGACTTGCTCGCCGACCTGCACCACAAGGGAGAACGCCACCGTGGCAGCCGCACCAAACATGAGCGGATCAAAAGCGCTGCTGCCCGAGGTCCGCCCTGCCAGCCCGGTGAAATCGACAAACGCCTGCGGGTCCTTCCACAACACCGCCAGATAGGGCAGGAACAGCAGCAGCCCCCAGACCGGCTGGGTCCAGATCTGCAGCCGCGAGATCAGCGTAATGCCGCGCACCGCCAGCGGCACGATCACCAGCGCGCTGATGCCGTAGCACCACGCAATCGGAATCTGCAGATAGATCTGCAACGCCAGCGCCATGATGGCGGCCTCCAGCGCGAAGAAGATGAAGGTGAAGCTGGCGTAGATGAGTGAGGTGATGGTCGAGCCGAGGTAACCGAAGCCGGCGCCGCGCGCCAGCAGATCCATGTCCACCCCGTAGCGGGCCGCGTAATAACTGATCGGCAGGCCGGTCAGGAAGGTGATCAGGCCGACCACGAGGATGGCCCAGAGCGCATTGGTGAAGCCATAGTTCAGCGCGATCGCGCCGCCGATTGCCTCCAGCGCGAGGAACGAGACGGCGCCGAACGCGGTGTTGGCGACGCGCCATTCGGACCACTTGCGAAAACCGCGCGGCGTGTAACGCAGGGCGTAATCCTCGATCGACTCATCGGCTACCCAGGCGTTGTACTCCCGGCGGATACGAAATATTTTTTGTGTCGCAATGGCCAATGACTGCTCCCTTTTTGGCTTTTCCGGCGCAAGAAACGTGCCCGTAGTTGGGCGCGGGAGGAGTGCGTACGTCAATTGACGTATTGGGTCGCAGGCCGATTGTCCCGATCATCAAGTCCAGCAAACGGACCGACGCAAGCGCCTCGGTTTGGTGACCCGGGTAGCCCGGGCAACCACCGTTTTCATGTTTCATGCGCACCGCAGTATCCAGCGGCTTCTTTGATCCGTTTCATTCACCACCGGAGTTCACCATGTCAGTTGACGATCGCCAAGGACCACCCTCCCAATCCCGCCGCCGCCTGATCCAGGGGCTGGCTGCCTTGCCATTGGCGTCGCTGCCGATGTGGGGACGCGCCCAGGCGGCGCAGTTCCCGACTGCCAAGGTCAACACCACCAAGCTGGCCGTGACCGATACCGAAGTCACGGTCGGCCAGTTGCATTCATCGACCGGCACCATGGCGATTTCGGAGACCGGTTCGATCCAGGCTGAACAACTCGCGATTGACCAGATCAACGCGATGGGTGGCGTACTCGGCCGCAAGATCAAGGTGATCAAGGAAGACGGCGCCTCGGACTGGCCGACTTTCGCCGAAAAGAGCAAGAAGCTGCTGGTCAACGACCGCGTCGCAGCGGTGTTCGGCTGCTGGACCTCGGCCTCGCGCAAGGCCGTGCTGCCGATCTTCGAAAAGGAAAACGGCATGCTGTACTACCCGACCTTCTACGAAGGCCTGGAGCAAAGCAAGAACGTGATCTACACCGGACAGGAAGCAACGCAACAGATCCTGTACGGCCTCGACTGGGCTGCCAGCGAGAAGAAGGCCAAGACATTCTTCCTGGTCGGCTCGGACTACATCTGGCCGCGCACCTCGATGAAGATCGGCCGCAAGCACATTGAAGGACATCTGCCAGCCGGCAGCAAGGTCGTCGGCGAAGAGTATTACCCGCTCGGCAGCACCAACTTCAATTCGCTGATCAACAAGATCAAGCTGGCCAAGCCGGACTGCATTTTTGCAGCCGTCGTGGGTGGCTCCAACGTGGCGTTCTACAAGCAGCTGAAGGCTGCCGGTGTCTCGTCGTCGAAGCAATTCCTGTTGACCATTTCGGTAACCGAGGATGAAGTGCTCGGTATCGGCGGCGACAACATGGCGGGTTTCTACTCGTCGATGAAGTATTTCCAGTCGCTCGATAATCCCAACAACATTGCCTTCGTCAAGGCGTTCAAGGCCAAGTACGGCAAGGATGCGGTCATCGGCGACGTCACCCAGGCAGCGTATCTCGGACCGTGGCTGTGGAAGGCGACGGTCGAGAAAGCCGGCAGCTTCGACGTCGACAAGATCGCGGCAGCATCGGGCGGCATCGACTTCAAGGCGGCGCCGGAGGGTGAGGTCAAGCTGCATCCGAATCATCACCTGTGGAGCACTGCGCTGATCGGTCAGTCGATGGCGGACGGCCAGTTCAAGGTGGTGTCGCATTCGCCGCAGCAAATCGAGCCGAATCCGTTTCCAAAGGGTTATCAGTAACCGGCATGACATCGCCGGACCATGGCTGCGCGGTTGCAGTCATGGTCCGGCCCAATTTCGACCCACCATCCTTCACCGGCACCGGAGCCACCATGTCGTTATCTGAACTGCTCAATATCGGACTGATGCAAGGCTTTGCCGGCTTGAGCCTGTTTGCAGTGCTGCTGTTGATGGGACTGGGACTGGCCATCATCTTCGGCCAGATGGGTGTCATCAACATGGCGCATGGCGAATTCATGACCATCGGCGCCTACACGATCTACTTTTTTTCACGCATGACCGAACAGTACGCGCCGCAGCTGGCGCCAATCTATTTTCCGTTCGCGATCCTCGCCGGTTTCCTGATCGCCTTCGCCGTCGGCTGGCTGGTCGAATGGGCCGTGATCCGACATCTGTACAAACGGCCGCTGGATACCTTGCTGGCGACCTGGGGTCTGTCGCTCGGGATGCAGCAGATCTTCCGCACCGCATTCGGCCCCAAGGAAGTCAGCCCGACCTTGCCGGACTGGCTGCTCGGCTCCTGGGCCCCGGCGCCGGGACTGGATATTCCGATCAACGGCCTGTTCGTGATGGCGCTGACGCTGCTGGTGACCTGCGCCGTACTGCCCGCGCTGTACCGCTCGCGCTGGGGATTGCGGGTGCGCGCCACGGTGGCCAATCGGGTCATGGCCAACGCGACCGGCATCAACACCAAACGCACTGACCGGCTCACCTTCGCCATCGGCTGCGGCATTGCCGGCGTGGCGGGTGCGGCCTTCACCACGATCGGCACCACCGGTCCGACCTCGGGCTCGCTGTACATCGTCGATGCCTTCCTGGTGGTGACCTTCGGCGGCGCGGCCAGCCTGCTCGGCACCGTGGTGTCCGCGTTCGGCATTGCCCAGACCCAGTCGATCGCCGAGTTTTTCACCAGCGGCTCGATGGCCAAGGTGCTCACGCTCACGGTGGTGGTGGTCATCCTGATGCTGCGGCCGCAGGGACTGTTCGCCGCCAAGGTACGACGCTAGCAGATGGCGCTGCCTGCGCACACAGATACTGTTTTTAACCGGAGCAATCAATGAACAAGATCATCCACTGGGCAGGGCGCAACAGTCTGGGTGGCCTGCTGCTGTTGGCGGTCGTGCTGATCGTCGTGTTACCGATGTCGCTGGAGCTGTTTCGCCTGAATTTGGTTGGCAAGTATCTCTGCTATGCGTTCGTTGCGCTGGGGCTGGTGATGCTGTGGGGTTATGGCGGCGTGCTGAGCCTGGGGCAGGGCGTGTTCTTTGGCCTGGGTGGCTATGGCATGGCGATGTTCCTGAAGCTCGAAGCCAGCGACCCGATCACAACGCGCATCCAGACCACGCCCGGCATCCCGGATTTCATGGACTGGAACCAGATCACGGCGCTGCCGTTGTGGTGGAAGCCGTTCCAGTCGTTTCCGCTGACGCTGGCGCTGATCCTGACGGTGCCGACACTGCTGGCGTTCATCATCGGTTTCGCCATGTTCAAGCGGCGCGTCAGTGGCGTGTATTTCGCCATCATCACGCAGGCGGTATCGCTGATCCTGACCGTGCTGATCGTCGGCCAGCAGGGCTTTACCGGCGGCGTCAATGGCATGACGGACCTGAAAACCCTGCTCGGCTGGGATACCCGCACCGACAGCGCCAAGCTGATTCTGTATTTCGTCACCGTTGGCCTGTTGCTGGCGTCGATCGTGCTGTGCACCTGGATTCAGAAGAGCAAGCTCGGCACCCTGTTGCTGGCGATGCGCGACAAGGAAGACCGGGTCCGCTTTTCCGGTTACGACGTGGCGATGTTCCGGGTGTTTGCGTTTTGCCTGGCGGCCTTTCTGGCGGCGGTCGGCGGAGCGCTGTTCACGCTGCAGGTCGGCTTCATGTCGCCCTCGCTGGTCGGCATCGTGCCCTCGATCGAGATGGTGATTTTCGCGGCAGTCGGCGGCCGCATGTCGCTGGTCGGCGCGGTCTACGGCACGCTGCTGGTCAATTATGGCAAGTCGGTTTTTTCCGAGAGCTTTCCCGATCTGTGGCTGTTCATGATGGCGGCAATGTTCCTCGGCGTGGTGCTGGCATTTCCGGACGGCCTGGCCGGTCTGTACACGAGCCGGGTGCAGCCGCTGCTGGTCAGGCTTGTGCACCGTGTACGCCAGAGCAGGGCCGCACCGGCAGCGCCGCCGTCGCCGCCACCTGTCGTTGCAAGCAGCACACCCAGCCTTCTCGATACCTGAAACCACCGTCGCACCGGAGCCCAGCCATGTCCAAGAAAGAATTTGCATTGACGGTCGAGGACCTGAGCGTCTCGTTCGACGGCTTCAAGGCGGTCGACAGCCTGAACCTGTATGTCGACCAGAATGAGCTGCGCGTGATCATCGGGCCGAATGGCGCCGGCAAGACCACGCTGCTCGATCTGATCTGCGGCAAGACCCGCGCCAGCGCCGGACGTATCACCTTCAAGGGTGCGGAAATGACGACGCTGCCGGAATTCCAGATCGTCCGCTCCGGCATCGGCCGCAAGTTACAGACGCCGTCGATTTATGAAAACCTGAGCGTGTTCCAGAACCTGGAAGTGTCGTTCCCTCGCGGCCGTGGCGTGTTCGGTGCGCTGTTCTTCAAGACCAACGACGAGGTCATGGCGCGGGTCGATGCGGTGGCGGCCGAGATCGGCATGGCCGACCAGCTGGCTGTCGAGGCCGGCCTGCTGTCGCACGGCCAGAAGCAGTGGCTGGAGATCGGCATGCTGCTGATGCAGGACCCGGAGCTGTTGATGCTGGACGAGCCGATCGCCGGCATGAGCGTGCGCGAACGCGAGCTGACCGCTGAACTGCTCAAGCGCATCTGCAAGGGGCGCGCCATGATCGTCATCGAACACGACATGGAATTCGTCAAGCGCATCGCCGACAAGGTCACCGTCATGCATCAGGGGAAGATCCTGGCCGAGGGATCGATGGACAAGGTGCAGGCCGATCCACGCGTCATCGATGTCTATCTTGGCCACTGAACCCATCACCGCACCTCAACCGGAGAACCCGATGCTCAACGTCAGCAACCTGCATGTCAGTTACGGCCAAAGCGAGGCGCTGCACGGTGTCAGCTTCACGGCCGCCAAAAATGAAACGGTGGCCATCATGGGCCGCAATGGCATGGGCAAGACCACGCTGTTCAAGTCGCTGATCGGCATCCTGCCGCTCAAGTCCGGGGCGATCACGGTCGACGGCCAGGACATCTCGGCCGACGAGAGTTATCTGCGGGTCGCCAAGGGCGTCGCCTATGTGCCGCAGGGACGGATGATCTTCCCGACCCTGACGGTGGAAGAAAACATCCAGACCGGCCTTGAGAATGCGAAGCACAAGCGCATCCCGGAAGAAATCTATGCCCTGTTCCCGGTGCTGTTCGAGATGCGCAATCGCAAGGGCGGCAACCTGTCCGGCGGGCAGCAACAGCAGCTGGCGATTGCCCGGGCGCTGGTGACCAATCCGAAGGTCCTGCTGCTGGACGAGCCGACCGAAGGCATCCAGCCGTCGATCATCAAGGACATCGCCAGGGCACTCAATGAGATCCGCAAGATGCGCGAGATCACGATCATCGTGTCCGAGCAGGTGCTGAGTTTCGCGATGGACGTGGCCGACCGCCTGTTCGTCATCGAAGGCGGCCTGCTGGTGCATGAAACCACCCGGGCCGGCACCGACACGGCCCATATCAAGCAATACCTTTCGGTTTGATTTTCATCCACAGCAACCGCGCTCATCCCACTGGAGAATTCCCATGACAGACACCCTGATCAAGGTCGACCTGACCAAGCCCGCGACCGAGAACGAACATATTCACAACCGCTGGCATCCGGATATCCCGATGGCCTGCTGGGTCAAGCCGGGCGACGATTTCATCCTGGAGACATTCGACTGGACCGGTGGCTTCATCAAGAACAACGACAGCGCCGACGATGTGCGCGATATCGACCTCAGCACCGTGCATTACCTGTCCGGACCGGTCGGCGTGCACGGCGCCGAACCGGGCGACCTGCTGGTGGTCGACCTGCTCGATATCGGCGCCAAGCTTGACAGCCTGTGGGGTTTCAACGGCTTCTTCAGCAAGAAGAACGGCGGCGGTTTTCTGACCGATCATTTTCCGGAAGCGCAGAAGTCGATCTGGGATTTCAAGGGAAACGCGGATTTATTCGTCAATACCGGCCAACTTATTTCGAAGCATAACCGTTATAGCAAGATAGCCATCAACACTTCCCCCAAGATGAAG
>NZ_JAXCHT010000007.1:0-151065 GCF_035984655.1 Actimicrobium sp. GrIS 1.19 | reverse complement strand
GAAGCGACGTGCAAGAGGTTTTGTGTGCGCAGTAGGAATCCCCGTCCTTTGCGCGCAAGCGCCAGCCGTCAGGCTGAGGGCGGGGTGGATGTCAATTGATCCAGCGTCAGATAGCCTTTCTTTTCCTGATCGAGCCGGTCGAAATTTTTTGCCACGCGCGGCATGCCGCCCTCGGCTTCGGCACGTGTCAGCTTGCCGTCGTGATCCTTGTCGGCAGCCTTGAAACGCTGTTCCAACATGGCGGCGGATGGCGCGTCGTTTGCGGCAAATGCCGACGGCGCCAGGGTTGCACCGAACACGGCGCAGGCGATCAACCCGGTAGAAAGAAATGGATGTGGCATGACTGCTCCTTTAACAATAAAAAATGAATCGGGCGGCGACGGCTGTCCCGCCGACCGGCATTTACTTTGCAAGCGCTGACCGCGCCGCAGCATGATTTCGTCACAAGGCTGTGTCGATATCCACACAATCTTCAGTGAAAAAAAAGCCTGCCCGGAGTAATCCGTGCAGGCTTCTTCATAATGCGGTCAGCGTTTCGGGCGCACCAGGTGCACCCGAAGCGCCTGACATTACATCATGCCGTCCATACCACCCATGCCGCCCATGCCACCGCCCATGCCGCCGCCCATGCCGCCGGCTGGCTTGTCTTCCGCCAGTTCGCAGACCATGCAGTCGGTCGTCAGCATCAGCGAAGCGATCGAAGCAGCGTTTTGCAGCGCCGAACGGGTCACTTTGGCTGGATCGAGAACGCCCATTTCAACCATGTCGCCGTAGGTACCGTTGGCAGCGTTGTAACCGAAGTTACCCTTGCCTTCGAGGACCTTGGCAACCACGACCGAGGCTTCTTCGCCGGCGTTTTGCACGATCATGCGCAGTGGCTCTTCCATGGCGCGCAGAACAATCTTGATACCTGCGTCCTGATCAGCGTTGTCGCCTTTGACATTGATATTGGCACGGGCACGCAGCAGTGCAACGCCGCCGCCTGGAACAATACCTTCTTCAACTGCGGCACGGGTTGCGTGCAGTGCATCTTCAACGCGGGCTTTCTTTTCTTTCATTTCGACTTCGGTGGCAGCACCAACCTTGATCACTGCAACGCCGCCGGCCAGCTTGGCAACGCGTTCCTGCAGTTTTTCACGGTCGTAGTCCGAGGTCGCTTCTTCGATCTGCACACGCACTTGCTTGACGCGCGCTTCGATCGTGACGGCTTCACCAGCGCCATCGATGATGGTGGTGTTTTCCTTGCCGATTTCGATACGCTTGGCTTGGCCCAGATCGGTCAGAGCGACTTTTTCCAGGGTCAGGCCGACTTCTTCAGCGATGACTTGACCACCGGTCAGAACAGCGATGTCTTCCAGCATGGCCTTGCGACGATCGCCAAAACCAGGCGCCTTGACTGCGCAGGTTTTCAGGATGCCGCGGATGTTGTTGACGACCAGGGTTGCCAGCGCTTCGCCTTCGATGTCTTCAGCGATGATCAGCAGTGGACGACCAGCCTTGGCGACTTGTTCCAGTACCGGAAGCAGGTCACGGATGTTGGAGATTTTCTTGTCGCACAGCAGAACGAATGGATTGTCCAGCGTAGCGGTTTGCTTTTCAGGGTTGTTGATGAAGTACGGGGACAGATAGCCGCGGTCGAACTGCATGCCTTCAACGATATCGAGTTCGTCGTTGAGTGATTTGCCGTCTTCAACAGTGATGACGCCTTCCTTGCCGACTTTTTCCATCGCTTCAGCGATACGCTCGCCGATCGAGTAGTCCGAGTTGGCCGAAATCGCGCCGACCTGGGCGATTTCCTTGGTGGTGGTGCATGGCTTGGCGATCTTGGCCAGTTCTTCGACGGTGGCAGCAACGGCCTTGTCGATACCGCGCTTCAGATCCATCGGGTTCATGCCGGCGGCAACGAATTTCATGCCTTCGCGCACGATGGCCTGAGCCAGTACGGTTGCCGTGGTGGTGCCGTCGCCGGCGTTGTCGCTGGTGCGGGAAGCAACTTCCTTGACCATTTGCGCGCCCATGTTCATGAGCTTGTCCTTGAGTTCGATTTCCTTGGCAACCGAAACACCATCCTTGGTCACGGTCGGCGCGCCGAATGAGCGCTCAAGCACGACGTTGCGGCCTTTAGGTCCGAGGGTGACCTTGACTGCATTGGCCAGAATATTGACGCCTTCGACCATCTTGGCCCGGGCGGCATCGCCGAAAATGACTTCTTTAGCTGCCATGTTGTTGCTCCTTGAATTCAGTTAAAAGTGTGGCGGCACTGCCCGACATGCGGTGCGCCGCGGTGACTTCGGTGCGATCAGCCAGATGGCCGACCAGCAGCATTACTTTTGAACGATGGCGAAAATGTCTTCTTCCTTCATGACGATCAACTCTTCGCCATCGATTTTGACAGTCTGGCCGGAGTACTTGCCGAACAGCACGCGATCGCCAACCTTGACGTCCAGCGGACGCACTTTGCCATCTTCCAGGATCTTGCCGTTACCGATGGCAAGGACTTCGCCCTGGTCCGGTTTTTCGGCAGCTGCTTCTGGAATGATGAGGCCGGACGCAGTTTTTGTTTCCTGGTCGAGGCGCTTGACGATGACGCGATCGTGCAGAGGACGAAGGTTCATGCTCATACAAACTCCTTAAATTTCAATTGGTTGTGATGGTTTTGCGGCAAAACTGCTGCAAAGATGACTTGACTGCGCAGCCCTACCGCACGAGAAAAGTTGGTAAGCCAGGGAAGATTGTTAGCACTCTCTCCCGACGAGTGCTAAGTATAGGGGCGGCACCCTTGTTTTTCAAGCAGTGTGGACAAGAAAGAAATTCCCCCGCCGGTGCTAGCGTGTGCGCCGCAGAACGATGGCATGGGATAATCCGGGCAGTTTTTCACCTCCCCAGCCCGCCATGCCGATCCCCCTTCGCCTCTCCCTCGCCCTTGTCTGCCTGTTCGTCGCAGGACATGTTTGCGCCATGCTGCCGGCGCCCGTGAGCGCGGCGCTCAAGCGTGCAGGGATTCCGCCAAGCGCCGTCAGCTTGCAGGTGCAGGACGTCAACAGCGGCAAAAGTGTCCTTGCGCTCAATCCCGAACAGGCGCTGAACCCGGCCTCGACGATGAAGCTGCTGACCACCGACGCGGCACTGGCCCTGCTCGGTCCGACCTTCAACTTCACCACGCAGGCCTGGATCCGCGGCGAACGCAGCGGCGAGCAGCTCAATGGCGACCTGATCCTGCGCGGTGGCGGCGACCCCAAGCTGGTGCTGGAGAATTTCTGGCTGTTCCTGCGCAAGATCCGGGCGCAGGGCGTGCGGGTGATTCATGGCAACCTGGTGCTTGATCGCAGTGCGTTTGATGTCAAGGAGGTCGACCCGACCCAGTTCGACGGCGATCCGCTCAAACCCTACAACGTGGGACCGGATGCATTGCTGCTGAATTATCAGTCGCTGGCGGTGCGGCTGAGCCCCGATGCGACGCAGCGCACGGTGCACGTTAGTCTCGATCCGGAAATGAATGGCCTCGCGGTGCGCCCGCCGAGCTGGACGCCGACCGAATGCGAGGGCGATTTTCGCGCCGCCATCAGTGCCAGAATTGATGCCGCCGGGGCCAGTTTCGACGGTCCGTTCGCCGGTGCCTGCGGCGAACAGGTATGGCAGATTCGGCCTTACCCACTGGCCCGCAACCGCTATGTCGAATTGATATTCCGGCAGTTATGGACAGAACTTGGCGGCACTTTCGACGGCAATGTGATCGATGGCAGCGTCCCGGCGGATGCCATTGCGTTGACCGACTGGAAGTCGCCGTCGGTGGCGGAGCTGATCCGGGATATCAACAAGTTCAGCAACAACGTCATGGCGCGGCAGCTGTTTCTGGCGCTCGGCGGCGCGCAACCGGCGAATCTGGCAGCCAGCCGTGCCGCCATCGGTAACTGGCTGGCCGCCAATGGCATCGATACCAGCGGGCTGGTGCTGGAAAATGGCGCCGGGCTGTCGCGCATCGAACGCATTTCGGCGACCACGCTTGGACAAGTGCTGGTCAACGCGTTCCAGGCGCCGACCATGCCGGAATTTATTTCCTCCATGCCATTGGTCGGGTACGATGGCACGATGCGCAAGCGCCTGCGCGAACAGGGTGTGGCGGGCCACGCCCATATCAAGAGCGGCAGCCTGCAAGACGTGCGCAGCATCGCCGGCTATGTGCTGGCGGAGTCGGGCAAGCGCTATGCGGTGGTCTTTCTGATTAATCATCCGAATGCGCCGCGCGCAGCCGAAGCGCAGGATGCGTTGTTGCAGTGGATTTACGAAAAACGCCAGTAACCGGCAGCCCGGACCACCGGACGCCAACGCACGCGGGGAGCGGCATGTCAGAAGCAGCGTACGGCATACACATGTCGCCAGCAGCGCAACAGGAAACGGAACCGGCAGACGCCGGACCGATTGCGTTTGAATTCACCGGCAGCGGCAGCGAATACTTTCGCATCTGGATCGTCAACCTGTTGCTGACGGTGGCCACCTTCGGCGTGTATTCGGCCTGGGCGAAAGTGCGGCGGCTGGAATATTTTTATCGCAACACGCGGGTGGCCGGCGCGATCTTCGACTACCACGGCGATCCGAAAGCCATTCTCAAAGGGCGCGTGCTGGCGTTCGCGCTGTTCCTCGCCTATAAACTGGCCTTCGATATCTCCGGCCTGGTCGCGGCGGCAATCGGGCTGTTGATCGTGGTGATCCTGCCGTGGCTGCTGTCGCGCTCGTTTCAGTTCCGGCTGGCCAATTCCAGTTACCGTGGCGTGCGCTTCCATTTTGCCGGCACGGTGCTGGAGGCCTATCGCTCGCTGATCCTGTTGCCGGCGATCCTGGTCGTGACCGGGTTGTTCATTTGGAGCCTGGCGACGTCCTACGCCAACCATCCCGGCCTGGGCGTGATCCTGCTGGTGACGCTGCTGCCCATGGCGGCGATCTTCAGCGTGGTGCCGATGGCGCATTATCTGCTCAAGCGTTACCAGCATGACCATGCGTATCTCGGTCAGTCGCCGTTCTTTTTCCAGGCCCGCCCCGGCCAGTTCTTCAAGATCTACGGCAAGGCTGTGGTCATCTTCTTGCTGGGGTTTTTTGTCGCCGGCACGTTGATCTACGCCACCCGTTCATTCGGCGATGCCTTTGCCGGCAAGACCTTTGGCTGGCTGATTCAGCTTTTTTTCTCCACGTTGAGCGGCTACCTGCTGTATCTATCGATTCGGCCCTATCTCGAAAGCCGATTGCAAAATCTGATCTGGAATAAGACCGAGCTGGCCGACCACCGCTTCATCAGCACCGCACGGGCACGCACGCTGATGTGGCTGCACGCGTCGAATCTGGTGCTGGTAATTTGTTCGGCGGGCCTGTACCAACCGTTCGCCACCATCCGCATCCTGCGATACCGGCTTGCATGCCTGGCACTCCAGCTCGACGGCACGCTCGATGACATGCAGGCACATCACGCCGGCGACGGGGTCGGCGCTGCCGGCGACGAGGTCGGCGCCTTCTTCGATATCGACATTTCCCTATGACGGACGCCCTGTATTTCGACGGCCAATCGACCCGCGCCCAGCCGGTCACGGTATTGCTGCACAAGCGGGTGGTGGCGATTCATGGCGACGGCATTCGACGCAGCCTGCGGCTGTCCCAACTGGTGGTGTCGGAACCGCTGGAACGCGCGCCCCGCATCTTGCGCCTGCCGGACGGCGCAACGGTCGAAGTCAGCGATCCGGCCTTCGACCGATTGCTGCTGGCCAACGGGTATGTGGAGCACTGGGTGGTGCGCTGGCAGCAGAATTGGGGCTTGGCGCTGGGTGCGCTGTTCACCCTGCTGGTGCTGCTGGCGTCGGCTTACCAATGGGGTTTGCCGTGGGCGGCCGATGTGGTCGCGCAGCACTTGCCAGCCACGCTGGAGAAAAAAATCGGCGATGCACAAATGCAGCTGGTCGAAGCACGCTTTCTGACGCCTTCGCGGTTGGACCTTGTCGATCAGCAGCGCATCCAGACGTTGTTTGGCGCGCTGAAACGTCCGGCCGGCGATCATGCCAGTTACCGGTTGATTTTTCGCCACAGCGAAGTCGGTCCGAATGCGTTTGCCATGCCCAACGGCGTGATTGTGATGACCGATCAGCTGACCATGCTGGCGCGCGACGACCAGGCGGTGCTGGGAGTGCTGGCGCATGAGTTGGGGCATCTGCAGCGACGTCACACACTCCGACGCTTGTTGCAGGGCGCCAGCGTCGGCATCTTCCTCAACCTGTTCATCGGCGATGTATCGACCATGTTGGCGGCACTGCCGACGGTGCTGATCGATCAAAAGTATTCGCGCGATTTTGAGCGGGAGGCGGACCAGTATGCGATCACGGTGCTGCAGGCCAATGCCGTGCCACTGGCGCCGCTGGCGGCGCTGTTTGAAAAAATGCGCAGCAGCCAGACCCTGAACAGCGACCGGCGCGGCACGCAAAAACCGGCCGCACCAACGCGGGCGTCGAGCTACTTCAGCTCGCACCCGAGCGACGAGGAACGCATTGCCCGACTGCGCGCAGCCGACCATCCATGATGGCGCGCGTGGCTCTGCTGCTGCAACGGCCGGCTGCGCGGATCGCACTGGCGATCTTCTTCAGTTGTGCGGGCCTGCTGCATTTCATTTTTCCGCAACAGTATGCCGGCGCCATGCCACCCTGGTTGCCGGCCCATGCGGCGCTGGTGCTGGTCAGTGGTGTGTGCGAGCTGGCCGGTGGCATCGGGTTGCTGGTGCCGCAGCTGCGGCGTGCTGCCGGTATCGGCTTGTTGCTGTTGTGTGTGGCGGTATGGCCGGCCAATCTTCAGATGCTGATGTCTGCATTGGCGGCCGATAAGGCGATGTGGATCGTCGTGTTGCTGACCTTGCGCCTGCCCCTGCAGATTCCGCTGATGCTCTGGATCTGGTACGCGTCACGGCGCTGAGGCGCTCAGCGGCTTGCGATTTCCTGTGGTATTTTCAAAGCCCATTTCACAGATCGGAGTCACCATGCCAACAGCCACCTGGAACGGCGTCGTCATCGCCGAAGCCGTCGCGTCGGAAGTCGAAATCGTCGAGAACAATGTCTACTTTCCGCTTTCGTCGGTCCGGCAGGAATACTTCACGCCGAGCGACAAGCACACGGTGTGTCCGTGGAAGGGCACGGCCAGCTACTACAACGTGGTCGTCAATGGCGAGGTCAATGCCGATGCCGCCTGGTTTTATCCAACCCCAAAAGACGCTGCCAAACAGATTGCCGGACACGTCGCATTCTGGCGGGGCGTGCAGGTCAACGCCTGACGTCCGGTTGAGGGCGCGGCGTCAGACGGTGCGAATCTGTTCCCAGTCGGTGTGCCCCTGAAAAATCTTTTCGATGCCGTCCTGGCGTAGCGTCAGCATCCCCTCGGAGACGGCGACCTTCAAGATTTCCGGCACATTGGCGCGCGCGTGGATTTTCTTCTTCACTGCCGCCGTCGCGATCAGCACCTCGTGCACCCCGAGCCGACCCTTGTAACCGCTGTCACTGCAGGTTTCGCAGCCCTTGGCCTTGAACAGGCCGATCTTGCCGCCGTCGCGGCCATGATGGGTGCGCCAGCGCTCGATCATGTCGGCCGGGTCGATGTCGGTTTCGAAGCAGTATTCCTGCGCCAGCATATTGAGTTCTTCATCGGTCGCGTAATGCACGGTCTTGCAGTTGCTGCACAGGCGGCGCGCCAGGCGCTGGCCGACCACGCCCAGCAGCGCATCGGCAAAGTTGAATGGATCGAGGCCGAAGTCGAGCAGGCGCACCACGCTCTCGGCGGCGCTGTTGGTGTGCATGGTCGAGAACACCAGATGACCGGTCAGTGACGCTTCGATGACCGTCTTGGCGGTTTCCGGATCGCGTGTTTCGCCGACCATGATGACGTCCGGGTCGGCGCGCATGAAGCTGCGCAGCACGGCGGCGAAGGTCCAGTCGATCTTGGCCTGCACCTGCACCTGTCGCAACCCATCCTGGGTAATTTCGACCGGGTCTTCCACTGTCCAGATCTTGCGCTCCGGCGTGTTGATGAAGTTCAGCAGCGAATGCAGCGTGGTGGTCTTTCCCGAGCCGGTCGGACCGCACACGAACAGCAGGCCATGCGGCTTGAGCGCGAGTTTCTTGAGGCCTTCGATGCCATAGGTCGACAGGCCCAGACTCTCAATCGACACCGCTTTGGGTGCGGCCAGGATGCGCATGACGATGTCTTCCAGGCCCTCGGTGGTCGGGATGGTCAGCACCCGCAATTCGATCGCCGCCGGACCGAACTGTTCGAAGTTCATCTTGCCATCCTGCGACCGGCGCTTCTCGGAAATGTCGAGGCGGCACATGATCTTGATGCGCGACACCAGCGCATTGCGAAACTGCGCCGGGATTTCCGAGTAAGCCTGCATCACGCCATCCTTGCGGAAGCGCACCCGGGTCGGGCGATTGCCCTTCATGTTTTCAACGTGGATGTCGGACACGCCCTGGTTGTAGGCGTCGATGATGATCTTGTTGACCAGCCGCACCAGCGTGTTGTCGGACTCGGTGATCATTTCGACTGGCGTGTCGAACTTGATGTCGTCGGCGCCGAGTTCATAGACCAGCTCGGCGATATTGCTCCCGCCTGTCTCGGTGCCGTACAGCTGACCGATCACGTGCTGCAGATCTTCCACCGAGGCCATCACCGGATCGATTTTCAGCTTGGTATAGAACGCCAGCTCCTGCAGCGCATGGTTGGCGAGCGGATTTTCCATCGCCACCACCATGCGCGCTTCGGTTTGATACAGCGGCATCACGTTGTACTTGCGCACAAAGTCGCCCGGCACCGCCTTGATCAGGGCCGGATCAAAATTGAAGCCGCGCAGGTTGACGAACGGGATGCCGAGCTTTTGCGCCAGCACCCGCTTGATCGTATCGAGCGTGACGATTTTCATTTCGACCAGGATGTCGCCCAGTGGCACTTTGCGATTCTGGGCCTGGTTGGCCAGCGCGTCCGACAACTGTTTTTCGGAGATCAGGTTTTCCTGCAGTAGGGCCTCGCCCAGGCGCAACTGCGGCTTGCCCTTCTGGCTTTGCAAGGCGATCTCGACGTGTTCCTGGGTGATGATTTTTTGCTGCTTGAGGTAATCGCCCAGTTTTTGCGAGCGCATCTGTTCCTGCTTTTCCAGGCCAGCGCTGATGTGGTCCTTGGTGACGATGTTCTCATCGATGAGCATCTTGCCGAGCTGCTCGCCGATCTGGTAGCTCTTGATCGCCTCGGCCGGAATGAAGCAGCGCTCGACCTTGCCCTGTGCGCCGACAGGGACGTACAGGAATAGTCCGAAGGGCTTCGACACCAGCCCAAGCGTCGGCGTTTCGAGGGCGTCGCCGTTGTGATACTGCACGACGCATTTCTGTTGCCCGGTGGCGCCGGTGGAAACCCGCGACAGTGCTTCCGACAGCCGCAGTTGTTGCATCTCGACCGGATCGGTCAGGCGCAACAGCTTGAGATTGCCAAAGCCGATCCGTACGCTGGAGGCGGCGCGGCGGGTGCGGAATTCGAGGAACATTTCAGCGCCGTCCAGACGCACCAGCAATCCATCCTGCGAGCGTCCGTTCTGCATCGTCACCAGCGCCGGTTCGACGTCAGTGCCGTCGGGTCCGCCGGAGTGCGAAATGAGGTCGTAATGGGGCGGCACCGGCCATTTGAAATCGGTCAGCATGGGCAGGCTCCGGCGCGGTAGATGGCCATTGGCGGGGTACCCGTCCAGCTTGGGTGCGGTTCATCGGCAAAATGGGGCAATGCGCTCTCCTTGGTGGAGCAACCGGCCATGGTGTTGCTTCAGTGCGCAGTTTAACTGAGTTGTTTTCCCTGCGGCGTGCTTTTGCCGAGCGCACACCCTTGCATCGGGGTGGTTCGGTCCCCATCTGCACTTCCTGATTCAACCCAGACAACGGAGAAGTAACATGACCCCGACCGAATCCCGCTTGCTCAATGATTTCCTGGCGCAGTTGCGCGCCGTGGATGGCGTCAATAAAGATCCCGAAGCAGCGGCGCTGATTGCCGACGCTCTCGCACATCAACCCGATGGTGCTTACCTGTTGGTGCAGCGCGCCTTGCTGCAGGATCAGGCCATGGCCGCCGCCGGCGAGCGCATCGCCAGCCTGGAGGCGCAGCTGCGCACTGCGCCGGCGCAGTCCGGCAGTTTTCTCGCCGGCGGCGGCAATGCCTGGGGCCGTTCGGCCAGCGCTGCCGCGCCCGCCCCCGCCCCGTCTGCTGCAGCGGCGCCCGTGCCGATGCCCGCGCCAACGGCGCCAGTCCAATCGCGGCCTGGCTTTCTTGGCGGTGGTGGCGGCAGCTTTCTCGGTACGATGGCGGCCACTGCCGCGGGTGTGGCCGGCGGAGCGTTACTGTTTCAGGGCATCGGTGGCCTGATGGGACACCATGGTGCACAGGCTGCACCGTTTGGCGGGATGGCCGACAGCGTCGATAAATCCGTCGCAGCGCCCGAGCCGGTCGCCGCAACGGAGGTCGCCGACACCACCAACGATGACAGCGACATGGCCAGCGACGACAGTGACTTCGGTGGCGACGACTCCGTAATCTGACGCCGCCAGGTCAGGCTGCGATGGCCATTGCGGTATCGGTCGGCGCGGATGTGCGGATCAGGTGGTCGAAGGCGCCCAGCGCCGCCTTCGACCCTTCACCCATGGCAATGATGATCTGCTTGAACGGCACGGTGGTGACGTCCCCGGCGGCGAATACGCCGGGCACTGAGGTCTGGCCGCGCGCATCGACTTCGATTTCGCCGTGCTTGCTCAGCGCAACCGTCCCCTTGAGCCAATCGGTGTTTGGCAGCAGGCCGATCTGCACGAAGATGCCTTCCAGGGCGACAGTGTGTGCGTCGCCGCTGCGGCGGTCGGTGTAGACCAACCCATTGACGCGTTCGCCGTCGCCGGTGACTTCGGTCGTGTGCGCATCGGTGATGACGGTCACGTTGGGCAGGCTGTGCAATTTGCGCTGCAGGACAGCGTCGGCACGCAGCTCGCTGCCAAATTCCAGCAACGTCACATGGGACACGATGCCGGCCAGGTCGATCGCTGCCTCGACACCGGAATTGCCGCCGCCAATGACGGCCACGCGCTTGCCCTTGTACAGCGGGCCATCGCAATGCGGGCAATACGCCACGCCGCGATTGCGGTATTCCTGTTCGCCCGGGACATTCATCTCGCGCCAGCGTGCGCCGGTGGCCAGAATCACACTGCGGGTTTTCAGGCTGGCGCCATTGGCCAGCTTGATCTCGATCAGATTGCCCGGCACCAGTTCGACGGCGCGCTGCAAATTCATGACATCGACATCGTATTCCTTGACGTGCTGTTCCAGTGCCGCGACCAGCTTTGGCCCCTCGGTGGCATTCACGGAGATGAAGTTTTCGATGCCCAGCGTATCGAGCAACTGGCCGCCGAAGCGTTCGGCGACCACGCCGGTACGGATGCCCTTGCGTGCCGAATAAATGGCAGCCGACGCACCGGCCGGACCGCCGCCGATGATCAGCACATCGAACGCTTCTTTCTTGGCGAGCCGGGTGGCGTCGCGCGCAGCCGAGCCGGTATCAAGCTTGGCAATGATCTCGCCGAGCTCCATGCGGCCCTGGCCAAACCGCTCGCCATTGAGAAACATGGTCGGCACGCCCATGATCTGGCGCGCCTTGATTTCATCCTGAAACAGGGCGCCATCGATCGCGACGTGCCGAATCCTGGGATTGATGACCGCCATCAGATTGAGCGCCTGCACCACGTCCGGGCAATTGTGGCAATCGAGCGAAAAGTAGGTCTCGAACAAAAAGTCGCCATCCAGGTTGCGGATCGATTCGAGTACCTCCGCACTGGCCTTGGAGGGATGTCCGCCGGCTTGCAGCAGCGCCAGCACCAGAGAAGTGAATTCGTGACCCAGCGGAATGCCGGCGAAGCGAATGCCCATGTCGCTGCCGACCCGGTTGATGGCAAATGACGGCGCGCGCTGGGAGTCGTCGCGGCGCTCAACCAGTGTGATGCGCGGCGACATGCTGGCAATTTCCTGCAGCAGCGCAGTCATTTCGCGCGCCGCGTCGCTGTCATTGACGGAGGCGGTCAACTCGATCGGAAACACGATTTTTTCGAGGTAGGCGTTGAGTTGGGTCTTGAGATTGGTGTCCAGCATGATGGGCTCGCTTTGTGAAAGGGTTGTCGATTTCAGGGCGCAACACGCCTTCCCGATCAGCCTGCTGTCGGATCATCCAGCTGATCGGGGAGGGGTACTGCAGTCAGTGGCGCGGCTGGTGCGACCGCGCCACAGAAGGGCTACAACTTAGATCTTGCCAACCAGATCCAGCGACGGTGCCAGTGTGGCTGCGCCTGGGGTCCATTTAGCTGGGCAAACTTCACCCGGATGGGCGGCGATGTATTGCGCGGCCTGCACTTTGCGCAGCAATTCGCTGGCATCGCGGCCGATGCCGTTGTCATGGATTTCGCACAGCTTGATATCGCCATCCGGATTGACGACGAAGGTGCCGCGCAATGCCAGGCCTTCTTCTTCGATCATGACATCGAAATTGCGGGTCAATGTGCCGGTAGGATCGGCCAGCATCGGGTAGGTGATCTTGCTGATGGTGTCCGACGTGTCGTGCCACGCTTTGTGCGTGAAATGCGTGTCGGTCGAGACGCTGTAGATTTCCACGCCCATCGACTTGAAGGTCGCGTAATGGTCGGCCAGATCACCCAGTTCGGTTGGGCAGACAAACGTGAAGTCGGCCGGGTAGAACACGAACACCGACCATTTGCCTTTCAGGTCAGCATCGGTAACAGGAACGAAGGCGCCATTGTGAAATGCAGTGACGGAGAATGGTTTGACTTTAGTATTGATCAGGGACATGAGGTTTCTCGCTTTGGTTGAGGGACAGGTGTTGAACGAAGCATAGCCAATCAGGCACGACGCGGCCATTTGATAGTTTCGATGCGCTCGATAGGCAAAAAGTATCGAAAAAATTATATTGATAATTTTTGAGAGGTACGATCCGGAAAAAAAAGCCAGACGCGCTAGTCTGGCTTTTGCGGCTACATGGGCTTAATCAGGCAAAGTTCTTTGCCACGAATTCCCAGTTGACCAGATTCCAGAACGCTTCGACGTATTTTGGACGGGCATTGCGGTAATCGATGTAATACGCGTGTTCCCACACGTCACAGGTCATCAACGGGGTGTCGGCGCCGGTCAGCGGGCAGCCGGCATTGGAGGTGTTGGCCAGATCAACCGAGCCGTCGGCTTTCTTGACCAGCCAGGTCCAGCCCGAACCGAAGTTGCCGACGGCCGACTTGCTGAAGTCTTCCTTGAATTTGTCGAACGAACCGAATTTGGCATTGATGGCTTCGGCCAGTTTGCCGGTCGGGGCGCCGCCGCCATTTGGCGTCAGGCAGTGCCAGTAAAACGTGTGGTTCCAGACCTGGGCGGAATTGTTGAATACGCCGCCGGAAGATTTCTTGATGATGTCTTCGAGCGTGGCGGTTTCGAATTCAGTGCCCTTGATCAGGTTGTTCAGGTTCGTCACATAGGCCTGATGATGCTTGCCGTAATGGTATTCCAGTGTTTCCTTGGAGATATGCGGCGCCAGGGCGTCCATTGCATACGGCAGTGCGGGGAGAGTGTGTTCCATGGTCTTCCTTTCGGGGGTGTGAACGGGCGTGCTGATTTGTCAAGCATGCCATTGTAAAGCGGATGCGCTGCCACCGCTTTCGGATTGATCAGTCGTCGATCATCGGCTGCACGCTGGCCACGCCAATTTGGGCACTGCCGCGCGCCAGCCGAACCGTAATATGTTCGCGCGCTTGCAGCTGCTGCGTGGCGCGCACAATCTCGCCTCTGGCATCGACAATGATGGCGTAGCCGCGTTCCAGCGTGCGCTGCGGATTGAGCAGCTCCAGCTGCGCCGTCAATGCCGACAATTGCTGGCGCTGGCGCGCACTGCCAGTAGTGAAGCTGATGCCGAGCCGGTGCGCGCAGTCGGTCACGCGCAGACGCGCAGTGCGGCTGTCGGGCAATTGCGCTTTCAGGCGACTGGCCAAAAGCCGCCACGCATGCCGGGCGTCGTTGAGCGGCGTGCGGGCCGCGCCGCCAAGTCGGGTCTGCAAACCGGATAGCCGGTTCTGCTCCAGTCGAATGGTGGCGGCCGGGCTGATCAATCGATGCGACAACCAGTCCAGCGTTTGTGCCCGATCCGCCAGCCGTCGATGGATTCGGCGCGACAGCGTCAGCGCGGCGTCGGTGACCAGGGCCAGCCATTCTTCGTGCGGTCGCGCGGCCAGTTCCGCCGCAGCAGTCGGTGTCGCGGCGCGCAGATCAGCGACGAAGTCGGCGATCGTGACATCGGTTTCATGCCCAATACCGGCGATCACCGGCATCGAGCAGGCGGCAATCGCCCGCGCCACCGCTTCGTCGTTGAACGACCATAAATCTTCAATGCTGCCCCCACCACGACACACCAGCAGCACGTCGCATTCGGCGCGTCGCGAGGCGGTTTCGATGGCACGGCAGATGCGCTGGGCAGCGCCTTCGCCCTGGACCGGGCTTGGGTACAAAATCACCCTGATGTGCGGCGCGCGCCGGCGCAGCGTGGTCAGCACGTCACGCAGCGCGGCTGCCTGCGGGCTGGTCACGATGCCAATCACGTGCGGGAAATACGGCAGGGAGCGCTTGCGCGCCGGATCGAACAGCCCTTCCGACTGCAATTGCTGCTTGAGTCGCAAGAACGCTTCGTACAGATTGCCAACGCCGGCGCGGCGGATCGCCTCGACACTCAGCTGAAAATCGCCCCGTGCCGCATACAGGGTCACCAGCGAACGCACCTCGACCTTGTCGCCTTCGCGCGGGACGAACCCGGCATACTGGGCACGGCCACGGAACATGACGGCGCGCACCTGCGCCGATGCATCCTTGAGAGAAAAATACCAGTGGCCGGACGCCGCCTTGGTGAAATTCGACACTTCGCCAGCGACCCAAAGTAACGGAAACTGCTGTTCCAGCATGCGCGACACGGCTTGATTCAGGGCCGAAACCGTAAGCACAGGTGGCGCAGTTTGGGCTTCTTCAGGCAAAAAGTCAGTGTTCATGCGGCCCTCCAGAGGGAAAGCTGTCCACAGGCACGCCAGATGGTGGTTTTGTCAGCATTAATTCATCGATTAAATGGAACGTTTTACAAGGCATTGATTTTAAAAGGAATCTGGAGTTGCCTTTTTAAGATGCATGAGCGGAAACTTCAAGCAAATCAGGGTCTTTGGCACCGTCCGAATAAGTTGTCCACAAAGTTACCCACCGATTTTGTGAATAACTATTGGTTGCATCAGCGCGTCGCAGCCCGGCCGCACGGAAGTCGGGATTATGCAATGAATCGGCCCGCGCAAGGCCACTTGCTCTGGCTCCCTCAACACGTTACATTCTGCATCCAGACCAGTTGGTCGTTTCGGGGAGTTTCATTTGTTCGCCATCATTCACGCCGCCGGCTGGCCCATCTGGCCACTTCTCATTGCCTCCGTGATCGGATTGGCCCTGATTGTCGAACGCCTCCTGTATCTGCGTCGCAGCAGAATTCTCCCGCCAACACTGCTGCAGGAAGTCATCCGGGTTTATCACAATGGCAAGGTCAATGCGGATGTCGTGGCCAACCTGGAAAAAAATTCCCCACTGGGCCGCGTGCTGGCCGCCGGTCTGCGCAATATCAACGCGCCGCGCGACATCATGAAGGAGTCGATCGAGGAAGCAGGCATGGCGACGGCGCATGAACTGGAGCGGTTTCTGACGACGCTCGGCACCATTGCGACGCTCGCGCCGTTGATGGGATTGTTCGGCACCGTGGTCGGGATGATCGAAATCTTCGGCGCCCAGAACGCCACCGGCTCGAATCCGGCGCAACTCGCACATGGCATTTCGGTGGCGTTGTACAACACCGGTTTCGGGCTGGCCATTGCGATGCCGTCGCTGGTGTTCTATCGGCACTTCCGCGCGCTGGTCGACGGCTTCATTGTCGACATGGAACAGCAGGCGGTGAAGTTTGTCGACATCGTTCACGGCGCGCGCAAATGAGCGCGCACAAGGACTGACCCCATGAATTTTCGACGCGGCAAGGCGCGGGAACATCCCGAAATCAATCTGATCCCGTTCATCGATGTGTTGCTGGTGATCCTGATCTTCCTGATGGTGACGACCACGTACAGCAAGTTCACCGAACTGCAAATCACGTTGCCGACAGCCGATGCCGACAAGGCGGTGGACCGGCCGTTCGAGATCAATGTCGCGGTCGATTCGCAGGGACGTTATGCCGTCAACAATACCCAGGTGGCATTCCGTGATGCGATCGGCCTGTCGGATGAATTGCGCAATGCCGCCAATGGCAAGGGTGATTCGAAGAAAGATCCGATCGTCATCATCAACGCCGATGCCACCGCCGCCCATCAATCGGTCATCAACGTGCTTGAGGCAGCACGCCTGGCCGGATTTGCCCGGGTGACCTTCGCAGCCCAAACTTCCGGCAACAAGTAGTTTTGGCGAGCAACGCCGCCACGCTGGAATCCCTTTTGCTGCGCGCCTGGCAGCGCCGCGGCGTGCTGGCCTGCATGTTGTGGCCGCTGTCACTGCTGTTCGGCGCGCTCGGCGCAATGCAGCGCAACGGTTATCGCAGCGGTCGGCTGCTCAGCAGCCGCTTGCCGGCGCCGGTCATCGTGGTTGGCAATCTGTTTGTTGGCGGCACCGGCAAAACCCCGCTGGTGATCTGGCTGGTGCATGCCCTGCGCAATGCCGGCTATGTGCCGGGGGTGATTTCGCGCGGCTACGGGACGCGGCACGATAGCGTCATCGACGTCGCGCCGGACGCGCTGCCAGCCGAGGTGGGTGACGAGCCGTTGCTCATCGCACAGCGCGCCGGTTGTCCGGTGATGGTGGGACGGGATCGGGTGGCGGCAGCACGCGCGCTGC
This sequence comes from Actimicrobium sp. GrIS 1.19, assembly GCF_035984655.1. Taxonomy (NCBI): domain Bacteria; kingdom Pseudomonadati; phylum Pseudomonadota; class Betaproteobacteria; order Burkholderiales; family Oxalobacteraceae; genus Actimicrobium; species Actimicrobium sp. GrIS 1.19. The sequence goes on along the minus strand of NZ_JAXCHT010000007.1, from coordinate 134,088 downwards.
TGCAGAAACACCCGGCAGTGAATGTGATTGTGTCGGATGACGGCTTGCAGCATTACCGGCTGCAGCGCGATGTCGAAATCGTCCTGTTCGATGAGCGCGGCGCCGGCAATGGCTGGCTGCTGCCGGCCGGCCCATTGCGCGAGCCGGTCTCGCGCCGGCGCGATTTTACTGTCGTCAATGCCGCGCGGACACCGCCAGGCGTTGCTGCCGATATTGCTGCCGATTCGCACCGCATGCGGCTGGTGGGCGGGTTTGCCGAGGCGCTGGTTGACCCCACCCGCCGCATCGCGCTGGGTGACCTGTCCGGTCGTATCCTGGCGGCCGCCGGGATCGGCAATCCGGAACGATTTTTTAGCATGCTGCGCGCTGCGGGTTTGACGATCCGGACCATGGCGCTGCCCGACCACCACGACTTTCGCGATGATCCTTTCAGGTCAGTGCACGCCGACGTGATCCTGATCACCGAGAAGGATGCAGTAAAATGTCGGCAAATAGAGGCCTTGAAAGCCGATTCGCGTCTGTGGGTCGTGCCGGTCGCAGCGCAGATCGATGGCCCGCTTGCCCAACTCATCCTGGAGAAATTGCATGGACACCCGACTGCTTGACATCCTGGTTTGCCCGTTGTGCAAAGGTCCGCTGGCCTACGACAAGAAAGCCCAGGAATTGCTCTGCCACGCCGACAAGCTGGCCTACCCGATCCGCGACGGCATTCCGATCATGTGGGCTGACGAAGCGCGCGAAACGGTGGTGCGCCATCTGGTGCCGCCGGCCGCTGGCCAATCGGTCTGATTCACCCATCTTGCGCGTCTGCGCCGCCTGTCATGCCCTTCATTGTCATTATTCCCGCCCGTCTGGCGTCGACCCGACTGCCCAATAAGCCGCTGGTCGATCTTGGCGGCAAACCGATGGTGGTGCGGGTCGCCGAGCGCGCCGCGCTGGCCGGCGCCGCGCGCGTGATTGTCGCCACCGATGACGAAGCCATTCGCGCCGCCTGTGCCGCGCACGACATTGAAGTGCAAATGACCCGCGCCGATCACCAGTCCGGCACCGACCGGATTGCTGAAGTGGCTGCCCGGCTGGGATTGCCGGATCACGCAGTAGTGGTCAACGTGCAGGGCGACGAGCCACTGATTGATCCTGCGTTGATCAGCGCGACGGCGGCGCAAATTGGTGCGCAGGTGCCGATGGCAACGGCGGCGCATCCTGTCGCGCTGTCGGAAGAACTGTTCAACACCAATGTGGTCAAGGTCGTGCTCGACCGCCATGGGCGCGCGCTGTACTTTTCGCGTGCAGTGATTCCCTGGCATCGCGATGGCTTTGCCGGTCAGGCGCAGGCCATGCCCGCCGGTTACCAGCCGTTGCGCCATATCGGGCTGTACGCCTATCGCAATGATTTCCTGCAGGCGTATTCCAGTCTTGCAATCAGTCCGCTTGAACAGATCGAAGCCCTGGAACAGTTGCGGGTGCTTTGGCATGGCTATCCGATTGCGGTCCATGTCACGGCGAGCGCGCCGACTGCAGGGATCGATACGCCCGAGGATCTGTTCCGGGTAAGGCGTCATTTCGACACCTGACGACGCGCTGTCAATCGATGCCGATTGCGGCGGCAGGCCGACTTTTGCAGCTGCGCCGGATCGAAATCAATGTTGCGGAAACGATATGGTGAAATTGTATGGTAAGTTTCGTGCAAAGTTCGTGTGATACAACATGACCATTCGGGTCCGCGTTGTACGAGACAATCACCGCCAAAATTCAAAAACAGTTAGGAAATCCAATGCGCCTCATCCTCTTAGGAGCGCCCGGTGCCGGCAAGGGCACACAAGCCACGTTCATCAAAGAAAAATACAACATTCCGCAAATCTCGACAGGCGACATGCTGCGCGCCGCCGTCAAGGCCGGAACCGCAATGGGGCTTGCTGCGAAGCAGGTCATGGATGCGGGTGGCCTGGTCTCGGACGAGATCATCATCGGACTGGTCAAGGAGCGCCTCACGCATGACGATTGCGCCAACGGCTATTTGTTCGATGGTTTCCCGCGCACCATTCCGCAAGCCGATGCCTTGAAAGAGGCTGGTGTGGCGCTGGACTATGTCCTGGAGATCGACGTGCCTGATGAAGCCATCGTCGAACGCATGAGCGGTCGCCGCCTGCACTGCAATTCAGGCCGGACCTACCACGTCAAATTCAATCCGCCCAAGGTCGCCGATGTCGACGACGTGACCGGCGAGGAACTGATCCAGCGCGACGACGACAAGGAAGAGACCGTCAAGAAACGTCTGGCGGTGTATCACGAACAAACCGAAGTGCTGCTCAACTACTACAACCAGTGGGCCCAGTCGGGCCTGCCCGGTGCACCGAAGTATCGCAAGATTGCGGGGGTCGGACCTGTAGAAACGATCCGCGACGCAGCCTTTGCGGCGCTCGAAAAATAGAAAAAAGCGGACTGCATGTCCGCTTTTTTTTCGCCTGCGTAGCAGAAAGTGCGCGCCATCTCGATCAAGTCCATTTACATCAAACAGACAACCGGACTGGCGGGGTAGCGTGGGGGAGGAGGTACCGGAGCATGACGATCCGCACGTCCCGGCCGTATTGCCGTGCGAGCTCGCCATTCTCTTTCCGATGTGAACTTTGATGTGAACATAAGGAGAATTGGACATGGCAGCAACAGGTTTGTGGTTCGCCGTCGCGTGCGGCATCATCGCCGTGCTTTACGGCCTGACGTCGCGTAGCTGGATTCTGAAGCAGGATGCGGGCAATCCCCGCATGCAGGAGATCGCCGCTGCGATCCAACTCGGGGCGTCGGCCTATCTGGCGCGCCAGTACCGCACCATTGGCATTGTCGGTGCCGTCCTTTTCGTCCTCATTGCCGTGCTGCCGGGCCTGGGGATGACCACGGCGGTTGGCTTCCTGCTCGGCGCGGTCCTGTCGGGCGCCTGCGGCTTTATCGGCATGAATGTGTCGGTCAAGGCCAACGTCCGCACCGCACAAGCGGCCACCAAGGGCATGAACGAAGCGCTCGACGTCGCCTTCAAGGGCGGGGCGATCACCGGCATGCTGGTGGTCGGTCTGGGCCTGTTGGGCGTGACCCTGTTTTTCTGGTATCTGACGCGCGCTGCAACCAGTACGGCAGCGTTGCATGACCTGATCCAGCCGATGATCGGACTGGCCTTCGGCGCTTCGCTGATTTCGATCTTTGCGCGACTAGGCGGCGGGATTTTTACCAAGGGCGCCGACGTCGGCGCCGATCTGGTCGGCAAGGTCGAGGCCGGCATACCTGAAGACGACCCGCGCAACCCGGCTGTGATCGCAGACAACGTCGGTGACAACGTGGGCGACTGCGCCGGCATGGCTGCGGATCTGTTCGAAACCTACGTCGTGACCCTGATTGCAACCATGCTGCTGGGATCGTTGCTGGTCAAGGGCAACGAGTTGCAGGCCGCGTTGTATCCGTTGCTGCTCGGTGCGGTCTCCATCATCGGCTCGATTGTCGGATGCGCGATGGTCAAGGCCAAGCCAGGCAAGAAAATCATGTCGGCGCTGTACACCGGACTGTGGTGGGCCGCCGGCCTGTCCTTGATCGGTTTCGCCATCGTCACATGGACCGTCATGCCTGCCGACATGCGGCCGGCGATGATGGGATCGGCCATTGTCGGGATTGTGCTGACCGGCCTGATGGTCTACATCACCGAGTACTACACCGGCACCGATTTCAAGCCGGTGCAGCACATCGCGCAGGCCTCGACCACCGGCCATGGCACTAACATCATTGCCGGACTTGGCGTGTCGATGAAGTCGACCGCCTACCCGGTGCTGGCGGTGTGTGCGGCGATCCTGGTATCGTATTACCTCGGCGGCCTGTACGGTATCGCGATCGCGGCGACCTCGATGCTGTCGATGGCCGGCATCATCGTAGCACTTGACGCCTACGGTCCGATTACCGACAACGCCGGCGGCATCGCCGAGATGTCGCACATGCCCGATTCGGTGCGCGCGATTACCGATCCGCTCGATGCGGTCGGCAATACCACCAAGGCGGTTACCAAAGGCTACGCCATCGGCTCGGCCGGACTGGCCGCGCTGGTCCTGTTTGCGGATTACACCCACGCACTCGACTCGGTGGGCAAGAGCACGTCGTTCGAACTGTCCAATCCGCTGGTCATCGTCGGCCTGTTCATCGGCGGACTGATTCCGTACCTGTTTGGCGCGATGGCAATGGAGGCGGTGGGTCGTGCCGCGGGCGCCGTGGTGGTCGAAGTTCGGCGCCAGTTCCGCGACATCAAGGGCATCATGGATGGCACCGGCAAGCCGGAATACGACAAGGCGGTCGACATGCTGACCACTGCGGCCATCAAGGAAATGATCGTGCCGTCGCTGCTGCCGGTGATCGTGCCGATCCTGGTCGGGATGTTGCTCGGGCCTGCGGCGCTGGGTGGTTTGCTGATGGGCGCCATCGTGACCGGATTGTTTGTCGCCATCTCCATGACCACCGGTGGCGGCGCGTGGGACAACGCCAAGAAATTCATCGAAGATGGTCATCACGGCGGCAAGGGGTCGGAAGCGCACAAGGCCGCGGTCACCGGCGATACGGTCGGTGATCCGTACAAGGACACGGCCGGCCCCGCTGTCAATCCACTGATCAAGATCATCAACATCGTGGCCCTGTTGATGGTGCCGCTGTTGCCGGCGACCGGCATGCAACTGGGTGGCATGCACGATCGCACCGCGGCAGTCGTGGTGGTGCCGACGCCGATTACGACACCGGTGCCGGAACCGGAGCCGGTGGCAAAATAGTCGCCTGCTTTTGTGGTCTCCGGAAAAGGCAGCTTCGGCTGCTTTTTTTCATCAGGGTGGCGGTGAAGTTCGCTACAATCGTCGCCTGTTGACGTTGACGTAAGCGTCAATCCACCGTTCCGCATTTCCCCATTTCATCTCCTTCGAGGACACCATGCAAATCAATGACAACGTATTTCTGATCACCGGCGGCGCTTCCGGTTTGGGCGCTGCGACAGCGCGCATGATCGTCGCCAATGGCGGCAAGGTGGTGCTGGCGGATGTCCAGGTCGAGGCGGGCGAGGCGCTCGCCACCGAACTGCACGGCAAGTTCGTCAAGTGTGATGTGACCTCCGAAGCGGATGGCACGGCGGCGGTGGCGGCGGCCACGGCGATGGGCACGCTGCGTGGGCTGATCAATTGCGCCGGCGTCGCGCCGGCAGTGAAGACGGTTGGCAAGAACGGACCGCATCCGCTCGATGTATTCCAGCGCACCGTGAACATCAATCTGGTTGGCACCTTCAACATGGCGCGCCTGGCTGCGGCGGCGATGGAAAAATCCGACGCCACGGCGGAAGGCGAGCGCGGCATCATCATCAACACGGCCTCGGTCGCGGCATACGATGGACAGATCGGACAAGCCGCCTACGCCTCATCGAAGGCGGCCGTGGTCGGGCTGACGTTGCCGATGGCGCGCGACCTGTCGCGCAGCGGCGTGCGGGTGATGACGATTGCGCCTGGCATTTTCGAAACCCCGATGCTGCTCGGCATGCCGCAGGAAGTGCAGGATGCATTGGGCAAGATGGTGCCGTTTCCATCGCGCCTCGGTCGTCCCGACGAGTACGCGCATCTGGCCAAGGCGATTATTGAAAACGTGATGCTCAACGGCGAGACCATTCGCCTCGATGGCGCGATCCGCATGCAGCCAAAATAATTTGCGAACCATCCGGTTGATGGCTTTTAAAAATGACAGCGACCGGTCAGCGGCATACACTCAGGCAAGCAGTGCGCTTGCCTTTTTTTATTGGAGTCCGCATGGTCAAATTAAAATTTTTCTCGATAGCATGTGTCGGGTCGTTGCTGGCCGCTTGCGCCAGCCAACCGACCTTCCGCTACCAGCCGCCTGAAGCGGCCAGTGGCTACACCGAAAAGGTCGGCGTGGTCGCCAACAAATTCATGGTTGCCGCCGCCAACCCGCTTGCCACTGATGCCGGTTACCAGGTTCTCAAGTCCGGCGGCTCGGCCATTGACGCCGCCATCGCCACGCAAATGGTATTGACGCTGGTTGAGCCGCAATCTTCCGGTATCGGCGGCGGCGGCTTCCTGATGTATTTTGACGGGCGCAATGTTAAAGCCTTCGACGGTCGCGAGACCGCGCCGGCCAGTGCCACCGATAAATTGTTCCAGGGTCCTGACGGCAAAGCCTTGCCGTTCATTCAGGCGGTCGTGGGTGGCCGCTCGGTGGGCGCCCCGGGGGAATTGCGCATGCTCGAGATGGCGCATCGCCAGTATGGGAGGCTGCCTTGGGCCGCGCTGTTTGCGCCCGTCATCAAGCTTGCCGAAGAAGGCTTCATGGTCAGTCCGCGCTTGGCAACCTTGCTGGCGGCGGAAAAAAATCTGAAGCAGGACGCCGATGCCACTGCCTATTTTTATGATGCCGACGGCAAGCCATGGAGCGCCGGTCATCTGTTGAAAAATCCTGCCCTGGCAAAGACCATGCACGAGATCGCCGATGGTGGGGCGGACGCGTTCTACAAGGGCCGCATCGCACGCGATATTGCCAACAAGGTGCAGGGCCACCCAACCAATCCTGGTGGCCTCACCGAAGCCGATATCGGTGGATATGAAGCCAAGATGCGCGAGCCGATTTGCAGCGATTACAAACTGTGGACCGTGTGCGGCATGCCGCCGCCGTCGTCGGGCGGCATCGCCATTGCGCAGATCCTTGGCGTGCTTGAGCAACGCAACATGGCCGCGTGGCCACCTGTCGACGGCGTGCTCAATCCCGAGGGCGTGCATCTGTTTGCCGAAGCCGGCCGACTGGCCTTTGCCGACCGTGCGCGCTATGTGGCAGATACCGATTTCGTGCCGCTGCCGGAACACAGCGCGGCGTCGCTGCTCGACAAGAACTACCTCGCCACGCGTGCCGCGCTGATCGGCAGCCGTTCGATGGGCATTGCCAAGTTTGGCGTGCCGGCCGGAATGCCGGTGGCGCTCGGTCTCGACACCTCACCGGAATTGAAGTCGACGTCGCATATCTCGGTAGTCGATGCGCAGGGACAGTCGGTGTCGATGACCAGTTCGGTGGAGGACGCCTTTGGCTCGCGGCAAATGGTCGATGGCTTCATTCTCAATAATCAGCTAACGGATTTTTCGTTCGATGCGGCCGATGCAAACGGGCCGGTGGCAAATCGCGTGCAGGGCGGCAAACGTCCGCGCAGCGCGATGGCGCCGACATTCGTGTTCGAAAAGGGAACCCGCAAGTTGATGCTGTCGGTCGGTTCGCCGGGTGGCTCGGCCATCATCAATTATGTCGGCAAGGTGTTGATTGGCATGATGGACTGGGGCCTGAATGTGCAGCAAGCAATCAGTCTGCCGAACTTTGGCAGCCGCAATGGGCCGACCGAGCTTGAGCAGGGGCCCGGCGCGGATGTGCTGGCAGCGGCGCTAAAAGCCAAGGGACATGATGTCCGCGTGATGGAGCAGACCTCCGGGTTGCAAGGAATCATGCGCCTGACCGTGCACGGGGAGGATGTCTGGTTCGGTGGCGCCGATCCGCGTCGTGAGGGACTGGTCAAGGGCGATTGAACGCAAGTCGGGGGCAGGGGATGGCAGAACATAAAAAGACCGGTCTGGTGCTGACCGGCGGCGGCGCGCGCGGCGCCTATCAGATCGGCGTGCTCAAGGCGGTTTCGCAGATTCTGTGCGACGAAGGCTGGCCGACCACGCAAAATCCGTACGACATTATCTGCGGCACCTCGGCCGGCGCAATCAACGCAACGGCACTGGCTTGCCACGCAGATGACTTTGGCGAGGGGCTGGCGCACCTGCTGAAAATATGGGAAACCTTTTCGGTAGAACAGGTGTACCGGGCCGATTCACTGGGAGTCATGCGTTCCGGTGCGCGCTGGCTGTCGCTGCTGTCGTTCGGCTGGCTGCTTCGGCAGTGGCGTGCCAACCCGCCCAATTCGTTGCTCGACAACACGCCGTTGGTCACACTGCTGAACCGGATGCTGAATTTCCCCCGGCTGGATGCCGCCCTGCTCGACGGTAAGCTGCATGCGCTGGCGGTGACGGCCTCGTCCTACACCGGTGGTCAGCACATCACGTTCTATCAAACCGAAGCCAACATCGCGCCGTGGGTGCGCAGCCAGCGACTATCGATGCGGGCCCAGATCGGGGTTGAGCATTTGTTGGCATCGTCGGCGATTCCGCTGATTTTCCCCGCCACGCAGCTGTACTGCGATGGCCGCCGGGAGTATTGCGGCGACGGTTCGATGCGCCAACTGGCGCCGATATCACCCGCCATTCACCTCGGCGCGGACCGCATCTTCGTGATTGGCGCCGGGCGCCTGCATGAACCTGAGCAGACAAAGACGGACGTGCCGCGCTACCCCAGCCTGGCCCAGATCGCCGGGCATGCCATGTCGAGTATTTTTCTTGACAGCCTGGCGGTCGATATCGAGCGCATCACGCGGGTGAATTTGACGCTGTCGGTATTGAATGAGGAGCAGAGGCGCAAAACAACGTTGCGCCCGGTTGAAATGCTGGTGGTCGCACCGTCGCAGCGGTTGGACGAAATTGCCAGTCGCCATACGGGTAGCTTGCCAAAGCCGATCCGCATGATGCTCGCCGGCATTGGCGCCACGGAGGTACGTGGCGCGGCGCTGGCGTCCTACCTCTTGTTTGAGTCAAGCTACACGCGTGAACTGATTGCGCTTGGTGAGCAGGACGCACATGCCAAGCGCGCAGAAATCCTGGCGTTTTTCGGCGCGGCCACCATCAACGACGGCGGCATTGTGGCCCCTGACGCCGAGACGGCGGACCTGCCCGCCTTTCAGTCTCGATCGTAACGATGGTGATGATGGTGGCGGTAATAGCCACGGTTTGAATAATACTGTCCGCGGTAAGGTGCGTAGTAACCTGGGCCATAGCCGATTCGCACAGGGCCCGGGCCAACATACACCGGTTGCGGTGCAAGATAGACTGGTGCAGGCCGGTAATACACGGGTGCCGGCTGAACGTATACCGGCGCCGGCTGGACATAGACGGGTGCCGGGGCGTAATAGCCGGGGGCGCCGATGCTTACTGACCAATTGACGCCGTTGCGATCATGCGCTTCGGCGCCGATACTTGCTGCCAGCGCGATGACTCCGATGCTGGCGGCAATCAAAAACTTCCTGGCAACGTTTTCCATTTGAGTTCTCCTTTGCGTGCAATGCACTCTGACATGAGTGACATTAGACCCGGTGGAACCCGGCGCTGTCGCGTAAATGATTGAAACAAATTATGTTATCGCCTCGCCCGCGCGGCGGTGCGGTGCAACATGACGGGCAATTCTTGCCTTCGCCACTGCGTTTGCGGAAGTGGTAATTCGGGTTGATTCGAGCAACACAACACGTTACCCTACGGGATACTGCAGGGTTTACCTGTCAGATTTGCAATTAGAGTCAAGGGACGCACGGTGATCGTCAATGCGCAGAAGCTGGGGATGTACGGTTTTGCCGCAATCCTGTTCGCATCGACAGCCTTCGCGAAGCAGCCGGCACCGCAAACGGGGATTGGCCTTGACGTATTGCCTCCGGAAGCCAGCACGACCCTGGCGTTGATCAAACGCGGCGGGCCCTTTCCCTATGAAAAAGATGGGGTGGTTTTCGGCAACTACGAACAGCAATTGCCGCGTCATCGGCGCGGGTATTACCATGAATACACAGTGCCGACGCCGCGCGCCCATAACCGTGGAGCACGTCGCATTATTGTTGGTGGAAAGCCGGCAGAGGGCGCCGATTATTTTTATACCGCCGATCACTATGCAACATTCCAGCGCATTGTTGAAAAGTAACATCCAGGCAGTACATCATCATGATTGTTCGAACTGAGGGGAGAAATGAGTTTGCTTAAAACCGTGCTGCCAAATGTGGTGCAGTCCATCCGTGCTTTTCGGGTGGCAGATCTGCAGGACGAGGCAGCCCGTCTCGGACAGCATTTCCTGTACGCATATTGTGCTGATGCGCTCACCAAACAGCAGGTGTTGGCCGGGATTGCCGAGGCGTTCCATTTTCCCAAACATTTCGGAAAAAATTTCGATGCATTGGCCGATTGCCTGACTGACCTGACGTTCAAGGCGGGTCCGCAACCAGGTTTCCTGGTGGTATTGGAACAAATTCCGAATACGCCGAAATTCGACAAGGAAGCGCGCGAAACGCTCCTGGATGTGTTCCGCGATGCGGCCGATTTCTGGGGCGAGAAGAAGGTTCCATTCCGCGTTTTCTATTCATTTCAATAGCGCCGGACACGAATGCACGCATCATCAATCCGGCGTCCTGGCCGGTTTTTCGTTTTGGCCCGGTAGAGTACAATGCGCGCCATGAGAAATATCGTGATCTTGATCTCGGGGCGCGGAACCAACATGCAGGCGATCGTCCGGAGCGCGCAACAGCAGAAGTGGAATTGCAGGATTGCCGCCGTCATCAGCAACCGCCCTGATGCCAAGGGGCTGGAATTCGCCGCCAGTCACGGAATTGCGACAGCCGTCGTGGCGAGCAGGGATTTCGCTGATCGTGACAGTTTTGATGCAGCCTTGCAGACCGCCATTGACCATTTTGTGCCTGATCTGGTTGTCCTGGCCGGTTTCATGCGGATCCTGACCACGCCATTTGTCGATCACTACCGGGGTCGCATGATGAATATTCATCCGTCCCTGTTACCCAGTTTCCCCGGTCTTGCCACGCATCGCCAGGCCCTGGCTGCCGGCGTGAAGGTGCATGGCGTCACCGTGCACTTCGTCACCCCCGACCTGGATCACGGTCCAATTGTGGCGCAGGCGGCGGTGCCCGTATTCCCGAATGACTCGGAACAAACTCTCGCCGAACGCGTGCTTGAGCAGGAACACCTGCTCTATCCCCAGGCGGTCCGCTGGTTCATTGACGGCCGGTTGCAGTTGGTCGATGGCCGCGTGCAACTAACCGATTTGCCTTTGTAACACCGCACCATTTTCGAAAGCCACTGCATGAGATTGCCACCCGCGATAGTCAACAACACCGAGGAAATCCTGCGCGATATCCTGCGCTTCACCGGTCCCGCCGATGGCACCCTGTCACGCTACTTCCGCGAACATCCGAAACTGGGTTCGCGCGAACGCGGGGCAATTGCCGAGGGCATCTACGGCATTCTGCGCAACAAGTCGGTCTACACCAGCTTTTCAGAGTCAGGCAACGGCCCCACCATGCGCCGCATGACCTTGCTGGGTCTGGCCGGCGCGGTCGGCATCGACGCGCTCGGTGGCTTGAGCGAAGAAGAGACCGCATGGCTGGAGAATGCGATGCAGATCGATCGCAACCTGCTGCCAGCGCAAATGCGTTCGAACTTGCCGGCATGGCTGTTCGACATGCTGGTTGCGCGTGACGGCGAAGAGGGCGCGCTGACGCTTGCTGCGGCACTCAACGAACCGGCCCCGCTGGACTTGCGCGTCAATCTGATCAAGGCCACTCGTCCGGAGGTGATGGAGGCGCTGGCCCAGGCGCCGATTTTGTCGGCGCCGACCCCGTTTTCTCCGGTTGGTCTGCGCGTCCTGAAGAAGCCTGCGCTGCAAAATCTGCCGCTGTTCAAGGACGGTCTGATCGAAGTACAGGACGAAGGCAGCCAGTTGCTGGCCCAGATCGTCGGCGCCAAGCGCGGCGAAATGGTGGTCGATTTTTGCGCCGGCGCAGGCGGTAAGACACTTGCGCTCGGTGCTGCCATGCGCAACACCGGACGTTTGTATGCCTTCGACATTTCGGAGAAGCGTCTCGCCAAATTGAAGCCACGACTGGCCCGTAGTGGCCTGTCGAATGTGCATCCGGTCCAGATCGCGCATGAAAACGATGCGAAGATCAAACGGCTGGCGGGCAAGATCGATCGTGTTCTGGTCGATGCTCCCTGCAGTGGCCTCGGAACCTTGCGCCGTAACCCCGACGTGAAATGGCGCCAGACCCTGCAAGGCGTGGCCGAGCTCAATGTCAAGCAGACCTCGATTTTGTCGGGTGCGGCAAGGTTGCTCAAGGCAGGCGGACGCCTGGTGTATGCGACCTGCAGTTTGCTCGATGAGGAAAACGAAGCCATCGTCGCGGCATTCCTGGCCACGCATCCGGACTTCGTGCTGGTGCCGATGAAGGAAATCCTGGCGGAGCAGCGCATTGAGCTCGAGATGCAGGATTATCTGAAGCTGACGCCGCACCAGCACCAGACCGATGGATTTTTCGCTGCCGTTCTCGAGCGTCAGAAGCCAGTGGCGCCGGTTGCCGAACAATAGACGCCAATGACACAGTCTTTTCTTTCCGAGCAGTTGCTTGACCTCTGGTCCGATCTGCAGCAGCCGGCTGTGTTCTGGCAGGTCGCGGTGCTGGCCGGATGCCTGCTGGTCGGCTGGATTCTGGCGCGCCTGATCCGGCTTGGCTTTGCGGCCAAGGACAGCAATGCGGGCATTCTGCGCATCGGACTGGAAAGTTTTTCACGCGTTTTGTCGCCCTCGATTGCGCTCGGGCTAATCCTGTTGATCCGACCCATTCTCGCGCGGACCCAGCATGTCAATCTGCTGAACGTGGCAATTCCGCTGGTGGCTTGTTTCGTTCTGGTGCGCCTGAGTCTGTATGTGTTGCGTCGGGTGTTTGCCCGTACCGGGCGGGTCGGCGATGCCGTCATGGTGTTCGAAAAACTCATTACCCTGGTGGTGTGGACCGGGTTCGCCATGTATATCACCGGCCTGTGGCCGGATCTGATCGACTCCCTCGAAAAGACGGTGCTGCCGCTGGGCCGCAACAAGGTCTCGCTGCTGACGATACTGCAGGCGGTCGGGTCCGTGCTGCTCACCTTGTTGCTGGCATTGTGGGCCGGCGCCGGGCTGGAACAGCGACTCATGCGTCTGGAGTCGGTGCATTCGTCATTGCGCGCCGTAATGGCGCGCATGGCGCGGGCTTTGCTGATCCTGATTGCAGTATTGGTCAGCCTGTCGCTGGTGGGAATCGACCTGACTGTCCTGTCCGTGTTCGGTGGCGCGCTTGGCGTCGGCCTTGGACTTGGACTGCAAAAAATCGTCGGCAGTTATGTCTCGGGTTTCGTGATCCTGCTGGAACGCAGCATGGCCGTCGGTGACATGGTGACCGTCGACAGGTTCTACGGCCAGGTCACCCGCATTAACACACGCTATACGGTATTGCGCGGCCTGGACGGGATCGAGTCGGTCATTCCCAATGAATTGTTTGTCTCCGGTCCGGTGCAGAATTATTCGCTGACCGATCGCGCGTTGTGGCTCAAGACGCAGGTGACGGTGTCCTACGATACGGATATCGAGTCCGTGCTGCCGTTGCTTGAGGCGGCAGTTGCTTCGATTGATCGCGTCTTGACGAAACCTGGCGTGACGGCCAACCTGCAACGCTTTGGCGCCGATGGACTGGAAGTCGAAGTAGGCTTCTGGATTGCCGACCCGGAAAATGGTCGGAGCAATATCCTGTCGAAGGTCAACCGGGCGATCTGGCAGACGTTGAAGAACAATCACATTGCGGTTCCATTCAACCAGCGTGAAATACGCATCCTCAATGATCGTCTGCCTATATTCATGGCGCCGACGGTGCCGGTTTCAAGCGACGATGTCACTCCGCCATCAGTGGGCGCGGACCGATAAAGCGCGTACAATCGCGAGCAAAATCAGGATATGCAGGATCGCCCTTTCGGCGTCACCGGCAGCCAATCTCATAACCTTGGAGTAGTGCTACTTTGGACACAGTTTTCAACGCGGTTCTCAATTTCCTGATGCATGGCCTGACCGGCGCAAGTAACTGGCAGGTATTCATCTATACGATGGTCGTCACGCACATCACGATTGCCGGCGTCACCATTTATCTGCACCGTCATCAGGCCCACCGGGCGCTGGACTTGCATCCGTTGCCAAGTCATTTTTTCCGTTTCTGGATCTGGCTGACCTCAGGCATGGTCACCAAGGAATGGGCGGCGATTCACCGCAAGCACCACGCCAAATGCGAAACCGTCGACGATCCGCATAGCCCGGTGACGCGCGGTATCAAGAACGTTCTCCTGACCGGCTCGGAAATGTATCGCGCCGAGTCCAAGAACATGGAGACTATCGAAAAGTACGGTCACGGCACGCCTGACGACTGGATCGAACACAACCTGTACACGCGCTTCAGCTGGCAGGGCGTTGGCTTGATGATGATCATCGACGTGCTGCTGTTTGGTGTGTTGGGCATGACGGTGTGGGCAGTCCAGATGATGTGGATTCCGATCACCGCAGCCGGCATCATCAATGGCATCGGCCATTACTGGGGTTATCGCAATTACGATTGCGCCGACGCCTCACGCAACATCATCCCATTCGGCATCCTGATTGGCGGCGAAGAACTGCATAACAATCACCACACCTTTGGTACCTCGGCCAAGCTGTCGTCGAAGTGGTATGAATTCGACATTGGCTGGATGTATATCCGCATGATGGAAATGGTCGGGCTGGCCAAGGTCAAGAAGATAGCGCCGGCGCCAAAATTTGATCGTCAAAAAATGGCTGCCGATTTTGATACGCTGCAGTCGGTGATTTCCAACCGCTACGAAGTCATGGCCAAGTATGCGAAGTCGATCAAGGCGACCTGGCACGACGAGCTGGAACATTTGCGCAGCAAGGCCAAGCTCGAATCCGGCTTCCTGAAGTCATCGAAACGCCTGTTGCATCGCGAACCGGCCAAACTTGGCCTGACCCAGCAACAGCAGTTGCGCGAGTTGTTCGCACACAGCAAGCCATTGCAAACGATGCATGAAATGCGCAGCGAACTCAGTGCCATCTGGGAGCGTTCGCACAGCAGTCGCGATCAATTGCTGCATCAGTTGCAAGATTGGTGCAGTCGCGCCGAGGCGTCGGGCATCAAGGGATTGCAGGACTTTTCGCTGCGTTTGCGCAGTTACGCTTGATGCGATTGCGCTGACGACCTGCTGCAGGTCGCTGAACTGAAAAAGCGACTCCCTTGGGAGTCGCTTTTTTTTGCCACTGGTTCCGCGCCGAGGCAAAAAAAAGCCGTCTGCATCAGCAAACGGCTTCGGTCGTTCTCGGCAAACACAGGATCAAATTACTTGATCTTGGTTTCCTTGTACTCAACATGCTTACGCGCTTTCGGGTCGAACTTCATGATCGACATTTTTTCAGGCGTGGTGCGCTTGTTCTTGGTGGTCGTGTAGAAGTGACCCGTGCCTGCGGTCGATTCCAGCTTGATTTTGTCGCGGCCAGATTTAGCCATGATGATTCCTCTTTATTCTGCTAGTTAGACTTTTTCGCCGCGCGCGCGCATGTCAACCAGCACGGCGTCGATGCCGAGTTTGTCGATGACACGCAAACCAGCGTTGGACAGGCGCAGGGAAACCCAGCGATTCTCGGATTCGACAAAAATGCGGCGTCTTTGCAAGTTCGGCAAAAAGCGGCGTTTCGTCTTGTTGTTTGCATGGGAAACATTGTTGCCGACCATCGGCTTTTTCCCAGTGACTTGGCAAACACGTGCCATATCTCACTCCTTAAATATTTCCGAAATTGGAAAAAAAGTGAGTATAACCAAAAAAACGAGCTTATTCAACGACTTGCGAAAAACAACTGTGTCTTCTGCATAAGAAAAAAAGTCACAATTTAGCCTGCCGGAAAAAACCTCCCTACAGCTCGCCGTGTGTGGCGAAGGAATACGCCAGATTACCGGCGACCACAAAATGGTCGAGCACCTTGACCTCGATGAGGTCCAGTGCCTGTTTGAGACGCTGTGTCAGTGCCAGGTCGCTTTTACTTGGTGTCGGTACGCCGGAGGGGTGATTGTGTGCCAGAAAAACGGCCGCGGCGTTGTGACGCAGCGCCGCCTTGACGATCTCGCGCGCATGCACACTCGCATGTGTCACCGTGCCGCGTGCCATTTCCTCGGTCGCGATCAAACGATTTTGCACGTCGACATACAGCACGAGGAAACACTCGTGCGCCTTACCGGCGAGCAGATGCTGCAAATAGCGCTGCACCAGTTGCGGCGACTGTAGCGCGATGCCGCTCCTGAGCTCTTCGGCCAATGCGCGTTTGGCGAGTTCCATCACCGCTTGAAGTTGCGCAAACTTGGCCGGGCCCAGTCCATGCAATTCGGAGAACTGCTCCACGCTTGCATGAAACAGGCCGCGCAACGAGCCGAAGTGCGTCACCATGTCGCGCGCCAGATCCACCGCTGTCTTTCCGGCCACGCCGACGCGCAAGAATACGGCCAGCAACTCGGCGTCCGACAGGGCAGCCGCCCCGTGACAAATCAGGCGTTCGCGCGGCCGCTGGTCGCGCGGCCAGTCAGGAATTGGCATTGCTTGCATCTCCCGTCGGCAAGATGGCTGATCGTACGCCGTCCGGCAAGAAAGCCGCGACCCTTGGTTGGATCGTGGCTTAAAATGGCGACTCTTTTGCTTTTCAGGATTGTTTGATGTCGAATACCACACAGCCGGTGGTCACTGCCGGGGCTTATCTGACTTTGCACTACCGCCTTGCTGCGGCCGATGGTCAGGAAATCGTCACCACGTTCGATGGCAATCCAGCGACGCTGCAACTGGGCAGCGGCCAACTGGCTCCATTTCTCGAGTCGCAGCTGATCGGCTTGGGCGAGGGCGTGCATCAGGTGTTCGAGCTGCCTGCGGAGCAGGCATTCGGGCCACGCAATCCAGATCTGATTCAACGTGTTTCCCAGGCCACGCTGGCTGAAAACTCGCAGTTTGGCGAGCAGTACAGCGTCGGCGACGTGGTTGAATTCAATGCCCCCGGCGGCGGCCGATTTGCCGGTGTCTTGCGGGAACTTGACGGTGACGACACGGTGTTTGATTTCAATCATCCGCTGGCCGGTCAGGCACTGAAATTTGAGGTAAAAATCATTGGTATTCTTTAATGTGTGCGTGTCGCACGAGGCTTCGTCATGACTGAAAACAAAGAAATCCTGTTGGCGCAACCGCGCGGTTTTTGTGCCGGCGTCGACCGCGCGATCGAGATTGTCGAACGGGCCTTGATCCAGTTTGGCGCCCCCATTTATGTGCGTCACGAGATCGTCCACAATGCCTACGTGGTGGACGACTTGCGCAACAAGGGCGCCATCTTCATCGAGGAGCTGGCCGACGTGCCGACCGGGCAAACAGTGGTGTTTTCCGCACACGGTGTCTCGAAGGCCGTGCAGGCGGAAGCACTGGAACGCGGCTTGCTGATTTTCGATGCAACCTGTCCGCTGGTGACCAAGGTGCATATGGAAGTGGCCAAGATGCGTCGCGAAGGCCGGGAAATCATCATGATCGGCCACGACGGTCATCCCGAAGTCGAAGGGACGATGGGCCAGTCCGAGCAGGGCATGTATCTGGTCGAAACCATTGACGACGTCGCACAGCTGGACGTCGCCCGGCCAGACATGCTGGCGTTCGTTTCGCAAACCACGCTGTCGGTAGACGATACGGCTGACATCATCGCTGCGCTAAAGTACCGTTTCCCGGATATCGCCGAACCCAAAAAAGCCGATATCTGCTATGCCACAACCAACCGGCAGGAAGCCGTCAAGTTCATGGCCCCACAAGTGGAGCTGGTGATCGTGGTCGGCAGCCCAAACAGCTCGAATTCGAATCGCTTGCGTGAAGTCGCCGAGAAAAAAGGGGTGCAGGCGTTCATGGTCGATAACGCCGGGCAAATTGATCCGGCCTGGTTGACCGGCAAGCGCCGCATCGGGGTCACCGCCGGCGCGTCCGCTCCGGAACTGCTGGTGCAGGCGGTCATCACCCGCTTGAAGGAATGCGGCGTCAACAGCGTGCGTGTGCTTGATGGCGTGGAAGAACACGTCACATTTCCGATGCCCAAGGGGCTGAGCGGCATTCGGGCAGATCAAAACTAAATTCTGGATAGCAGCAAGTTTTCCGTTGTAAGTTCTTAGGCTTCCTCGTTATTATCGGACAACGGAATAAATTGTTTGAATGTTATTCATTTATACAATTAAAATCAGGCAGTTTTGCAACGCCGAACTTCCTGCACTCAATGCAGGTCAGAGTTCGCGACGCCGTACAAAACCAGGCCGTCAGGCACTGGCACAAATATTCAGGAGACACGGCTTCATGCACATCACATTCCCCGGATGTCCCAGGTTTGCCCTGACATCATTCGCCACCAGAAACAAGACTCAACGGTAGCACCAGTCTGTCCGGCTGATTCCCTGTGATGGGTCTCAGGCCATCGCTGTTTATTGATCACACCGGTTTTCTCCGGTCACTTTGGAAAGATGCAAATTATGGATACCTTTATCCAGCAAATCATCAATGGCCTGGTGCTAGGCAGCATGTATGCGCTGATCGCACTCGGTTACACGATGGTTTACGGCGTGCTGAACCTGATTAATTTTGCCCATGGCGACGTGCTGATGATTGGCGCCCTGGCGGGCGTCACGATTCTCAAAATTGTCCAGAGCGTCGCGCCCGATCTGCCTGGTGTGGTCAAGGTTATCATCGCCATTGGTGGCGCGATTCCGATTTGCGTCGCGGTCAATCTGCTGATTGAACGGGTGGCTTATCGTCGCCTGCGCAATGCGCCCCGGCTGGCACCGTTGATCACCGCCATTGGCGTGTCGATCCTGCTGCAAACCTTTGCAATGATGATCTGGGGCCGCAGTCCGGTGCTGTTCCCACAAGTTATCTCGGCGGAGTCCTTCCATATTCTCGGCGCGCTGATCACGCCGACCCAGGTCATGTTGCTGGTCCTGGCCAGCCTGTCGATGCTGGGCCTCGTGATTCTTGTTGAAAAAACCAAGATGGGCCGCGCCATGCGCGCCACTGCCGAAAACCCGCGCGTGGCCGGGCTGATGGGGGTGGACTCCAATGCCGTGATCGTGATGACCTTCGCCATCGGTGCGGCGCTGGCCGCCGTGGCGGGAGTGATGTGGGGCGCGACCTACGCATCGGCGCAATTCGCGATGGGATTCGTGCCTGGCCTGAAAGCGTTTTCGGCGGCAGTGCTGGGCGGCATCGGCAATATTTACGGCGCCATGCTGGGCGGGATCTTGCTGGGACTGATTGAGAGTCTGGGCGCTGGTTATATCGGCGAACTGACCGGCGGCTTCCTCGGCAGCCATTACCAGGATATTTTTGCCTTCGTGGTGTTGATCATCGTCCTGACGCTGCGACCGTCCGGTCTGATGGGCGAACGCGTTGCTGACCGGGCTTAAGGAGCGCACTCATGGCCAATTATTTTGATACCAAAAACAATCCGCGCAAGGCGTACACCAGCCTGGCAATCATTGCGCTGATCATCATCGCGTTCCCGTTTTTTGCGCAGAACTACGGCAATTCGTGGGTCCGCATCATGGACTTCGCGCTGCTCTACATCATGTTGGCGCTGGGACTGAACATCGTGGTCGGCTTCGCCGGTCTGCTGGATCTGGGCTACATCGCGTTCTACGCGCTCGGCGCGTACATGACGGCGCTGCTGGCGTCGCCCCAGTTTGCGGTGGTGCTCGAATCGTTCGTCAATCAGTACCCGGCCATCGGCACGGCGCTGGTCGCCTTGTTCGGGCCGGAGATCACGCAGCATGGCATTCACCTGTCAGTCTGGTTCATCGTCCCGCTTGGGGCGCTGCTGGCTGGCGTGTTCGGTGCGTTGCTCGGTGCGCCGACGCTGAAATTGCGCGGCGATTACCTGGCCATCGTCACGCTCGGCTTCGGTGAAATCATTCGTATTTTCATGAACAACCTGAACGGCCCGGTCAACATCACCAATGGCCCGCAAGGCATCAACCTGATCGATCCGATCCGCATCTTCGGTGTCTCGCTGGCAGGCGAGCCTGGCTCGCGCGCCAATGTCATCATCGGCAATTTTTCGATGCCGTCGGTGAATGCCTATTATTTTCTGTTCCTGGCGCTGTGCATCGGCATCATCTTTGTCTCGATCCGGTTGCAGAACTCGCGCCTGGGGCGTGCATGGGTAGCGATCCGCGAAGATGAAATTGCCGCCAAGGCGATGGGCATCAATACCCGCAACATCAAGCTGCTGGCGTTTGCCATGGGCGCGTCCTTTGGCGGCGTGGCCGGCTCGATGTTCGCTGCATTTCAGGGCTTTGTCTCGCCGGAATCGTTCTCGCTGACCGAGTCGATTGCGGTGCTGGCGATGGTGGTGCTGGGCGGCATGGGCCATATTCCCGGCGTCGTCCTCGGCGGCATCATCCTGGCGGCATTGCCGGAGGTGCTGCGCCATACCGTCGAGCCGGTGCAGATGGCGCTGTTCGGCCATGTCTGGGTCGATGCTGAAGTGCTGCGCCAGTTGCTGTACGGCCTGGCGATGGTGGTCATCATGCTGAGCCGACCGGCCGGATTGTGGCCCGCACCGAAACACGAGGACCGTCCCGACGGCGACAGTGACAGCCGCAATCAGGCTACCGGCATCGTGGCGGCATAAGGACAATCATGAGCGAACAAATCATCCTCAATATCGCCGGTGTGGCGAAGCGTTTCGGCGGCCTGCAGGCGCTGTCCGATGTCAACATGAAGATTACCAAGGGGCAGATTTACGGTCTGATCGGGCCGAATGGCGCCGGCAAGACCACCTTCTTCAACGTCATCACCGGCTTGTACCAGGCCGACAGCGGCACGTTTGAGCTGGCCGGCAAGCCGTATTCGCCGTCGGCCCCGTATGAAGTCGCCAAGGCCGGCATTGCGCGCACCTTCCAGAACATTCGCCTGTTTGGTGAAATGACCGCACTCGAAAACGTCATGGTCGGGCGCCACGTGCGTACCCATCAGGGCGTGCTGGGCGCCGTCTTGCGCTACAAGGCGGCGCGCGAAGAAGAAGCCAATATTCGCAAGCGCGCCATGGAATTGCTGGATTTCGTTGGCATCGCCCGCTTTGCCGAGCGCACGGCGCGGCATCTTTCCTACGGCGACCAACGTCGTCTCGAAATTGCCCGCGCGCTGGCCACCGATCCGCAGTTGCTGGCGCTGGATGAGCCTGCTGCCGGCATGAACGCGACCGAAAAACTGGCCCTGCGCGAACTGCTGGTGAAGATCAAGAGTGAAGGCAAAACCATTTTGCTGATCGAGCATGACGTCAAGCTGGTCATGGGATTGTGCGATCGCATCACGGTGCTCGATTACGGCAAGCCGATTGCGGAAGGCGTGCCCTCCGACGTCCAGAAGAATCCTGCCGTGATTGAGGCCTATCTGGGAGGGTCGCACTAATGTCAGCCAATGAAAGCGGTGTCAACGTGTCAGCAAACATTCTCAAGATCACGGGCCTGAAAGTGGCCTACGGCGGCATTCAGGCCGTCAAGGGGATCGACCTCGAAGTCAATCAGGGCGAATTGATCACGCTCATCGGCGCCAATGGCGCTGGCAAGACCACCACCCTCAAGGCGATCACCGGCACCTTGCCGAACTGCCGTGTCGAGGGACATATCGACTATGCGGGTCAGGCAATCAAGGGAATCGGCTCGTTCGATCTGGTCAAGCGCAATCTGGCCATGGTGCCGGAGGGCCGCGGGGTGTTTACCCGCATGTCGATTTTCGAGAACTTGCAGATGGGCGCCTACACCCGCAATGACAAGGCCGGCATCGCTGCCGATATCGACAAATGGTTCGGGATTTTTCCGCGCCTGAAAGAACGTTCCGCCCAGATGGCCGGCACCCTGTCCGGCGGCGAGCAGCAGATGCTCGCCATGGCGCGGGCGCTGATGAGCCATCCCAAGCTGTTGCTGCTTGATGAGCCATCGATGGGACTGTCGCCGATCATGGTTGAGAAGATCTTTGAAGTCGTGCGCAATGTTTCGGCGCAGGGTGTGACGATCTTGCTGGTCGAGCAGAACGCCAAGCTCGCCTTGCAGGCGGCCCATCGCGGCTATGTGATGGATTCCGGCTTGATCACGATGACCGGCGTGGCCTCCGAAATGCTCAATGATCCGCGCGTCAAGGAAGCGTATCTGGGCGAAGGCTGACCAGTTGGCCATGTCTTGCACCATCGCCGCGCCGGCTTGCCTGCGCGGCGATTTTTTTTGCGCGGGATGGCATACTCAACAACATTCACAAGGAGTCGCGATGTCTTTTGTATTTCCTCCCTTACCCCAACCCGCTTTGACCGTCGCCGGGTCGGCCGACCTGTTTCCGGTGCACCGGATTTATTGCGTCGGGCGCAATTACGCCGCGCATGCAAGGGAAATGGGCGGCACCGGGCGCGAGGCGCCGTTCTTTTTCACCAAGCCGGCCGATGCCGTGGTGCCGGTCGCGCAGGGGAGTGTCGGCACCATGCCGTATCCCTCGGCTACCCGCGATCTGCATCATGAAATCGAACTGGTGGTTGCGATTGGCAAAGGCGGCCGCGATATCGCGGTGGCTGACGCGGCGTCACATATCTGGGGCTACGCCATCGGTCTGGACATGACCCGTCGCGATCTGCAGGCCGAGTCAAAGAAACATGGGCGTCCCTGGAGCACCGCGAAAGGTTTCGATCATTCGGCGCCGATTGGTCCGCTGCATCGGACGGTTCCGACCGGTGCGATCAGTCTTGGCGTCAATGGCCAGGTGCGTCAGCACAGCACCCTCGATCAGATGATCTGGTCGGTTGACGAGACCATTGCGCAATTGTCGACGTTGTTTGCGCTGCAGCCGGGTGATCTGATCTTTACCGGCACGCCCGAGGGCGTTGGGGCAGTGGTGTGCGGCGATGTGCTGGTGGGCAGCATCGATGGGTTGGGCGCACTGCAATTGCGCATCGTGGACGGGGGGCGGGAATGAAACTGCATGAGTACTTTCGCAGTTCGGCATCGTTCCGGGTGCGGATTGCGTTGAACCTGAAAGGCTTGCAGTACGAGTCGGTCGGCGTGAATCTGGTGCGGGACGGCGGGCAGCAACTGACGCCGGCATACAGGGCGCTCAATCCGGACGGACTGGTCCCGGCCCTGGTGGACGACAGTCAGGCGCCGCCACTGCTGCTGACGCAGTCACTGGCGATCATCGAATACCTGGATGAAGCGTACCCGACACCACCGTTACTGCCCACCGGAGCGGCCGATCGCGCCTGGGTGCGTGGCATTGCGTTGGCGATTGCGTGCGACATCCATCCCGTCAACAATCTGCGGGTCTTGCGTTATCTGGTGCGCGACCTGCATCACACCGAAGACGAAAAAAATGCCTGGTACAGGCATTGGTGTGAACAGGGGTTGGCAGCGCTGGAGGTCAGTCTTGCGCGCGACCCACGGGTCGGGCAGTTCTGTTTTGGCGATACGCCAACGTTGGCCGATTGCTGTCTGGTGCCACAGTTGTGGAATGCGCAGCGCTTCAACTGCGATATGTCGGCAATGCCAACGCTGCTGCGCATCAATCAAGCCTGCGTCGAGCGTGACGCATTCAGGCTGGCGATGCCAGCCCTGCAGCCCGACGCCGAGTGATCAGTAACGGTAGACGCGGCCGTTTTCGATGCGTACGCGATTACCGACACGCAAGTCGCCGATGTTTTCTTCATTGATGGTTTCAAACGAACCATTGTCGAGACGCACGCCGATTTGATACAGCTCGCGGCCTGGCGCCTGGTTGTTTTTTTCCAGGTTATTACCGACCACTGCACCACCGACCACGCCCGCAGCGGTGGCTACAGCGCGACCGCTGCCGCCGCCGACCTGGTTACCCAGCAGGCCACCGACGACACCACCGACAACCGCGCCCATGCCAGGGCCGGAGTTGTTGGGCGCACGTGTCGACTGGATTGAATCGATCACGCCGTATTGTGTGTTGTAACCCTGCGTATTGGCAGCGGGATACGATTGCACATTCGGTTGTTGCTGATAAGGCGTAGCGCAACCAGCGAGTAAGGTTGAAGCGATCAGTGCAGATGCGGCCAGAGTTGAAGTGATTTTCATGATTTCTCCTGTTGATGTGTCGCAGCTTAGGCTGCGGCAGGACCGCACTCGGTGCGCTGGCGCACGTTGCGCCGGCAAATCACGGGCTGTTACAAATCGGGCTTGGTTTCGGCCAATTTCCTGGCGCGCTTGCGAATATTCTTGTACTGATCGCGACTGCGCGCATGCAGGTAGCCGCGCGTGAAGCCGATGCTGCTGGCCAGCACCGGTCGGCGCCGTTGCAGCTGTTCCAGCAGTTTGTCGGCCACCGTGACATCGTTGTACCAACCGAGCTGCTCCTGCAAATCTGTCAGCCGACCCCGATACTGGCGCAGACGCCGGGCCGGATACAGCGATTGAAAGAACTCCACCGCATAGCGCATTTTTTTAACGGCAATCCTGAGCCGATGGCTGGCCCGCACATCGGTTCCGCGGACCTGATTGCCGCGGCGCGCCAGCCGGCGCTGGTTCTTTTTCAGCACACGTCGTGCGAACGCCTGGAGTTGTTGCGACTGGCCACGATCAGGATCATCCATGTCGCTGTCCTGCATCCATCGCGCCAGTTGCAATAACAGCCGATGATAGCGTTGCGAGTCGACTGCCGCCGCTGCGTCCCGATGCTTCAGTCTGGCCTCATTCTGTGCCGCGGTCGCGACCTCGCCGAGCGCCGCGTCGGGCACCGCGCTGATCACATCGGGGAGCGTCGATTCCACCAGTACGTCCCAGTCCCGGCCCGGCCCCAACTGCGTGCCAAGCCAGTCGAGCTCTTGCTGGATACCATCCGGCAGTGGGCGCAGACTGTTGAACAGGCCAAGCGCCGAATTCAATCGGCGCAAGCCAACCCGCATCTGGTGCAGGCTCTCGACGTCCTGCATTGCCACGACGCCTGGCGCATTCGATTGAATCTGCGTCAGGCAATTGCCAACGATGGCGCGAAACGCTTGCATGACACCCATCGGTCGGGATAAATCAAGTGCAGCGGCGGGCACGGCTGCCGGGGCAGTCAATGGATCGAGCATCGCGTAGCCGCGTTCGGACTTGCTACGATTGCCCACCTGCAGCGGGATGTCATGTTGCAGCGCGAGGGCAAAGTCAAACAAATGCGCCGGATCACCGGATTTGAGCTCCAGCTCGATCTCACTGATCGGCACCGTGTCGCCATCGTGTTCGAGGTGACCCTGATCGAGCACGCATTCGACCTCGTCGCCTTCGGGCAGGACCAGGTCCCATTTGGTTCGCGCAATGCGGGTGGTGAACACCGGGCGCAACGCCCCGTCGAGTTGGGGCGCCTGCAGCAATTTTCGCCATGGCGATTTTCGATCGACCAGCTGACGTAGTGCAGCCAGATCTGGCTGCGCCGAAGTCACCGTCGATTCCCATTCCTCACGGCTGTGCAAACCGCTGGAGACAACATCGCCCCCCTTGAAAGTTTGCACCCAATGGCCGTCGATGCGCCGCACGCGCAGGCTCGCGCCGCTGGCACGCACGGCAAGGTCTGCGGTGTCGAAATAGGTTGCCTGCAATTTGTGGGTCGATGGCGCGGTGCTGGCGCAGGCGGCAAGCAGCGGATGACCACGCAGCGCGGGCACGTCGTCGGGGTCCAGCAGCAACTTGAGTTCAATTTCCATGATGACCGTGAGCCGGAGGTGAGGGGAGCATCAGCGCAAGCATGCAGGGGTTGATCATAGCCAGTGTCGGTGTGTGGGGCGTTGCGCGCGCACAGCCTATTGATGACATCCCGACCGACATGTTCCTCACGTGCTTTCCCTGACCTTCAAGGCATAGCCAAGGTTGATGCTGGCATTGGCAGGCGCCTCGCCCTGCATTTGTCGCAACAGCATGGTTGCCGCGGCATGGCCGATCTCATAGCGTGGGGTTGCAATGGTGGTCAGGGACGGACTGACCCACTCCGCCGCGGCCAGATCGTTGAAGCCGGCCACCGCAAGTTGCCCCGGCACCTGCAAGTTGCGTCGTTGCGCTTCAAACAGCACCCCCAGCGCCAGATCATCATTGCAGCAAAAAACCGCGTCGCAGTCAGGGGCTTGCAGCAGCAAACGGCCAAGCATGCCGACACCGAGCCCGATCGACGACGGCGTCGGATCGAGAATTTCGCCGCGTTCATAGGGCAAGCCGGCGCCACGCAAGGCATCGCGATATCCCTGCAGGCGCTGCATTACGCGCGGATCGAGCTGGGCGCCCAGAAATCCGATGCGGCGATACCCGCGCTCCAGCAGATGGGAGGCCATTGCGAAGCCGGCGTCGCGCTGGTCGGATCCTGCGCAGAAGGCACCGGATTCGGTGAGCTCCATCATGTGCACCACCGGAAGGGCACTCTTTTTCAAGATGGATTGCAGTGTCGGAGTCTGGTCAAAGCCAGTCAGCAAGACACCGTCGGGCGCATGCTCCTGGTAGGCGCGAAACAGATTTTCTTCCTCGTCCGGGGAATAGCGCGTGTCGCCGATCAGTGTCCGGTATCCCTGTGCGTGCAGCACGTCGCGCACACCCGCCAGCACATCGGTGAAGACGGTATTCGACAGCGACGGAATCAGCACCACGACGTTGTCCGAGCGCGCCCGTGCCAGCGCCCGGGCGGCACGGTTGGGGACATAGCCGGTCTCGTCGATCAGCGCCTGAATCCTGTGGCGTAACGCGAGCGATACCAGTTGCGGCGAGTGGATCGCGCGCGAGACGGTAATGCTGCTGACCCCGACGCGAAAGGCAATGTCGGCCAGCGTGGCCCGTTCGGATTGGCTCGGGCGGGGCTTGCGAATGGTCATATGGGGCGTTTCACGCTAAGTCGGCAACGGTAGGACTATAGGTTCTTTCGGCACGCTCGTGTCTGTCAGGCAGCGATATCGTCAATCGCGCGGGAATAGCAAAGTAATAGCGAGGTAGCGGGCTGTTGCGTCGCCGCATTGAAAGTGCTTTACAAACGGGTCGATGGGCTTAAAATGCGGGCAGATGTTAGCGCTAACATAAAATCATTCTATCCATTGAACATGACCCAGCCAACTCCTCGTCCAGCCATGCGCCAGCCAGCAGTCATTTCACCGCAACCTCCGCAACGCTGGGTGGTGATGGGAGTGAGCGGCTGCGGCAAGAGCGAGATCGGTGCGCGTCTGGCGGGCCGTCTGGGCGTGCCTTATGCCGAAGGCGACAGCGACCATCCGCCCGCCAACATTACAAAAATGGCCGCCGGGACCCCGCTCGACGATACGGACCGCGAAGCCTGGCTGAAATGCCTGCAACAGCGCATCGCTGTCGCCCGCCAGGCCGAAAGAGGGCTGGTGTTGTCATGCTCGTCGCTGAAGCGGCGTTACCGCGACGTCCTGCGCCAGGGCGATCCCGCGCTGATTTTCATTCATCTCGATGGCAGTCGTGCGCTGATCGCGGCGCGCATGCAAAGTCGCTCCGGCCATTTCATGCCAGTGGCGTTGCTCGACAGCCAGTTTCGCGATCTGGAACCCTTGATGGCGGATGAGCGAGGGCTGCGCGTCGACATCGCGCTGGCGCCGGAACAGATCGTCGAATGCATCCTCAGCCACTTCAAGGTCGGTTCACAGCCATGACGAGGCAGCACCCCAGTCGCACCACCATAAAATAATCAGGAGACAGCAATGGCATCAGTCGCAGGAAACAAAATTCCCAACCGGCGTTGGGGTATCGGCAGCCTGCTCGGCATTGGCGTATTGATCAACTACATCGATCGGATCAGCCTGTCAGTTGCCGCGCCCCAGATCAAGGACGCCTTCAATCTTGGTCCGGTCGAACTGGGTCTGTTGTTCAGCGCGTTTTTCTGGTCCTATGCCTTGTTGCAAATTCCGGCGGGCGTGATTCTCGACCGCTTCGGCGTTACCCGGGTCGGTCGCTGGGGGGCATTCTGCTGGGGTTGTGCGGCGACGATCACCGCCTTTGCCAGCGGGTTTGCCGGCATCTTTGCGGCGCGGGTGCTGCTCGGCATTGCCGAAGCGCCGGGGTTTCCGGTCAGTTCCAAGGCGACTGGCTACTGGTTTCCGCGCAATGAACGTGGGCTGGCAACCGCTATTTTCGATGCCGCTGCCAAATTCTCGAATGTGATCGGTGTGCCGCTGGTCGCCTTTTCGGTGGTAATGCTGGGCTGGCGCTGGGGTTTCGCGATGACTGCGGCGCTGAGCTTTCTATATTTCATCGCCTTCTTCATTGTGTACCGTGACCCAAGCCAGGACACCCGGCTCAGCCCGGCCGAGTACAGCTACATCCGCGACGGCGGTGCGACCGTCGAGGGCCCGTCCGGCGCCAGTCCGATGGGGATGCTGGGTTACCTGCTGCGTAACGTGAAGGTATGGGGCC
The DNA here is from genome assembly GCF_035984655.1 of Actimicrobium sp. GrIS 1.19. NCBI lineage: Bacteria > Pseudomonadati > Pseudomonadota > Betaproteobacteria > Burkholderiales > Oxalobacteraceae > Actimicrobium > Actimicrobium sp. GrIS 1.19. Next base: position 105,890 of record NZ_JAXCHT010000007.1, on the reverse strand, counting down.
TGACCATCGGGTTCTGCGCCTACGGGTACTCGTTCTACCTGTTCCTGACCTGGTTGCCTGGCTATCTGGTGCAAACCATGCACATGAGTATTCTCAAATCTGCGGGCTACTCGGCCATCCCCTGGGCGGTGGCCACGGCCACGGATCTGTTCGTCGGTGGCTGGCTGATCGACCATTTGATTTCACGTGGTCGCGACGATTCGAAAGTCAGAAAGACCGTGCTGGTGGTTGGCATGCTGTTTGGTCTGGCGGTATTCGGCGCGACCCAGACCACCGACCCGGTCTGGGCAATCTTCTGGATTTCGATCGCGCTCGGCGGCCTGGCATCGGCGGCGCCGGTCGGCTGGTCCTTGCCCTCGCTGATCGCACCGAAGGGCGGGGTCGGCACCATCGGCGGCATCATGAATTTCGCCAACAATCTGATGGGCGCGGCCGCACCGATCGTGACCGGCTTCATTGTCGGCGCCACTAATTCGTTTGCGAATGCGTTCTTTGTCGCCGGGGTGATTCTGGTGATCGGCATCATCTCGTTTGTGTTCGTGCTGGGGAAAATCGAGACGATTCCGGACTTTGTCGCTGCGCCTGCGGCAGGAAAAATATAACGACGGCCGCGTCGGCCAAGCCGGACCGCGGCATATGAAGCCAGTCGCGCATGATGCGCGCTGGCAGATCCGGTGGTGCCCCCGACACGGATCGAACGTGTGACCTATCCCTTCATCCCGCTATGGCTTTCGCCACCGGCTGTGCCGTTTGCAGTCTGGACTATGCCTTCGCCATTGCGCCAGGGCGCTACAGGCGGGAGCCGTCTAGTCTCTACACCTTCCCGCTGTTGCGGGCTTGGCTCGGCGTTGCCAACAGCATGACCTGTCAGGGTTCACCGAATTTGACTCCATTCATGCGGGTCCTTTCGGACACCGATGCCCAATTTGATTCAGGAGGGGATCGCTCTATCCACTGAGCTACGGGGGCGTGAAGCCCGCATTTTCGCATACTCGGCGGCTTTATTTTCGCGACCTGCACTGCATTGCAACAATCAGACGGGGTCGCGCGCCGGGAATCGGTACAATGCGGGTCTTGTTGCGTCTCTCAATCGATTCACCGGCATCGCGCCTCGCGCAGTCACCCTACCACTTCAGGCATTTATGGCAGTCATCTCCTTATCCAATGCACAACTTGCATTCGGCCACGTTCCCTTGCTCGACCGTGCAGAATTTTCGCTGGAAACCACCGAGCGGGTCGGCCTGATCGGCCGTAACGGCACCGGCAAGTCATCATTGCTGAAAGTCCTGGCAGGCATGTCGAAGCTGGACGACGGTTTGCTGGTGATGCAGCAGGGCGTCAAGATCACCTACGTCGACCAGGAGCCGCAGTTCGACAAGTCGATCTCGGTGTTCGATGCGGTTGCCTCGGGCATGGGCGAAATGCAGGCGCTGCTCAAGGAATACGATGTGCTGACCGGCCAGTTCGGCGGCGACGATGATGAGGCGCTGATGGAGCGCATGCATGAGATCCAGGTCAAGCTCGATGCCGGCGACGCCTGGAATCTGAACAACAAGGTCGAGACCACGCTCGATCGCCTCAATCTCGATGCCACCATGTTGATGGGCACCTTGTCGGGCGGGATGCAGAAGCGGGTCGCACTGGCCTGCGCGCTGGTCAGCACGCCTGACGTACTGCTGCTCGATGAGCCGACCAACCACCTGGATTTCACCTCGATCTTGTGGCTGGAAGGACTGCTGCGGGATTACAAGGGCAGCGTGTTGTTCATTACCCATGACCGGAGTTTTCTCGACAATGTCGCCACCCGCATCGTCGAACTCGATCGCGGCCGCATCCTGTCATTTCCGGGCAATTTCAGCGCCTACCAGATTCGCAAGGCCGAGCAGCTCGAGATCGAAGAAGTCGAGAACGCCAAGTTCGACAAATTCCTGGCGCAGGAAGAAGTCTGGATCCGCAAGGGCGTGCAGGCGCGCCGTACCCGCGACGAAGGCCGGGTGCGCCGTCTCGAAGCCCTGCGCATGACGCGCAGTGTGCGCCGCGACCAGCAGGGTCAGGTACGCCTTGATGTGTCGGCAGGGGAGCGCTCCGGCAAGATCGTCGCCGAACTCGACAACGTCAACAAGTCCTATGGCGAGAAGGTCATCGTGCGCGATTTCAGCGCGACGCTGCTGCGCGGCGACAAGGTGGGTTTGATTGGTTTGAACGGCGCCGGCAAGACCACCTTGCTGAAAATGATTCTCGGCGAAGAGCAGCCTGACTCCGGCACCATCCGCCAGGGCACCAAGCTGCAGGTGGCGTACTTCGACCAGATGCGCGCGCAATTGAACGAGGATGACAGCCTGGCTGACACCATCGCGCCGGGCAGCGACTGGGTCGAAATCAACGGCCAGCGCAAGCATGTGATGACGTATCTGAACGACTTCCTGTTTGCGCCCGAGCGCGCCCGTTCGCCGGTGAAATCCCTGTCGGGCGGCGAGCGCAACCGGCTGCTGCTGGCGCGCCTGTTTGCCAAGCCGGCCAACGTACTGGTGCTCGATGAGCCGACCAACGATCTCGATATCGACACGCTGGAACTGCTCGAAGAACTGCTGGAAGAATATACCGGCACGGTATTCCTGGTCAGCCATGACCGCACCTTCCTCGACAATGTCGTGACCCAGGTGATCGTGGCCGAGGGCGATGGCATGTGGCGCGAATACATCGGCGGCTACACCGACTGGGAGCGGGTGCGACGCGTGCCGCTGTCAGCCGGTTCGAGCAAAGGCGTCAAGCCCGAAGCCAAAGCCGCCGAGCCGGTTTCCGCCGCACCGAAGCAAAAGAAATTGAGCTACAAGGAGCAGCGCGAACTTGACGCGCTGCCGCTGCTGATTGCGCAGCTCGAATCGGAACAGAAGATCGTCTCGGCGCAATTGGCCGATCCGGAGCTGTACAAGCAGAAGCCGGAAGAGCTGCAACGGCTCAATCAGCGTTTTGCCAAGCTCGACGCGGAGTTGCTCGATGCGCTGGAAAAGTGGGAATTGATCGAAGCCCGCGGCAAAGCCTGAGCCAGACGATCTAGTTGAGACGGCGGTTGGCGTCGCGCAAGCGCGGCAGCCGCTGCCGCAGGACCTCGGCATCGGCCGCATCCGGGCGTTGCGCCAGATAGGCTTCGATATCCTGCAATGCGGTCTTCGGGCAGTCGAGATTGGCGTAGGCCAGCCCGCGATCACGTCGTTCCGCCAAATCGCCGGGCAGCAGGATGAGCAGGCGCTCCTGCACGCCCAGCAAACGCTGCCAGCGCTCACGTTCGATGAACAGGGTTTTCAGATTGCGCAGCATGCGTACCAGGATATCGCGCGGCGGCGCCGGTTGCAGGTAATCGGCCAACGGGATTCCCGCCTTGCGAATCTGTTCCACAAATGGCTCCAGCCGCTCCTCCAGTTCTTCGCGCGACAAGCTTGATCCATTCACCGGATCGAGGATGATCTCGCCGCTGGGCGCTGACATCTTCATCAGGAAGTGACCGGGAAACGAAATGCCTTTGACCTCCAGCCCGATCTGTTGCGCGATTTCGATGTAAATCAGCGCCAGCGAGATCGGGATGCCGTGGCGGGTTTTCAGCACCCGGTGCAGGTAGCTGTTTTCCGGATCGTAGTAATTGTTGAGGTTGCTGCCGAAGCCGAGCTCGCGATAAAAATAATGATTCAGCATGCGCAGCTTTTGCACTTGCGCCGTGTCGGCCGGCAGGCGTCTGCGCAAGCGCGCGGCCAGCGTGTCGACGTCGGCTTGCACCGCACTCAAATCCAGTTGCGGCTCGACATCCTGTGCGAGTGCGACGGCAGCTTCAAACAGCGGGATACTGTCCTCTTGCTGGACCAGGGCGGCAAAGTAATCGAGTGGTTTGATCATGTCGCGCTGCGTTTGAAATCGCCCGGTCGGAACCCCATCGCCACCAGTGACCCGAAATACACCAATGCACACAGCGCGACCACCAGGAAAAGCGCGCCAATGCGCAGGCCAGCATGGGCCTGTAGCGCGATCCAGTCAAATTGTTCCGCCGCCAGCAGCGCCGTGCCACCCATCAGGAACAGGGCGCCGGTGAGTTTGATCATGAACAGGCCCCAGCCCTTCTTTGCCACGTAGATACCACGGTGGCGCAATCCCCAATACAGGAACACTGCATTCAGGCAGGCGCCCAGGCCGATTGACAGGGCCAGCCCGGCCAATGCCAGCCTTGGCACGAACACCAGATTCATCAACTGCGTGGCGACCAGAACAATCACCGCGATCTTGACCGGCGTGCGGATGTCCTGTTTGGCATAAAAGCCCGGGGCAAGAATCTTGACCACGATCAGTCCGATCAGGCCGACCCCATACGCGATCAGTGCGTGCGAGGTCATCATCACCGCGCGTGCGTCGAATTTACCGTAGTGAAACAGCGTTGCGGTCAAGGGTTCGGACAGCGTCGCCAGACCGACCGCCGCCGGCAGCGCGAGCAGGAACGTCAGCCGCAAGCCCCAGTCCAGTAACGCTGAATATTCCAGTGGGTCGCCATCGGCATGCGCTTTCGACAGGCTCGGCAGCAGCACGGTCCCCAGCGCGACGCCGAGCAGGGCGGTAGGGAACTCCATCAGCCGATCGGCAAACGACAGCCAGGACACGCTGCCGGCCTCCAGATGCGATGCAATATTGGTGTTGACGACCAGGCTGATCTGCGCGACCGACACGGCAAACGTCGCCGGCGCCATCTGCCGCAGCACCCGGCGCACGCCAGGGTCCGCCAGCGCAAAGCGCGGATTGAGCTGAAAGTGCGGCAGCATCCCGATCTTGATCAGAGCCGGCACCTGGATGGCCATCTGCAGCAGTCCGCCGCAAAATACCGCAATCGCCAGCGCGTAGATTGGTTGCGGCAACCATGGCGCCAGCAGCAGCGACGCGGCAATAAAGGACAAATTGAGCAGCACCGGCGTGAACGCGGGAATGCGAAACTCCCGCCAGGTGTTGAGAATACCGCCGGCCAGCGCGACAAACGACATGAATCCAATATATGGAAACATGATGCGGGTCATGTTCACCGTGGTATTGAACACCGCCGGATTGGCTTTCAGGCCGGTGGCCATCAGATAGACGATCAGTGGCGCCGCCACCACGCCGACCACGCAGGTCAGCAGCAGGGCCCAGATCAACAGTGTGCCGACGTGATCCACCAGTTGCCGGATTTCGGTCTCACCGCGCTGATTGCGATATTCCCCGAGAATCGGCACAAATGCCTGGGCAAACGCCCCCTCGGCAAACAGGCGGCGCAGCAAATTGGGAATCCGGAAGGCGACAAAGAACGCGTCGGTGTAGCCTGAGGCGCCGAATGCGCGGGTAATCAATACGTCGCGTATCAGGCCGGTAATCCGGGACAGCATGGTCATGCCGAAGATCGTGGCAAGCGTTTTGTGCAAGTTCATGGAGGCGCATTATAGCCGCACGATTCCTCGCGCCACCGCGCAGTTGTCGGCGCGGGTGCTGTTGCCGATAAGATGGCGCGGCTTGACGGAAGGGAATCTGTTTGCCCTTTTTGGCAAAAGCCGATACACTACGCGACTTCACAGAATTCTGTCCCACACCTGCGTCCTTGAGAACGCAATTTGACTACGATTTAGGAAATATCATTCATGGCAAATACCGCACAAGCGCGCAAGCGCGCCCGTCAAGCTGTCAAGCAAAACGCCCATAATTCGAGCCAGCGTTCGACCTTGCGCACGGCCATCAAGGCCATTCGCAAAGCCATCGAAGGCGGCGACAAAGCGGTAGCAACGCAAGTGTTCCAGACTTCGATCTCAACCATCGATCGTATCGCCGACAAGAAAATCATCCACAAGAACAAGGCAGCACGGCACAAAAGCCGCATGGCAGCCGCTCTGAAAGCCTTGGCTTAATTTGCCGGCAGGGTGTTTCTGCGACTGAGGTCGCAGGTGTGGGTGAAAAAATCAAACCCGTCTGATTGTGTCAGGCGGGTTTTTTGTGGTCCGGAGAATCGAGAGTCATGTCGACGCTAAAAGTCGACATGGTGCTGCTTAGCGGTCGCGCGGCAGGCCGTCGATAACCATCCCAGGCTTGATGTTCTTCTGCTTGAACCAGCCCAGATTCATTTCCAGCGCGTAGCGGATCGGCTTGAGTGCGCAATGCGAATCCGTGGTTTGCGGCTTCATGTCTTCGATGTTGACAATTTTTCCATTGTCGTCGAGGAAGGCAACCGACAGCGGCAGCAACGTGTTCTTCATCCACATGCAGACACCGGCCGGCGCGCCAAACAAAAAGATCATGCCTTCATTCGGGCCCATTTTTTCGCGGAACATCAATCCTTGTTCGCGCTCTGCTTCGGTCGCTGCAACCTCTGCCTTGATCAAATGAATGCCAGCCGACAGGGAGGTGACCTTGAATTGGGCGGCTTGCTGGGCCTGGGAAAACGGCGACATCAAAAGAGCCGCAGCCAGCACCAATGTGCGCAATGTAAAACGGGATGGGTTCATGGGTAAAGTCAGATTCATCAAGTAGAGTTGAAAAGCATTCGGGCATAAAAAAAGGCAGGATAATCCTGCCTCTGCGCTACAGCTTAACAGCAAATTACTTGGCTGCTGGTGCCATTGGCGCTTCTTCTTTCACTGCTTTTTTGGCTTTCTTGGCTTTTTTTGCTTTTTTGGCTTTTGGCGCATCTGCCATTGCACCAGCAGCTGGTGCGGCAGCAGGTGCAGCGGCGGCGGCAGGTGCAGCTGGAGCAGCTGGCGCAGCAGTGTGGCTGGCAGCGAACGATGAAACAGCGAACAGGCCAGCAACCAAAGCAGCGATCAGGTTTTTCATTTTATTGTTCCTCACATTGATACGTTAATAGTCGGCGATTCGAATGAATCATGTAAGTAACGGTGTGTTCCCCGGTTCGTTGACAGGGTTTGTAAAGAAATTGCACGGTGGCGACTTTCCCGCCATCCGTTCCTGCTCCGGCACCGGGAAGCTTGCCTCGCGCGTCGCCGGATTAACTTCGGCGGGATCGCCAAACGCCAGTTATCATTTCTGCTCTTTTCGATTGCTGTCGTCGGCGACGTTTGCGCTGAACCCTTCCTTTGGACCTTGCGATGCCTTGTTGTCGTGCGCTGCTTCTTGCAGGTTTGTTGTCATTGTCCGTCGCGCCGGTTGCGCTGGCGCTCCCACGGGTTCCTGCTTCCGATGCAATCGTTCTCGAACGGTTGCCATTTCGGCCAAACGATCCGATTGCCCGCGAGATGTCGGTACTTCGCGCCGCGCTGCGCAGCAATCCGAAGGACGAAGCGGCTGCCCTCAAACTGGCACAGCGGTATTACGGCCTGGTCGCCGAGGAGGGTGATCCGCGCTATATCGGCTATGCGCAGGCGGCCCTGGCGCCGTGGTGGGACATGCCGGAACCGCCATTGGACATTCACGTCATGCGCGCCTCGCTGGCCCAGTTCAACCACAACTTCGTGGGTGCGATGAGCGATCTCGACAATATCCTCGCGCGGCATCCGGAGCACGCCCAGGCACGTGCGCTGCGCGCCACCATCGATATGGTGCAGGCGCGCTATGCCTTGGTGCGAATCGATTGTGTCGCGTTACGAACCTTGACCGATGAAGTCATCGCGACCGGCTGCGAAGCCATGGTGGATGGCCTGACTGGCAAGGCGGCGAGCGCCTACGCGACCCTCACTGCCGCCCTGGCGCGCCATCCCGAAGCCCGGCCGGACGAGCGTCTCTGGGTTCTGATCCGCCTGGCCGAACTGGCGCAGCGGCTGGACAAGATCGATCTCGCCGAGCAGCACTTCAAGAGCGCCGTTGCGCTCAATATTCAAGATACCTTTCTGCTGGCGGCCTACGCCGATCTGTTGCTGGACCACCAACGTCCGGCCGAGGTGGTCGCACTACTGAAAGACCGGACCCGTTCCGACGTCTTGTTGCTGCGCCTGGTGTTTGCCGAGCGCGCGTTGAAATTGCCGACGGCGCGGATGCGCGAGGAGACGCTGGCGGCGCGCTATGCGGCGGCGCAATTGCGTGGCGATACCGTCCATCAGCAGGAGGAGGCCCGCTTTGCGCTGGCGGTCGAGAATGATCCGGGCAAAGCGTTGCGCCTGGCGCTGGAAAACTGGAAGGTCCAGCGCGAGCCGCGCGATGCCCGCATTGTGCTCGAAGCCGCGCTGGCAGCCCGGCAACCTGCGGCGGCAGCACCCGTGCTGGCGTGGCTGAAAGAAAGCGGGATCGAAGACCGCAAATTGCTCGGCCTGGCCCGGCAACTGCGCGGGGGTGCAGCATGAAGCACCTGATCCTTTGCTGCTTGCTTCTTTGCGCCTGCGTTGCGGCGCACGCCCACAAGCCAAGTGACAGCTACCTCAATCTTGTCGTGGAAGGCCAATCGGTGACCGGCCAGTGGGATATCGCGCTGCGGGATCTGGACTTTGCGATCGGACTCGATGCCAACGGCGACGCCGCGATCACGTGGGGTGAAGTGCGGGCAAGGCAGAGCGAGATCGATGCCTATGCGATGGCGCGCCTGCAACTGCAAGCTGGCGGAAAATCCTGCCCAGCCGCGGTGACCGAGCACCTGATCGACGACCATACCGATGGTGCCTATGTGGTCCTGCGCTTTCGGGCCCTCTGTGCCGACACGGTCAGCGAACTGCAGGCGCGTTACGCACTGTTCTTCGATATCGACCCGCAGCACAAGGGCTTGCTGCAGCTGATGTATCAGGGCCAGTCAAGCACCGCAATTTTCAGCCCGGACAAAGCCACCCAGCAATTCAAGCTCACGCAACCGAGCCGGATTCGACAATTTGTCGATTACGGCCGTGAAGGCGTCTGGCATATCTGGATTGGTTTCGACCACATTCTCTTTTTGCTGGCGCTGCTGCTGCCGGCGGTGGTGGTGCGGCGCGAGCAAACCTGGCAGGCGGTCGATGCCTTCAAACCGGCGCTATGGTCCGTATTGAAAATTGTCACGGCGTTCACGCTGGCGCATTCGATCACGCTCACGCTCGCGACGCTGGGTGTCATCAGCCTGCCGTCGCGCTGGGTCGAGTCGACCATTGCCGCTTCGGTCGTGGTCGCCGCGCTCAACAATATCTATCCGCTGTTCCGCGAGCGGCGCTGGGTGATGGCATTTCTGTTCGGGTTGATCCATGGCTTTGGATTCGCCAGCGTACTGACCGATCTCGGCTTGCCGAAAAGCGCCCTGGTGCTCGCGCTGGTGGGATTCAACCTTGGGGTGGAGACCGGGCAGATGGCCATTGTCGCCGTGTTCCTGCCGCTGGCGTTCTATTTGCGCCGGACGACCTTGTATCGACGCGCGATCCTGCTTGGCGGGTCAATCCTGATTGCCATTCTGGCAGCAGGATGGCTGGTTGAGCGGGTCTTCGACATGAAGTTCCTGCCGTTCTGAGAGGACTACCGGTTCTCCCGAAATGCCGTCGCCTCCACCGGCCGGGCTTCGCCTGGCAGCAGCGGGTGGCTCTCCAGTGAAAACGGGCCAATCGCAACGCGAATCAGGCGCAGCGTCGGCAAGCCAACTGCGGCCGTCATGCGGCGTACCTGACGATTTTTCCCTTCCGTAATGGTCAGCGCCAGCCAGCGGGTGGGCGTGGCGGCGCGTTCCCGGATCGGTGGATCGCGTGGCCACAGCCATTGGGGCGCGGCGACTTCGCTTGCGCGGCAGGGCTGCGTGATGAAATCGCCGAGATCGACGCCGGCCCGCAAACGATTCAGTGCGGCGCTATCCGGAATGCCCTCGACTTGTGCCAGATAGGTCTTGGCTTGCTTGCGGTCAGGGTGGCTGATCGCGTGCTGCAATTTTCCATCGTCGGTCAACAACATCAGTCCCTCGCTGTCGGCATCGAGACGTCCGGCCGGATAAATGCCGGGCATGTCGAGGTAATCGGCCAGCGATTCGCGTCCGTCCTGCGGCGAGAACTGACACAATACAAGATAGGGCTTATTGAAAAGAATGAGGGCCATCTGGCGCAATCGTGGTCATGAAAAGGAGTCTCGCGGCGATTCTAGCCGCCCTTCCAGCCCGGCGCCGAACATTCTCGGTGTCGGAAAGCCGTGGCATCCAGTAAAATATGCGTGCATAATACGAAACGTTGTCTTATGTCTTATATAAGACTTGAATTTTGCGCTGCCCTGCTGCGCAATCTGGTTTCACCTTCTTTCGCCCCGTATTGGAGACATCGATGTATCAACATATCAAAGTGCCTGCTGAAGGCAAAAAAATCACTGTCAATGCCGATTTTTCGTTGAATGTACCAAACAATCCGATCGTGCCTTACATCGAAGGCGATGGCACCGGAATTGATATCAGCCCGGTCATGATCAAGGTCATCGATGCAGCGGTGGCAAAAGCCTATGGCGGCGAGCGCAAGATCAGCTGGATGGAAATTTTCGCTGGTGAAAAATCGACCCGCGTGTATGGCCCGGATGTCTGGCTGCCGGAAGAAACCCTCCACGCCTTGAAGGATTTCGTCGTTTCGATCAAGGGACCATTGACCACCCCGGTTGGCGGCGGCATTCGTTCGCTGAACGTGGCGCTGCGCCAGGAACTCGACCTGTATGTGTGCTTGCGTCCGGTGCGTTATTTCAAGGGCGTGCCATCGCCAGTGCGGGAGCCGGAAAAAACCGACATGGTGATCTTCCGCGAGAACTCGGAAGACATCTACGCCGGCATCGAGTGGCAGGAAGGCTCCGAGGGCGCGAAGAAGCTGATCGCGTTCCTGATCAATGAAATGGGCGTCAAGAAAATCCGCTTTCCGGAAACGTCGGGCATCGGCATCAAGCCGGTGTCGCGCGAAGGCACCGAGCGCCTGGTGCGCAAGGCAATCCAGTACGCCATCGACAATGACAAGCCTTCAGTGACGATTGTCCACAAGGGCAACATCATGAAGTACACCGAAGGCGGCTTCCGTGACTGGGCCTATGCGCTGGCGCAAAAAGAATTCGGTGCGGAGCTCATCGACGGTGGCCCATGGTGCAAATTCAAGAATCCGAAGACCGGTCGCGAGATCATGGTCAAGGATTCGATTGCCGATGCGTTCCTGCAGCAGATCCTGCTGCGCCCGGCCGAATACAGCGTGATCGCCACGTTGAACCTGAACGGCGATTACATCTCCGATGCACTGGCCGCACAAGTGGGTGGTATCGGGATTGCTCCGGGCGCCAACCTGTCGGATTCGATCGCGATGTTCGAAGCCACGCATGGCACCGCACCGAAGTATGCCGGCAAGGACTATGTGAATCCGGGCTCGCTGATCCTGTCGGCCGAGATGATGCTGCGTCACATGGGCTGGCTCGAGGCAGCCGACCTGATCATCTCGTCGATGCAAAATTCGATCGCCTCCAAGAAGGTCACGTACGATTTCGCGCGCCTGATGGAAGGCGCTACCCAGGTATCGTGTTCCGGTTTCGGCGACGTGATGATCGAAAACATGTAATTGCAATTCGCCGCGCCGGCAATGTCGGCGCAATGCAAAGCCAGTCCCGCAAGCGACTGGCTTTTTTCATTGCGCGTTCACTTCAACTGGCGGTGCGCAATGGCGTAGCGAATCAAATCTGCCTGACCTTCGATGCTAAGCTTGCGCTTGATGTTGAGCCGATGGGTTTCCACGGTACGAACACTCAGGTTCAGCTCCCGCGCAATGTGCTTGTTCGATTTTCCGGTTGCGATGGACAGCAGAACGCCATTTTCGCGCGGCGTCAGTATCGACATCTGCTGGGATTCAGATTCCATGTGACGCGCCACGGCGGCGCTGAAGTAGACCTCGCCTGACATGACCGCGTCGATCGCCGCAATGATGTCGATGGCAGGTGCGTCCTTGAGCACATAACCACGCGCGCCAGCCTCGATGGCCTGCATGACGTACTCGGGCTTGTCGTGCATGCTCAGCATCAGCACGGCAATCGACGGGTACTTGCGACGAAGCTGGGCGGTGAGCTCGATGCCATTCATGCCGGCAAGATTGATGTCCATCAAGGCAAGATCAAATGGCTGATTCGCTGCGTGGTGCAGTGCATCTGGCGCGCCGCTGGCTTCTGCCGTTATCTCGAAATGGGGGATGGTTTCCAGCCGCGCACGCAAGCCGTCACGCACCAGCGGATGGTCGTCGACAAGCAGGATGCGCACGGTTGCTGGTTTGCTCATTGGATATCAACCATGCGGTACGGTAGCAATGAGGCCGGTGCCATCCGCAGACGACGACAGTTGCAATGTCCCGCCAACGGCATCGATGCGCTCTTGCATGTTGCGCAACCCGATGCCGCGCTTGGGACTTTCGGCAATTCGCGCCAGGTCGAAGCCGCAGCCATCATCTGAAATAAACATCTGGATCTTTTCGGAAGTGCCAACCAGGCGCAAGTTTACACGGGAGGCCCGCGCATGTCGCTTGATGTTCGTCAGTGCTTCCTGGGCGATACGAAACAGGACTGTCTTGCGCGCTTCCGACAGCTTCTCAAAATCGCCTTCTTCGATAAACTCCACTGGCAAGTGCGCGTGATTGGAAAATTCGCGGGTCAGGTGCTCCAGTGCAGCCGCCAGGCCAAGATCGTCAAGCAGCGCCGGCCGCAGATCATGCGAGATGCGTCGTACTTCGCCAAGCACGTCATTGAGTTGACGCGCCGCGTTATCGAACGAGCGACGCGCGGACTCGGCCTGTGCCGGTGCCGCCGCCAGCTTGGCAATGCCGGATTCGACCTGTAACTTGATCGACACCAGCCATTGGCTGATGCCATCATGCAGGTCGCGCGACAGTCGCGCCCGCTCCTGCTCTTGCGAATGCACCACGCGCTGCGCCAGTACCTTCAGCTTGGCGTCGGCAACCCGGTACTCGGTGAAATTGAATACCACAGCCGACAGCGCGATCAGCAACACGCCGGCAACCGCGATGGCGGAGATCCACAGCATGGTGTTGCGAATGTTGCGTGAAATTTGCACGTCCACCTTGTTGACGGCCGCATCGACATCATCAAGATAGATGCCGGTGCCCATCATCCAGCCCCAGCGCGGCAGGCTGACGACGTAGCCGAGTTTGGGGACGACCTTGTGCGTCGACGGTTTTTCCCACAAATAGCGCTCGATCCCACCGCCATGGCGGGCGCGCGAAAGCAGGCGCTGGATGGTCGGGGTGCCCTCGATGTCACGCAGTTCCCACAAATTGCGGCCTACCAATTCTGGCTGGCGCGGGTGGACCAGATTGGTGCCGTCCATGTCATACACAAAGAAATAGCCATCGTCGCCATAATCCAGCTTGGCCAGAATTCGTTTTGCTTCGTCACGCGCCGCAGTGTCCTGTCTCCCCGAGTTGTAGATGGCCTCGATCGAGCGCGTCGCCAGCGTGACGTAGTGACGCAGCTCGGCTTCCTTGCTGCTGAGATAGGCCGATTCGATGGAGCTGCGTTGTTGTTGTGCGAGCAGCGCCGCCTGATGCCAGACGGCGGCAGCAATCGCCCCCAGCGCCATGATCAGCGGGACGACGGCGAACAAAATGATTCTTTGCCTGAGATTCATGGCACGAAGGATGTCGCGTGAGTGGGATTGAGAAACGGCGGGGGCAAGCACACTCATAAAAAAAACCCCGCAGTGCGGGGTTTTTCCGTGTGCTTCCTGATCCGAAAATTACGGAGCCTGAATGTTTGAAGCTTGCTTGCCTTTAGGGCCCTGCGTGACTTCGAACTGTACTTTTTGACCTTCTTTCAGGGTCTTGAAACCATTCATCTGGATAGCGGAAAAATGTGCGAACAAATCTTCGCCGCCGTCATCCGGAGTGATGAATCCGAAGCCCTTGGAGTCGTTAAACCACTTGACTGTACCTGTTGCCATAAAAGCGTCTCTCTAGTATGCATAATCACACGAGCCGTAAAAGCAAGAAGCCTGGCGTAATGCTGCCCCCTCTTAAAACTTGCTCTCTTCATATTGACGGTTCTTCAACAGATTGATCCGTCAATAAAGTTCATTGTTCTCGGAAAAAATAAAGAAGTCAAGATTTTTCCCCCTCCCGGACGGCATGTTTGAATATGGTTTGCGCCCGGGCACAAACCGGGATTGGACGGTGCATTCGTGATGCTAACTTTAGTTGCGGTAATAAAACACTCTTGAATTTTTAGGTGAGAGCGCCACCTGCGTCCTACCGTGAAAGCGCGTAATATCAAAGCAGGGCAGTCGCCACTCCGTTTTCGGAATCACAATGCAGTAGAAGTTGAAGGAATTTAGACAGACGCATGGCAACCAAGCATGAAAACGGTACCGTACTGGTTCGGCAAGAGCAAAAGCTCAAGCCGCCACCGATGTATCACGTGTATTTGCTCAATGATGATTACACCCCGATGGAATTTGTCGTGGCCATCATCCAGGAGTATTTCAATAAGGATCGCGAGACCGCCACACAGATCATGCTGATGGTGCATCGAGATGGCAAAGGGATGTGCGGCGTGTACCCCAAGGATATTGCGTCCACAAAAGTTGAGCTGGTTTTAACCCACGCGAGAAAAGCAGGGCACCCCCTGCAATGCGTGATGGAGGAAGCATGATTGCGCAGGAACTGGAAGTCAGTCTACATATGGCGTTTGTTGAAGCACGGCAAGCGCGCCACGAGTTCATCACGGTTGAGCATTTGCTGCTGGCACTGGTGGATAACCCGTCCGCGGCAGAGGTATTGCGTGCCTGCGCGGTGAACGTTGAAGATCTGCGCAAGACGCTGACCAACTTCATCACCGACAACACGCCGACCGTGCCTGGTGCCAGCGAGGTCGATACGCAACCCACGCTGGGATTCCAGCGGGTGATTCAGCGCGCGATCATGCATGTGCAGTCCGCCTCGAACGGTAAGAAGGAAGTCACCGGCGCGAACGTGCTGGTGGCGATCTTCGGCGAAAAGGATTCGCATGCGGTGTACTACCTGCACCAGCAGGGCGTCACGCGTCTGGACGTCGTAAACTTCATCTCGCACGGTGTGCGTAAGGATCAGCAGGCCGATCCGCAAAAGGCACCGGAGGGCGGCGAAGAAGCCCCGATGGAAGGTCAGCAAAAGGAAAGTCCGCTAGACCAGTTTACGCAGAACCTCAACAAGCTGGCCGCCGAAGGCAAGATCGATCCACTGATCGGTCGCGAAGCCGAGCTCGAGCGTGTGGTGCAAACCCTGTGCCGTCGTCGCAAGAACAATCCGCTGCTGGTTGGTGAAGCCGGCGTCGGCAAGACGGCGATTGCCGAGGGCCTGGCATGGCGCATTACGCAAAAGGACGTGCCGGAAATCCTGCAGGATGCGGTCGTGTATTCGCTCGACATGGGCGCGCTGCTGGCCGGGACCAAGTACCGGGGCGATTTCGAACAGCGTCTGAAAGCGGTGCTCAAACAGCTCAAGGACAGCCCGAACGGCATCCTGTTCATCGATGAAATCCATACCATCATCGGCGCCGGCGCGGCTTCCGGCGGGACGCTGGATGCCTCGAATCTGCTCAAGCCTGCGTTGTCGAGCGGTCAGTTGAAATGCATCGGCGCCACGACGTATACCGAGTACCGCGGTGTGTTTGAAAAAGACCATGCCCTGTCACGCCGGTTTCAGAAAGTCGATGTCAACGAGCCGACCGTCGAGCAAACCGTTCAGATTCTGCGCGGCCTGAAATCGCGCTTCGAAGAACATCATGGCATCAAGTATTCGGCCTCTGCGCTGACCACTGCTGCCGAACTGGCGGCGCGCTTCATCAATGACCGTCATTTGCCGGACAAGGCGATTGACGTGATCGACGAGGCTGGCGCGGCGCAACGCATCCTGCCGAAGTCGAAGCAGAAGAAGACCATTGGCAAGGCCGAGATCGAAGACATCATTGCGAAGATCGCGCGCATTCCACCGCAATCGGTCAATCAGGACGATCGCAGCAAGCTGCAGACGATCGAACGCGATCTGAAGAACGTCGTGTTCGGGCAGGAGCCGGCAATCGAAGCGTTGGCCTCGGCCATCAAGATGGCGCGCGCCGGTCTCGGCAAGACCGACAAGCCGATTGGCTCGTTCCTGTTCTCCGGACCGACGGGTGTCGGCAAGACCGAAGTGGCCAAGCAATTGGCGTTTACCCTCGGGATCGAGCTGATCCGCTTCGATATGTCGGAGTACATGGAGCGTCATGCAGTGAGCCGGTTGATTGGCGCGCCGCCGGGCTATGTTGGATTCGATCAGGGCGGCTTGCTGACCGAAGCGATCACCAAGAAGCCGCATGCAGTGCTGCTGCTTGACGAGATTGAAAAGGCCCATCCGGACATCTTCAATATCCTGCTGCAGGTGATGGACCACGGCACGCTGACCGACAACAATGGCCGCAAGGCGGATTTCCGCAATGTGATCATCATCATGACGACCAACGCCGGCGCGGAAAGTCTGCAGAAGCGTTCGATCGGGTTCACCGACAAGAAGGAAGCCGGCGACGAGATGGCCGATATCAAGCGGATGTTTACGCCTGAATTCCGCAACCGGATCGACTCGATCATCAGCTTTGGCGCACTCAACGAAGAAATCATTCTGCGCGTGGTCGACAAGTTCCTGATGCAGCTGGAAGAGCAGCTGCACGAGAAGAAGGTCGAAGCGATCTTCACCGAGAATCTGCGCAAGTTCCTCGGCAAAAAAGGCTTTGACCCGCTGATGGGTGCACGTCCGATGGCGCGCCTGATCCAGGACATGATCCGCAAGGCGCTGGCTGACGAGCTGTTGTTCGGCAAGCTCGTCAATGGCGGCAAGGTGATGGTTGATCTGGACGAGAAAGACCAGATCAAGCTCGATTTCACCGAGGGCGACAGTGCCCCGCCAAGCTCGCCGCAAGAGACACTCGAAGTCGAATAGACGACGGTGACGCAAAAAAGCCCGGTTCCTGCGAAGGACCCGGGCTTTTTTTTTGCGCAAATGATTATGGCAGCAGCGTTTTTCCGTTGGTTTGCTTGGACTTGATCTCAGCCACGGTTCGGTCGATTGCAGCGATACGGAATGCGGTCGACGGATGCAGCGCGGTATAGCCATTGAGCACCGACGCGGGATATTGCGTCGCCAGGCGTTGCCAGAATCCGTTGACGCCGTCGATCGGATAGCCGGCACGCGCAATCATGTACAGGGCGGTCATGTCCGCGGCAGCGTCGATTTCCTGGGAGTACGGCTTGATGCCAGCGGTCCCGGTCATCGTTGCCAGATCAGGCTTGATCCTGATCAGGTTGTCGATGACGCCGGCGTTGGTCGCGACGCTGCGCAAGCGGACCGGATGGGCGAGCGCATTGTGGGCCAGTTCGCGTGCAAGTACATAGCTCAGTTCGGCGTCGGATTTGACGAACTTCAGCATGCCGCGCGTGATCAGCACGCGATGGCCATCATCGTAGGCGTTGACCGTATCGTTGTTGCCCAGTTCGACGCGGAATGCACACGCCAATGTCAACGGCACATCGAGCACGACGGTTTTGCCGTTGCGCAGAACGGTCAGGTTGACCTTGTTGCGGCCGTTCACCATCGGCGCCAAGATCGCCGCTGCCAGACGTTCCGCATTGGGTCCCTGTGGCAGCGGTTTGTCATCCACCGCGACGAGTCCGTCGCCGGGCGTAACGCCAACCCGCGCTGCGCCGCTGCCCGGCAGGACGCCGGTGACCTTCAGCCGCTCATCCAGTTGAAACAGTTTTTGTGCGGCGACGGTCAGCTCGGCGGAGTACGAATATTTGGTCTTGGCAGTGAACCCGAGCAAGCGGCGTGCATTGCCTTTGCAGAGCTCCGGATTGTTGACCAGCAAAGGCGCCGCAACGCGGTCCAGTCTGTCCTGCAACGTCACCAGTTGGCGCAATACCTCGTCTTCAGGACTGGGGGCAGTAACGACCGGGGTGACGGCGTCTGCTGCCGACGTGGATTCCGACTGCTTGTCAGGTGCTGGCGACTGGGTCGCGCAACCGGCAAATACCATGGCCAGCATGCTGACCGCCAGAAGCGACCGAACCGGTTGTTTGTTTCGTTTAACGACACCTTGCATGGATTTTCCTTATTGTTTTCCGGTGCTGCCAAAACCGCCATCGCCGCGCTCGCTGCCCGCAAAATCGTCAACGACGCGGAAGGCAACCTGCATCACCGGCACGATGACGAGCTGGGCAAGTCGTTCCATCGGATTGAGTGTGAATTCGGTTTGACCGCGGTTCCATGTCGACACCATCAATTGTCCCTGATAGTCCGAGTCAATCAAGCCAACCAAGTTCCCCAGCACAATGCCGTGCTTGTGACCCAGCCCGCTGCGCGGCAGGATCATGGCCGCGTAACCGGGGTCGCCAATGTGGATCGCCAGTCCGGTCGGGATCAGATGTGTCTCGCCCGGCTGGATTGTCAGCGGTGCGTCGAGACAGGCGCGCAGGTCCAGGCCGGCGCTGCCAGCGGTGGCATAAACGGGCAACTGCTCCTGCATGCGCGGGTCGAGGATCTTGATATCGATGGTTTTGGGAGTCATGTGCAGGTTCGCGGTGAAAGGTCAGGAAGCAGGAGCGAGTCGCTCGCTGATGGCGGTGATCAGCTGGCGCGCCAGGGTTTGCTTGTGCGCGTGCGGAAACTGGATCTGACCGTCCGCATCGAACAGCACCAGTTCGTTCTCGTCCATGCCGAAGGTGTGGTGACCGATATTGCCGATCAACAGCGGGATGTTTTTTGCGGCCCGCTTGGCCTTGCCGTATTTGAGCAGCTGCTCCGACTCGGCGGCAAAGCCGACACAGTAGGGCGCTTGCGGCAAGGCGGCAACCGTCGCCAGGATGTCGGGATTGGCGGCGAAAACCAGCGCGGGCAGCCCGCCCTCGGCGGATTTTTTCAGCTTCTGCTCGCTGGCGTTGACAACCCGCCAGTCCGCCACGGCGGCCACCGCAATGAACACGTCCTGCCCGGTCACGCGCGACATGACCACATCAAACATCTGCTGCGCGGTTTGCACGTTAATGCGCTGTACACCGGCGGGTGTGGCCAGCGCGGTCGGTCCGGATACCAGCGTGACATCGGCGCCGGCTTCGCGCGCAGCACGCGCCAGCGCGTAGCCCATTTTTCCGGACGACAGGTTGGTGATGCCGCGCACCGGATCGATCGGCTCGAAGGTGGGACCTGCGGTGATCATTACCTGTTTTCCGCGCAGCGATTTTGGCTGAAACGCGGCCACCATTTCCTCGACCAATTGCACGGCTTCGAGCATGCGGCCCATCCCGGTTTCACCGCACGCCTGTTCGCCGGCATCCGGACCGAGCACCATGATGCCGTCGTCCTTCAGTTGACGCACGTTGCGCTGGGTCGCCGGGTTTTGCCACATTTCGACGTTCATCGCCGGAGCGACCATCAATGGCAGCATCGACGGCCGCGCCAGGCACATTGTCGACAGCAGGTCGGTGCAGCCGCCGCGCGCCAGCGTTGCCATGAAATCGGCCGAGCAGGGCGCGATCAGAATCGCATCGGCCGTGCGGGTCAGGTCAATATGCGCCATGTTGTTGGCGATGCGCGCATCCCATTGATCGGTATGGACCGGCTGGCCTGACAGCGCCTGCATGGTCACCGGCGTGATGAAGTGGGTTGCGGCATCCGTCATCACCACCTGCACGCTGGCGCCAGCCTTGATCAATCCGCGTGTCAGTTCAGCGGCCTTGTAGCAGGCGATGCCGCCGGTAAGCCCAAGTACGATGCGTTTCCCCGCGAGATCAAGCATGGCGCAGCTCCCTATTTGTTGACGCGACGCAGTTCATCGAGAACGAACATGACGGCGCCGACGCAAATTGCGCTGTCTGCGACGTTGAACGCCGGCCAATGCCAGCCCGCCACGTGCACGTCCAGAAAGTCAATCACGTAACCATACAGGATGCGATCGATCACATTGCCGATGGCGCCACCGAGAATCAGCGCCAGCGCCCAGCAGAACAAGCGCTGTCCGGCATTTTTTTTCAGCAGATAAATGATGAACAGCGCCGCCGCAATCCCGAGGCCGGTAAAAAAGTAACGCTGCCAGCCGGATTCCGCCGCCAGGAAACTGAACGCGGCGCCCTTGTTATGCGCCAGCACCAGATCGAAAAACGAGGTGATCGGGCGGGTTTCTCCATGGGTGAGCAATTTGGCGACCGTGATCTTGGTCAGCTGATCGATCAGGATGACGATGGAGGCAATCCCCAGCCAAGGACCGATGCCGCTGCTGGGTTTGGTAGAAAAGCGATTTTTGGTGGCCATGTATGAATTGAGTTGGGTTGACAGGTGTGGGTTCAGGCAAAGCTGCGTGGTTCGCCGGCGCCGAACAGGTTGGCGGTGCAACGGCCACACAGTTCCGGATGCGCTGCATCATGACCGACGTCAGCACGATAGTGCCAGCAGCGGTCACATTTTGGCGCGCTTGATGGCGTGACCACGATGGCTTCGTCATTTGCGGTGGCGGCCTTGCTGACGCTGGCCTGTGAGGTGATCAGCACAAAGCGCAAATCGTCGCCGAGGCTGGCCAGCAGATCAAACTTGTCGCCGCTGGCGCTGAGCGTGACTTCGGCTTGCAGCGATGACCCGATCGCGCCGGCGATGCGCACTTCTTCCAGTTGCTTGGAGACCTCGGTGCGGATTTCGCGCAATGCCGCGTAGCGCGCCAGCAAGGCGTCGGCGTCGGCCACCGCTGGCAACAGGTAGGCGGTATGGGTGAAGATGGTTTCATCGCTGGCGCTGAATGCCACCGGGTCGGCGAAGGCGGCCCAGGCTTCTTCAGCGGTGAACGACAGAATCGGCGCCATCAGGCGCAACAGCGCCTGCGTGATGTGCCAGATGGCCGACTGCGCCGAGCGTCGCGCATGGGAATGCACGCCCGCCGTGTAGAGCCGGTCCTTGAGCACATCGAGATAGAACCCGCCGAGATCTTCGGAACAGTACATCTGCAGTTTCGAGGTGACCGGGTGGAATTCATAGATCGCGTAATGCGCCAGGATTTCATCCTGAAGTTGCGCGATGCGGGCGACGGCATAGCGGTCGATCTCGAGCATGTCGGCGACCGGCACGGCATCGGTGATCGCCGTGAAATCGGACGTATTGGCGAGCAGGAAGCGCAACGTGTTGCGGATGCGTCGATAGCTTTCGGTGACGCGCTTGAGGATTTCGTCGGAGATCGACAGTTCGCCCGAATAGTCGGTCGAACCAATCCACAGGCGCAGAATGTCAGCGCCCAGCGTATCCACCACTTTTTGCGGCGCCATCACATTGCCGACCGATTTCGACATTTTCTTGCCGTCGCCATCGACCACGAAGCCGTGCGTCAGCAGCGTCTTGTACGGCGCGCAGCCATTGAGCATCGACGAGGTCAGCAACGACGAATGAAACCAGCCGCGATGCTGGTCGGAACCTTCCAGATACAGGTCGGCCGGGAAGTGCGATTGCGCCGCATGCGAGCCGCGCAGCACCGTTTGATGGGTGCTGCCGGAATCGAACCAGACATCCAGCGTGTCCTTGTTCTTCAGGTAGTGCTCGGCTTCGTCGCCGAGCAGGTCTCTCGGGTCCAGCGCCTGCCAGGCCTCGATGCCGGATTGCTCGACGCGCAACGCGATCTGCTCCAGCAGTTCGGGTGTGCGCGGATGCAGCTCGCCGCTTTCCTTGTGCACGAAGAACGCCATCGGCACACCCCATTGGCGCTGGCGTGACAGGGTCCAGTCAGGCCGGTTGGCGATCATGCCGTGCAGGCGTGCCTTGCCCCAGGCCGGATAGAACGTGGTCGCTTCGATGCCCGCCAGCGCGGTTGTGCGCAACGTGGCGCTGCCGTCGACCGGCGTGCGATCCATGCCGGCGAACCATTGCGACGTGGCGCGATAGATGATCGGCGTCTTGTGGCGCCAGCAATGCATGTAGCTGTGATCGATCATGACCAGCTTGAACAGCGCACCGGCTTCATCGAGCTTGGTGCAGATCGGCTTGGAGGCTTCCCAGATCGTCATGCCGCCAAAGAACGGCAGCCACGATGCGTAGCGGCCATCGCCCATGACCGGATTGAGCATGTCATCGTCGCGCATGCCATGGGCGCGGCAGGATAAAAAGTCGTCCACGCCATAGGCCGGCGACGAATGCACGATGCCGGTGCCGGTTTCGAGCGACACGTACTCGGCCAGGTAGATCGGCGACAGGCGGTCGTAGCCGGGATCGGTGTCGGCCAGCGGATGCCTGAAGGCGATCAGCGACAGCGCCGCGCCCTTGCAAGTGGCGATGACTGTTCCGGACAGGCCATAGCGCAGCAGGCAGGCTTCGACCAGATCGGCAGCCAGGATCAGCAGCAGCGGCGCGCCATTGCGCTCGGTCTGCACCAGCGCGTAGTCGAACTCGGGATGCACATTCATTGCCTGGTTGGCCGGGATGGTCCACGGCGTGGTGGTCCAGATGACGCAATAACCCTGGTCGGTCGGCAGTGTGGCCAGGCCGAATGCCGCGGCGATTTTTTCGGGCTGCGCGAATGCAAAGCCGACATCGATGGCCGGGTCGCGCTTGTTTTCGTATTCGACTTCGGCTTCCGCCAGTGCCGAACCACAATCGAAACACCAGTTGACCGGCTTCAGGCCGCGGTACACGTAACCCTTTTTCAGGATCGTGCCGAGCGCGCGCAGCTCGTCGGCCTCGTTCTGGAAATTCATCGTGGTGTACGGATTGTCCCATTCGCCCAGCACGCCGAGGCGGATGAAGTCGAGCTTCTGCCGCTCGATCTGCACGCTGGCGTAGGCGCGCGATTTCTGCAGCACCTCGGCCGTTGGCAGGCTCTTGCCGAACTGCTTCTCGATCTGGATTTCAATGGGCATGCCGTGGCAATCCCAGCCCGGCACGTACGGCGCGTCGAAGCCGGCCAGATTACGGGTCTTGACGACGATGTCCTTGAGCACCTTGTTGACCGCGTGGCCGATATGGATGTCGCCGTTGGCGTAGGGCGGGCCATCGTGCAGCACGAACAGCGGGCGCCCCTTGGCGGCTTTACGAATGCGTTGGTACAGCTTCTTTTCCTGCCACGCCTTGATCCATTGCGGCTCGCGCTTGGCGAGGTCGCCGCGCATCGGAAACGGGGTTTCGGTCATGTTGACCGGGTATTTGCCCGGCGCTTTGCCGGACGGTTTGCTGGGCTTGTTATCGGACATGGGATTTCTTTGAAAAGGGATGCGAATAGCGAAAAAATGGCGGCGCGTCGAACGGCGGGATCAGGGCGTCAAATTCGGTCGGTGGCGGACAGGGCGACGTCGCCCTTCTGGCGAAAGTAGCTGCGCGCGTTTTCCGCGTCGCGGGCAATCGCGGCAGTCAGCGTGGGCAGGTCGACATATTTTTCTTCGTCGCGCAGTTTTTCCAGGAATTCGACCTGGATCACCTTGCCGTAGCAGTTTTCGTTGAAGTCGAAGACATGGGTTTCGAGCAGCACGCGGCCGCTGTCTTCGACCGTCGGGCGCACGCCGATGCTGGCGACTGCCGGCAACGGCTGCGCGGCCAGGCCATGCACCTGCACGATGTAGATGCCGCTCAAGGCAGGATGCTTGTGCGCGACTGCCAGGTTCAGGGTCGGAAAGCCGAGCGTGCGGCCGAGCTTTTTACCGTGGATGACATGGCCTGAAATTGAATAGGGGTGTCCCAGCATCTGCCGGGCATGCGCGAAGTCGCCCTGCTGCAGGGCTGCCCGCACGCCGGACGAGGAAATCCGTGCGCCGGCGTTGAGCACATTGGGCAGGACCTCGACGGTGAAACCATGCTGCCGGCCGGCCTCGATCAGCAGCGCCGCCGTGCCGGCACGGCGCGCGCCGAAGCAGAAATCTTCGCCGATCATCAGCCATTTGACATGCAGTCCCTCGACCAGCACCTGTTCGACGAACTGCTGCGGCGACAGCGCGGCGAAATGCGCATTGAAGTGCTCGACGACGACGCGGTCGACCCCGGCCTCGGCCAGCGAGCGCAGCTTGTCGCGCAGATTGGCGATGCGGCTGGGCGCTTTCGACGGGTCGCCCATCCGGCTCGCAAAGTACTCGCGTGGATGGGGTTCGAACGTCATCACGGCCGAGTCGAGGCCAAGTTGTTTTGCGGCTGAAGTGACGCGTGCCAGCAGGGTCTGGTGGCCGCGATGCACGCCGTCAAAATTGCCGATGGTCAGGGCGCACGGTGCGCGCGAGGCAGCATTGGGAAGACCGCGAAATACCTTCATAGGATCGATTGGGGGAAACTGTCGCAAAGCCTTTGATTATAGATGCATTCGGCCCCATCCCGCGCCTTGTCGCGGCGGCTCAGGCTTCGCCCCAGCATGTGCTGAGCGTCGCCAGTGCCGCCAGCGCGGCGGTTTCGGTGCGCAGCACGCGCGGCCCCATCGACAGCGCCAGCGCGCCATGGGCCAGCGCCAGCGATTCCTCGTCATTGCTGAAGCCGCCTTCCGGCCCGACCATCAGCGTCACGGATTGCGGCGGCTGGTGCCTGGCCCAATCGGCCAGCGTCTGCCCGGCGCGCGGGGTGAGCAGGATGCGCCGATGCATGTCCTGCTGCCCGATCCAGCGCTGGAAGTCGTTGAGCGGCGCCAGATGGGCCAGCCGGTTGCGTCCGCTTTGTTCGGACGCGGCAATGATGATGCCCTGCCAATGCTGTTGCCGTTTTTCCGCGCGCTCGGCCGACAGCCGCACGACGCAACGTTGGGCGGCCAGCGGCTGGATGCCGGCAATACCGAGTTCGACGGCCTTTTCGATGATCCAGTCCATCTTCGCCGCTTCCGGCAATGCCTGGGCCAGGGTAATGGCATACGGCAGTTCGACCGAACGGGGGGCAAAGGCCTTGACCTCGACGGAAACGCGCTTTTTTTCCAGCAGCGTGATGGTCGCGGTGTATTCGCCGCCGTTGCCATCGAACAGGGTGACCGGCGTGCCGGCTTGCAGCCGCAGCACCTGAATGTGATGGGCAACCTCGTCCGGCAAGGTCATGTGGTCGCCGATGGCGAGCGGCAGCGGGCAATAAAATCGTGGCATGTTGGCTTTGGTTGGCGCGTCGTTGGCAGAGTTTGCACCAACTTGCGCGACACGAACAGCGCAGTGTGTTTTGTCGGCAGACGCCGTCTTGTGGACGCGGTCTGGTAAAATGCGGCTCCCCGGGTGCCACGCGCACTGCGCGCAATCACCCGATGCTTCCGGTCAACATTCTCTGTCCCATCTCAAGCCGCCAACGATGACTTCCTTGCAAACGACTACCAATATGGCCAACGCGATCCGCGCGCTGGCAATGGATGCAGTACAAAAAGCCAACTCCGGCCACCCCGGCATGCCAATGGGCATGGCCGATATCGCGACGGCACTTTGGTCCAAACACTACAGCCACAATCCGGCGGACCCGAAATGGATCAACCGCGACCGCTTCGTGCTGTCGAACGGCCATGGCTCGATGCTGCATTACGCGCTCTTGCACCTGACCGGCTACGCCTTGTCGATGGACGATCTGCGCGCCTTCCGCCAGATGCATTCGAAGACACCTGGGCATCCTGAAGTCGACGTCACGCCCGGCGTCGAGACCACCACCGGTCCGCTCGGCCAGGGACTGACCAATGCAGTCGGCATGGCGCTGGCCGAGAAGCTGCTGGCGGCAGAATTCAATCAGACCGGCTTTGACGTGGTCGATCATTACACCTACGCATTCGTCGGCGATGGCTGCCTGATGGAAGGCATTTCGCACGAAGCCTGTTCGCTGGCGGGCGTGCTGCGCCTGTCCAAACTGATCGTGCTGTATGACGACAATGGCATTTCGATCGACGGCCATGTGGCCGGCTGGTTCGGCGATGACACGCCCAAGCGTTTCGACGCGTACGGCTGGAACGTCATTGCCGATGTCGACGGCCATGATGTGGCCGCGGTCGACGCGGCCATCGCCGCTGCCAAGACAGCGGACAAACCGACGCTGATCTGCTGCAAGACGATCATCGGCAAGGGTTCGCCAAACATGCAGGGCACCGACAAGGTGCACGGCGCGGCGCTCGGCGACAAGGAAATCGCCGCAGTGCGCGCGGCAATCGGCTGGACTGCGGCACCGTTCGAGATGCCGGCCGAGGTCTATTCGGCCTGGGATGCGAAGGTGGCCGGCGCGGCCCGTCAGTCCGAATGGACCACGCTGTTCAACGCCTACAGCGAGCGCTTTCCGCAGCTGGCCGGCGAACTGCTGCGCCGCATGCACGGCGAGTTGCCGGGCAATTTCGATGCCACCGTGCGCGCCTACATCGACGCCTGCATCGACAAGCAGGAAACCATCGCCACGCGCAAGGCCAGCCAGAATGCGATTCAGGCATTCGCGCCGGTACTGCCGGAATTCCTCGGTGGCTCAGCCGACCTGACCGGGTCGAACCTGACCAACTGGAAGGAATCGGTCGCCGTGCGTGCCGATCAGGCCGGCAATCACATCAACTACGGCGTGCGTGAATTCGGCATGAGCGCAATGATGAACGGGATTGCGCTGCATGGCGGCTTCATCCCGTTTGGCGCGACCTTCCTGACGTTCTCGGATTACAGCCGCAATGCCTTGCGCATGGCAGCGCTGATGAAGATCCGCTCGATCTTCGTGTTCACCCATGATTCGATTGGCCTGGGCGAAGACGGGCCGACCCATCAGTCGGTCGAGCATGTATCGAGCCTGCGCCTGATCCCGCATCTGGACAACTGGCGTCCCTGCGACACGGTGGAATCCGCCGTCGCATGGCAGCAGGCGGTGCTGCGCCAGAATGGTCCGAGCACACTGATTTTCTCGCGCCAGAACCTGGCGTTCCAGCAGCGCACTGCGCAGCAGGTGGCCGACATTGCACGCGGTGGTTACGTACTGAAAGACGTCGCTGACTCGAAGGCCATCCTGATTGCCACCGGATCGGAGATCGATCTGGCCATGCAGGCCGCCGACGCACTGGCAGCCAAAGGTATCGCGGTGCGGGTGGTGTCGATGCCAAGCACGGACGTGTTTGACCGGCAGGATGCGGCCTACAGGAGCAGTGTGCTGACCAAAGGTCTGCCGCGTGTTGCCGTCGAAGCCGGTGTTACCGCTTTCTGGCACAAATATGTCGGCCTGGATGGCGCCGTGATTGGTATCGATACGTTTGGCGAATCGGCGCCCGCACCGGTGCTGTTCAAGCATTTCGGCTTCACCGTCGACAACGTGGTGGCGGCAGTCGAACGGGTTCTGGCTTGAGCGCGACCGATTCAATCTTCCTGCGCCCGGCCACGCCGGATGACGCGGAAGGCATCGCGATCGTGCGTATCGACAGCTGGCGCAAGACGTATCGGGGCATCATTCCCGATACCTATCTCGACAGCATGGAGGTCGAGGACAGCATGGTGCTGTGGCGTCGGGTATTGACGGCGGCATCGGTCACCACGTCCGTGTTTGTCGCGGAACTGGATGGCGATGTGGTCGGATTTGCGGCTGGCAAAATGCTCGATGAAGAAAAATTCGGCCTCAATGCCGAACTGGCCGCGATCTACCTTGAGCCTGAAATCCAGCGCGCCGGCATCGGTCGCAGCCTGGTCCGGATGGTGGCCGCGGCGCATCAGGCGCAGGGCGCGCACGGCCTGATTGCCTGGGTCATCGCGCGCAACAAGATCGCACGGCAGTTTTATGAAAAGCTCGGCGCCGAGTTGCTGGTCGAGCAGTCGTTCAATTGGGACGGGATGGATCTGGTCGAGGCCGGTTATGGCTGGCGCGACCTGAACATCTTCAAGCCCCACTAAGATTTTTTTCGTTCTCAGGAGAAGCAGCATGACTATCCGCGTTGCAATCAATGGCTACGGCCGCATCGGCCGCAATATCCTTCGCGCACATTACGAAGGCGGCAAGAAGAATGACATCCAGATCGTCGCGATCAATGACCTTGGCGATGCCAAGTCGAATGCGCATCTGACCCGCTACGACACCGCGCATGGCAAGTTTCCCGGTACCGTGACGGTCGAAGGCGACAACATGATCGTCAACGGCGACACCATCCGCGTGTTCGCGCAGCGCAATCCGGCTGAAATTCCGTGGGGCGAATTGCAGGTCGATGTGGTGCTGGAGTGCACCGGCTTCTTCGCCACCAAGGAAAAGGCCTCGGCCCATATGAAGGGCGGCGCCAAGAAAGTCATCATCTCCGCACCGGGCGGCAAGGACGTCGACGCGACCATCGTGTTTGGCGTCAACCACGGCGTTCTGAAAGCGACCGATACGGTGATTTCGAATGCGTCCTGCACCACCAATTGCCTGGCGCCGCTGGTCAAGCCGCTGAGCGACCAGATTGGTCTGGTCAACGGCCTGATGACGACCGTGCATGCCTACACCAACGACCAGGTGCTGACCGACGTGATGCACGAAGACCTGCGTCGCGCCCGTTCCGCCACCCACAGCATGATCCCGACCAAGACAGGCGCTGCCAGCGCAGTTGGCCTGGTGATGCCGGAACTGGAAGGCAAGCTCGATGGTTACGCGATTCGCGTGCCGGTCATCAATGTGTCGATCGTTGACCTGTCGTTCATCGCCGCACGCGACACCAGCGTCGAGGAAATCAACGCGATCATGAAAGCCGCTGCTGCCGACGGTCCGTTGAAAGACATCCTGACCTATCAGACCGAGCCATTGGTGTCGATCGACTTCAACCACAATCCGGCATCGAGCAACTTCGATTCGACCCTGACCAAAGTCTCGGGTCGGCTGGTCAAGGTGTCGTCGTGGTATGACAACGAGTGGGGTTTCTCGAACCGCATGCTCGACACCACGGTTGCATTGATGACGGCAAAATAAGCCAGCGTCGCACATGAAAACGCCCCGATAATTCGGGGCGTTTTTTTGGCGCATCGGCTGTGTGCTGCCGACGAGACGAGATTGGTGCTGGTATATTTCCCGACCGCCAGCTTCGGTAGTGCCTGCGTTTTCACGACAGTGCAAGCTCGAACGCGAACCTTGCGTTGCGAGAGAGGCCATTGTAAATCCGCCGCATTACCGGAGCATGACGATCGACGAAGGCCTTGCCCTTTGTTTGACGAGAATCAATCGCGAGCGCTTTTCCGCAATCGCGCGGCTTGGCCGATAATGCGTGTCTGAGCGAATTTCGCTGGTATCACCACGGATTGCCCCATGTTCATTTGCAGTGTTATTGTCCGCCATGGATGAGTTCGACGAGCGCGAGCGCGACACGCTGCGTGAGCGGCCCTGGATCGTGCTGGCCACGACCTTCGACGTCGAGTCGTGGATCGACAACCTGAATCGCGATTTGCAGCTGGCCATCGGCAAGCAGGCCGTCCACGCGCCAGGCGTGTGCTTTCGGCTGGCCGAGGGCGGCGATATTTTTCTGCACACCACCGGCGACGGCGAGGTCTTGCTGGACGTGACTCCGGAGGCCGACTGGGTGACGCCGTTGCTGTCCGCCGCGACTGGACGCGATGCGCCGGGCACCGCGTTGTGGGTGTTGCCCGGGCACGTATTGACGCAAATGGTGCTCGGCCTGTCACCGCTGATTGCCGCCACGCGGTTGGTCTTGCACCATGAGTTCCGGCCGAAGAAAGCCAAATTTACTTTGACCGCCTGGCAAACAACGCCCTGAAGGTGGCGTCCAGTTCTTCCGCCAGCAGCAATTCATTGGCGACTTCGTTGAGCTTGCGGCGACGCGAGCGGGCGTAATCGCGCAATACGGCAAAGGCGGTATCCCGATCGGTGTGATAGCGCGCCATCAGCAGGCCGACTGCGATGCTGTTTTCACGACCGGCAGCCAGCGCGGAGGTCAGGTTGGCCTCGGAGCGGCGCAGTCGGCGCAGATCTTCGGCGCGCGCCAGCGCCGCAGCGATGGCCGGGATCAGGCTCTCGGCATCGATCGGCTTGACCAGGAACCCGATCGCCCCATAGTCCACCGCCTCCTTGACCGTGACGTCGTCCTTGCTGCCGGACAGGAAAACAAACGGCACCGTTGACTCGGCCTGCAAATGGCGACCCAGTTCCAGGCCGGACATGCCTGGCATGTTGATGTCCAGCAGTGCCAGTGCAAAGGTCTGATTCAGGATCAATGCCAACGCTTCCGCACCGGAGTGTGCTTCCGTCACCGGGTATCCGGCGGAGCTCAGCACCGCCGCCAGCAAGGTCGTGGTCAGGCGGTCGTCGTCGACGATCAGAATGCGGTTCGGGATGTCGGTTGGGTGCTCCATGGGGCGCCTGTGTAGAAGGCGACCGTGACCAATTCCGGTGCGCCGCTGCATCGTGAGTTTGTTGCAGGTTAGCGCGATGTCGGCCATCCTGCAACAGCGTGCCGCGCGGCATTACGGCACCGGATCTGGTCTCGGTACGGGTGCGGCGGCGGGGCGCAGGACCTGTGCCTTGGTATGGATCCATGCTGGCGCGATGGCTTGATGTGGCAACCATGCGACCAGCGCGCCACCCAATGTGGTCGCCGGCAGCGCGCTCATGGCGTCGCTACCGGGTCGTCGTCGATCAGGCGCAGCGCGCGTTCTGCGGTATCGGCGATCGCCCACAAATAATTGCTCTTGATTTCATCGCTATGGTTGCAAAAATTTTCCAGCCCTTCGCCGCAGATGAGCATGATTTGCGCATGAATGTGTGACAGCAACTTGCGCAGCTCCTCGGGTTCGTCACTGGGCAGACTGACAACGGTAAGTGGTGTGATCGACATGGTGTTCCTCGCAGTGAAATTCGGTGCAACAGGTACCGGACGGCATCCTGGTGACAAGGGGCGAAATGACGGCGAGCGGGGCGTCGAGGTGGACATGCGGTCGCAGAGCAGGGGCGACGATGTCGGAATAAAACGGGGCAATCAAAAACAGCGGCGTGGTTTTTGATCGATAGCCTGTAAAACGTTACAGCAGCTAAACGTTACCCTCAAAAAATTTTTGCCGCAAGAAAAATCAGGCCGAATTTGCGCTGTGGCAAAACCGCTGTGGGGTGCCGGTCACTGGTCCGCTTCACCCGCGTCAGCGGCGGCCTTGCGCTCGCTGTAGCGACTGGTCAGATAGTCGGACCGGTCGCGCACCAGCAAGGTGAATTTGATCAGTTCTTCCATCACATCGGTCAGCCGGTCATAGTAAGCCGACGGTTTCATGCGACCGGCCTCATCGAATTCCTGCCACGCCTTGGCGACTGACGATTGGTTCGGAATCGTCACCATGCGCATCCAGCGTCCCAGTACGCGCAGGGCATTGACTGCGTTGAACGATTGCGATCCGCCGCTGACCTGCATGACCGCCAGCGTGCGCCCCTGGGTCGGCCGCATGGCGCCGAGCTCGAGCGGTAACCAGTCGATCTGCGACTTGAAGATGGCGGTCAGGGTGCCGTGGCGCTCAGGACTGCACCAGACCTGGCCCTCCGACCACAGCGACAAGGCGCGCAACTCCTGGACTTTCGGATGGTCGGGCGAAACGCTGTCGACCATCGGCAAGCCGTGCGGATCGAAGACGCGGGTTTCGGCGCCGAAGTGCCGCAACAGCCGTTCGGCTTCCAGCGTCAGCAGCTTGCTGTACGAGCGTTCGCGCAACGAGCCATACAGCAGCAGAATGCGCGGCGGGTGCGTCGATTGCGTTGCCGGCTCAAGTTGATCACGGGCCGGCTGCGCCAGGTGCCGGGCGCTGATGTTGGGCAGGTCCTCAATCATTTGACGATCCGGTTGCCGTGCGCGTCGACCACCGCTTCGCCGTCTTCCTTGCTGAAGGCAGCCTGCTGCGGCGCGGGCAGGATGTCGAGCACCAGTTCGGACGGGCGGCACAAGCGCACGCCAAGCGGCGTGACCACAAACGGACGATTGATCAGCACCGGATGGGCCAGCATCGCATCCAGCAGCGCCGCGTCGGACAGCGCCGGATCGGCGAGTCCAAGCTCGGCAAACGGCGTGCCTTTTTCGCGGATGGCCTGGCGCACCGTGAGCCCCGCGTCGTTGATCATCGCCAGCAAGGTTGCACGGCTGGGAGGATGCTGCAAATAGTCGATGATGTGCGGCTCGCTACCGCTGTTGCGAATCAGTGCCAGGGTGTTGCGCGAGGTGCCGCACGACGGGTTATGGTAGATGGTAATGGTCATGAAAGCTCCTCTGACTGCGGCTGGAACAGCCAGCCGAACAGCACTGCGGCACAGGCTGCGCCAAGCAGCTGTGCGACGATGAAACCTGGGATGTCTTGCGGACGAATTCCGGCAAAACTGTCCGATGCGGCGCGCGCCAGCGTCACCGCCGGGTTGGCGAACGAGGTCGAGGCGGTGAACCAGTAGGCCGCCGTGATGTAGCAGGCGACTGCCGCCGGCGTGCGCTCGGGTTGGATGCGGGAACAGCCGATGATGACGCCGAGCAGGCCAAACGTCGCAACCGCTTCGCTCCACCACTGCGGCAAGCCGGTGCGAATGTGTTGCGAGGCTGAGAACAGGGTCATGTCAAACATCCCGTGCGCGGCCGCCACGCCGGCAAACGCGCCGGCGATTTGTACGCCGACAAACAGCAACGCGGTGCGCCGGTCGAGTTGTCCGAAAAACAGCGCCGCCAGTGTGACGACCGGATTGAAATGGGCGCCGGAGACGGGCCCGAACAGCAGGATCAACGCGAATAATCCGGCGCCGGTAGCCAGCGCATTGGCCAGCAGGGCAATGGCGACGTTGCCGCCCGCCAGGCGCTCGGCCATGATGCCGGAGCCGACCACGATTGCCAGCAGCAGCGCGGTGCCGAGAAACTCCGCCGCCAGTTTTCGGCGCAGCGTCATGCAGCGTCGCCGCACCGGACCGATTGCACCGGTGCGCAGGCATTGCCGCCGCAGCAGTTTTCTGTCAGATAGGCCAGCAACTGATTCATCGTTGCAAATTGCGCCGCGTAGATGATCGAGCGGCCGTTCTGAGTGGCGCTCACCATATTCGCGTGGCTTAATTCCTTCAGATGAAAGGAGAGGGATGATGGCGCAATGGCCAGGCTCTCGGCAATCCGGTTGGCAGCCAGCCCGGCCGGACCGGCCTGCACCAGCAGGCGGAACACGGCGAGACGGGAATCGTGGGCGAGGGCGGACAGTGCCGCAAGAGCAGATTTGGTTTCCATTGTTCGATAATAGTCGAATTAATTTCAAAAGGCGATGTCGTTTTTATTACCGCGCCGGTCTGCCGAACAGATAGACTGCCTGTTCATTATCCATTTCGACAACATCATGGCCTTCATCAAGAAACTCATTGCCGGAAACAAGGGATTCGTCGTCTTCATGGTCGGCATGATCCTGGTGCGTAGCGCGATTGCCGACTGGTACACCGTCCCGTCGGGCTCGATGTATCCGAACCTGATGATTGGTGATCGCATCGTCGCCGACCGCATCGCCTACGATCTGAAGGTGCCGTTCACCGATATCATCGTCACCCGCATCGCGGACCCGAAGCGCGGCGACATCGTCACCTTCTCGTCGCCGGAAGATGGACTGCGACTGGTCAAGCGGCTGATCGGTTTGCCCGGTGATACGGTGGAAATGCGCGACGAAGTGCTATACATCAACGGTCAGCCGGCTACTTACGCCGATGCCAACGGTGAAATCCGCCATCATGTCACCCCGGACTATGCAGGCAGGCAAGTGGTGCTCAACGAACAGATCCTTGGCAGTCAGCGGCCGATCATGTTGATGCCGGAACGCGGCGATACGCTGCGCACGTTCGGGCCGATCCAGGTGCCGCAGGGCCAATATCTGATGCTGGGCGACAGCCGCGACAACAGTCGCGATTCGCGTTACATCGGCTTCGTCAAACGCGAACTGATCACGGGGCGGGTTGGGCGGGTGGCCTTTTCACTCGACACCGAGCGCTATTTCAAGCCGCGCTTCGAGCGCTTCGGCGCATCGCTGATCAATTAAGCTCCGGCGCAACGGAACGCGGCTCGGGTCGACCTGAGCCGCCTCAGATTGTCCGGCCTACGGCCGGCTCTTCAACATGCGTGGCGAGGGCTCCGGACAAACGGGCAATGGTGTGATCTTTCGCAATATCCGTGTCGAGGACAAGCGACCGACATTGCAGAGCTTTTTCATCGCAATGAAGGGCGCCGCACCGTACGACGCCAGTGGCCAGGCCCGGGGCGCCGGCGACATGACCGGCGTGCTGTTTCAGAATATCGCCATTGCGGCGCCCAGCGTACTGGGCGAGCCGGAGATATTGTGGGGCGCGGCGGGTAGCGCGTTCACCAACATCACCTTTGACAATGTGACGATTGGCGGCGTCAAGCTGGTCAGCCAGGGTCAATTCAACACCAATGGCTATGTCAACAATCTGATTTTCAAATAACGGTCCCGGTGCGCTGCCCCTTGCGGCTGGCACTGCTAGCCAAACACCTCGGTCCACAGGTGCTGCACGGCGGCATGTTCGGCCGCAATCCGTTCGAACGGCACCAGCGCCCGCTCGTCGCCACGCAGTCGTGCGCTGTGCTGCAGCTTGCGATACAGGCGGTAGGCATCAGCCACTGCGGCGGCGGACGCCGGATCGATCAGGCCAAGTTCGCCAGCCAGCCGCAGCAGCGAGATATTGCCGATATCGGCCGTCAGCTGCGGATACGCCGCCGCGTGCAGCAGGATCAGATACTGGACGATGAACTCGATGTCGATCATGCCGCCACTGTGCTGCTTGAGATCGAACAGCGCATCCTTGCCGTGCTGCGCGGCGATCATCTTCTGGCGCATCGCCAGCACATCGTGCTGTAACTCGCGGGCGATGCGGGGCGTGCGCAATACCTGTTCGCGCAGCGCTTCAAAGCGCTGGCCAATGGCGCTGTCGCCGGCGCAGAATCGGGCGCGCGTGAGGGCCTGGTGCTCCCATACCCAGGCCGAATGCGTCTGGTATTTTTCAAATGCGGCGATCGGCGACACCAGCAAGCCGCTGGCGCCGTCCGGCCGCAACGCCGTGTCAATGTCGAACAGGATGCCGGCCGAGGTATGACTGGTCATCCAGGTGATGAAGCGCTGCGCCAGCTTGGCGTACTGCGCCGGCGCCTCGGAGTCGTCATCGTCATACAGGAAAATGACGTCCAGATCGGACGAATAACCGAGTTCCTTGCTGCCCAGCTTGCCATACGCGATGACGGCGAAACGGGGTGTCTCGCGATGGCGATTGGGCAGCGTCTGCCAGACTGCACGCACGGTCGCATCGACCAGAATATCGGCCAGCGTCGATAAATGATCGGCCAGCCGCTCGACGCTCAGGTCGCCTTCCAGATCCTGTGCCAGCAGATGCAGTGTTTGCGCATGATGCATCTCGCGCAGCGCATCCATCTGCCGTTCGGTGTCGCCGGCGCTGGCGTCAAGTTGCTGCTGCAACTCCAGCGCGAAAGCCGGCCAGTCCGGTGGCGCGCGCAAGCTCCGGTCGTCGAGCAGTTCATCGAGCAGGATCGGATGGCGGGTCAGGTATTTGGCGGCCCAATCGCTGGCGCTCATCATGCGGATGACGCGCTGCAGGGTGTGCGGAAACTCGGTCAGCAGGGCCAGATAGGCGGCGCGCCGCGCCACGGTTTCCAGAAAATCGAGCAGGCGCTCCAGGGTCGGCAGTTGCGTGCTACCGCACTCGACGATCAGCGGCAATGCCGCCGTGATCAAATTGATCAGGCGGTTGCGGCTGATTTCAGGCAGCGCCTGCAGTCGCGCTGATTGCCAGCTCGCCAGCAAACGTTGTGCGGCGTGCTTTGCATCGGTAAAGCCGAGCGCCGCGAGATGCGGAGCGATGGTGTCCTCGCGGTCGCCGCTGGCGAGTACATCGTGGATGCCGGCATTGACAGCCTGGTCGGTGCCAGATTCGCCGACGCCGATGCGTTCGGCGAAGATCGCATCGAACTGCGCCGAGACCAGCGCGCGTTGCTGCGCCAGCGCCAGCATGAAACTGCCGGTATCGCCAAACCCCATCATCTGCGCCACCAGCAGGCAATCCGGTGCATTGGCCGGCAGGGTATGGGTTTGCGCATCGTCGAGATACTGCAGCCGGTGTTCGAGATTGCGCAGGAACGTATAGGCCTCCAGCAGCTGCGTCACGATGGCCGGCTCCAGCAGTTCCTTCTCTGCCAGCGTGCGCAATACGGCGCGCGTCGAGCGGGCGCGCAATGCCGCCTCACGGCCACCGCGGATGAGTTGAAATACCTGCGCCAGAAATTCGATCTCGCGAATGCCGCCGCGTCCCAGCTTGACGTTATTGCTGCGCTCGGGATGACGCACTTCAAGGCGCGTGACTTCCGCGCGGATCTGGCCATGCATGCTGCGCAACGCATCGATCGACCCGTAGTCCAGATAGCGTCGATACACGAACGGCAGGACGATCTTGTCGAGCGCCGCGATGTCGTCGGCGTCGCCGCAGATTGCGCGTGCCTTGACCCAGGCATAGCGTTCCCAGTCACGCCCCTGCACCATCAGGTATTCCTCGACCATGCCGAGACTGGCCGCCAGCGGACCGGAATTGCCGTTGGGCCGCAGTGCCATGTCAACCCTGAAGGTAAAGCCATCCTGCGTGATCTCGGACAGATCGCCGATCAGGCGACGGCCCAGCCGGATAAAGAATTCATGATTCGACAGGCTGCGCTGGCCGGGGCCGGCAGTGCGGGTATCGCCATCTTCCGGGTAGACGAAGATCAGGTCGATGTCCGACGAGACATTGAGTTCGCCACCGCCCAGCTTGCCCATCCCGAGGACGATCAGCTGCTGCGGCAAGCCGCTTTCGTCACCTGTTGGTGTCCCATGCAGGGCTTGCAGTTCGTCCGTCAGTGCGCGCACATGGGTGCAGATGGCGAATTCGGCAAACGCGCTCATGGTATCGACGACGCCGGCAAGATCGGTCTTGCCGGCCAGATCGCGCTCGACCAGCGTCACCACGATCAGGTTGCGCAACCAGCGCATCGCGCGGGGCAACGGCAAACCTTGTGCAGTTTCTTTTTGCAATAAGCGCGCAAACAGCGCGGGGCAGAGGGATAATCCGTCCAATGCAGCCAGTTGCGCGGCACGATCGGCGTTGGCGGCACGCCAGCGCGAGGCGAACCGGGAAGCACATGGGGTGGTCAAAGCGGGGTTCGTCATCCTGGCGCAATCGTTTTTCTGGAAAATTATTAATGATGTGGCAACGTGAGATGTTCGATGACCGGGTTATTCATTCTATGCGAAGCTGGCTGATGCGTTCGCGCTGGTTCGCACTCTGATGGCGGTCGATCAGGCGCCAGGTGCGCCAGTGGGTCGCCGGCTGGCGTTGTGCCGGCACCTGTTGCGAGGCGGGTATCGCTACCTGAATCGGGCCACCTTCCATACGCTGGGTGCGCTGTGGAAGCTGCTGTTGGCCGTGTACTTTCTGTTTTGTCTGGCGTTCCTGCTGCTGCGCTACGTGGTGCTGCCCAATATCGACCACTACAAGAGCAATGTCGAACAGCTCACCAGCCGTGCACTGGGCCAGCCGGTCACGATCGGTGCCATTGGCGCGGTATGGCAGGGGCTGTACCCGACGCTCTCGCTGGGCAATGTCATCATTCATGACCAGCGTGGCGGCGCGGCGCTGACCCTGCCGATGGTCAATGCGACGCTTTCCTGGTGGAGTGTACCGGCAGCCGAACTGCGGCTGCGCCGCCTGGAGCTGGATCGGCCTGACATCGACATCGTGCGCGACCCGGAGGGGAAAATCCGGATTGGCGGGATCGCGCTGCAATCGGGCCGGCCCGAAGACGGCAAGGGTGCCGACTGGGTGCTGGCGCAGCGCGAGATCGTCATTCGCGGCGGCCAGGTGCACTGGATCGACCAGCAACGCGGTGCGCCGGAGCTGGTCCTGCAGGCAGTCGACTTCACGCTGCGCAACGATTGGCACCATCACCAGGCCGCGCTCAAGGCGCTGCCACCGGTCGAACTGGCCGGGCCGATCGATGTGCGCGCCGCCTTCGATCATCCCCACTTTGCCCGCCGCATCTCGGATCCGGCGCAGTGGACCGGTGAGATCTACGCCGATTTGCGCAATACGGACCTGGCGGTCTGGAAGGCCTGGGTCGATTACCCGTTCGAAGTACAGCAAGGCTCCGGCTCGCTGCGCGCGTGGCTCAGCGTCGATCGCGCCCGCGTCGCCGATTTCACCGCTGACCTGAATCTGGCGCAGGTGGAAACCCGCCTGGCCAAGGATCTGCAGCCGTTGAGCCTGACCGCGGTCACCGGCCGCATGTCGGTGCGCGAAGTGCTGGACGCGCGTGTCACCGATGGCAAGCCGACCTTCGGCGCGCGCGGGCACACCATCGCCTTGACCAATTTTTCGATGCGCTCCAGTGACGGCCTGTACCTGCCACTGACTACGATCAGCGAGACCTACACCGCAGCCACGCGCAGCGCGCCCGGCAAGTATCTGGTCAGCGCGCGCCTGCTGGATCTCGAAGCACTGGCCGGCCTGGTCGAGCGGCTGCCGGTGCCGGCATCGCAGCGGCAGTTGCTGGCCGACTTCGCACCACGCGGCCAGCTCAAGGATTTCAGCGCCAGCTGGCAGGGCGACTACCCGGCGATTTCAGCGTACCGGGTCAAGGGGCAGTTCGTCGGCCTGAGCCTCAATCCACAAGCCGAACGCGCCGCGGCGCCCCAATCGGCGACCTTGCCGGCGCAGGCGGCGGTGCCGGCCATCCCGGGCTTTGACAACCTCAGCGGTGCGATCGACGCCTCCGAACATGGTGGTAGTCTCGATCTGGCCTCGACTGCGCTCAAGCTGCGCGTGCCGGGTCTGTTCAGCGAGCCGGTGATGGCGTTCGATGCCTTGTCGATGCGTTCGCGCTGGAGCTTCCCCAAGAAGGACCAGGTGCTGCTGCAACTGGACCGGCTCGATGTCGTGCAGGAGGGCGTTCAGCTGACACTCAGCGGTCATCACGGCATGTCGCTTGGCAGCGATGGCAAGCAACCTGGCGACACCGACCTGACGGCCAGGGTGGCGCGACTGGACCTCAACCGCATCGCGCAATTGCTGCCGTTGCAGACGCCGGACCATACCCGCAACTGGCTGAGCGGGGCGCTGTTGCAGGGGCAATTGCAGGACGTGGTGGTGCATTTGAAGGGCGACCTGGCGCACTTCCCGTTCCGGGTCGACAAGCCCGGCGACAAGCCCAAGGGCGAATTTACCGTCAAGGGCAAGATCGACAACGGCACGCTGAACTATGTGCCCGAGCTCAGCGCCAAGGACAGCAAATTGCCATTGTGGCCACTGGCCGAGAAAATCAAGGGCCAGCTGCTGATCGACCGCACCCGCCTGGAAGTGCGGGCCGACAGTGCCGTGACGCAGAACGTTGCGCTCACCAACGTCAAGGCAGTGATCGGCGATTTGCTGTCGAACGACGCGCAACTCGATATCGACGGCGAAGCCAGCGGCACGCTGCAAGACATGGTGCGCTATGTCAACGTCAGTCCTGTTTTCGACTGGATCGGGCACTTTACCGAGGACACCCGCGCCAGTGGTCCGGCCCGGCTCGGCTTGAAGCTCAAGTTGCCGCTGGCGCACATCATCGACGCCAAAGTGGTCGGGGTGCTGCAATTTCTGAACAACGACGTGACGATGCTGGCCGTGATTCCACCGCTGACCCAAACCACCGGCAAGCTCGAATTCAATGAACGCGGATTCACGCTCAATGCCATCAAGGCCAATTTCATCGGCGCCCCGGCAACCTTGTCGGGTGGCTCGCAGCGTGACGGCAACATCGTCGTCAAGGCTGACGGCGGTGTGTCGGTGGACGGACTGCGCAAAACGTATCCGACCGCCACCATGCAGCGCTTTCTGCAGCGGGCGTCGGGGGCGACGCGCTTCAATACCACGATCAATGTGCGCAAACATCACACTGACGTGGTGATCGAATCGACCATGCAGGGCTTCGGGCTAGACCTGCCCGTGCCGTTGCGCAAGGCGACGACCGATGTCCTGCCGTTGCGCTTTGAGCTCAACAGCGTGATTGCCGACGATGCCTCGCTGCGCGACGACATCCGGCTGGCGCTGGGCACCGCGGTATCGGCCAAGTATCTGCGGGTCAAGGCGGCCGACAAAGGCGCACGCTGGCGCTTGCTGCGCGGTGGCATTGGCGTCAATGCGCCGGCCCCGGAACCGGATAGCGGCGTGCATATCAATGCCAGCCTGCGTTCGCTCAATCTGGATGCATGGCGCTCGCTGACAGCCTTCGTGGCCGGACCGGAAAAGACCCGGGACAGTGCGGCGGTATTGCTCGATGACGGCGTCGACCTGACCCAGTTCATCGAGCCCGACATCATGGCGGCACGTGCCACCGAATTGATCATCGGCGGCAAGAAGCTCGATAACGTGGTCGTCGGGGTCTCGCGTCAGAAGGACCTGTGGCAAGCCAACATTGATGCCACACAGGCCTCAGGTTACCTGTCGTGGGCGGAAGCAGCGCCAGGACGGGGGCTGGGCAAGGTGACGGCACGACTCTCGGCACTGACAATCCCGCGCACCGCGACCGCCGAAGTCAGTGATTTGCTGGAAGCCAAGGAAGCCACATCGCAGATTCCCGAGCTGGACCTGGTAGCCGAAAATTTCCAGCTGCAGGGCAAGAACTTTGGCCGGGTCGAGCTGCTGGCCAATAACAGCGTCAACGGCGGCGGCAACGAATGGCGCATCAGCAAATTGTCGATCATCAATTCGGATGTGGAGCTCAAGGCGTCCGGGAAGTTCTCCAGCAAGGAGGGCAACAGCGTCACCAATCTGATCTATTCGCTGGATATTTCCGATGCCGGCAAGTTGCTCGAGCGCTTCGGCTTTGCCAATGTCCTGCGCGGCGGAAAAGGCAAGATGGATGGCGACCTGACCTGGGCCGGCTTGCCGTTCTCGCTGGATATTCCCAGCCTGACCGGGCGGATTCAACTTGACCTGGCCTCGGGGCAGTTCCTGAAAGTCGATCCGGGCGCGGCGAAATTACTTGGTGTGTTGAGCTTGCAATCGTTGCCGCGCCGGTTGACACTGGACTTCCGGGACGTATTTTCGCAGGGCTTCGCGTTTGATGGCATTACCGCCAACGCGATGATCGCCAAGGGCGTCGCCAGGACCAGCAATTTCAAGATGCGCAGTGTGAATGCCACGGTGCTGCTGGATGGCTCGGTCGACATCGCCGCCGAGACCCAGGCGCTGCATGTCGTGGTGCTGCCCGAGGTCAATGTCGGAACAGCATCGGTGGTGTACGCGCTGGCAATCAACCCGGTGATCGGGCTGGGTTCGTTCCTGGCGCAGTTATTCCTGCGTGACCCGTTGATGCGTGCCTTCACCTTTGAATACGACATCAGCGGGCCCTGGAAAGACCCGGTGGTGCAAAAGCTGGACCAGAAGGCGCGGGCATCGACGCCGCCCAAGCCGCCTGCCTCACAGACCGGTGCGGCCGACATTTCAGGATGATGCGATGACGACAACTTCTTTTTCGGTAGCAGCGATTCAAATGGTGTCGACCGCCTCGGTCGAACAGAACTGCGCCAGCGCGCAACGCCTGGTCGCCGAAGCCGCCGGGCGCGGCGCGCAGCTGGTGTTGTTGCCCGAGTACTGGCCGGTAATGGGCATGCACGAAAGCGACAAGGTCGGGCTGGCCGAGCAATCCGACGACGGACCCATCCAGAGTTGCATGGCGTCGATGGCACGCCAGCACGGCATCTGGCTCATCGGCGGCACGCTGCCGATGGCAACCACCGAAACCGGCAAGATCCGCAACACCACGCTGGTCTACAATCCGGCCGGTGAACGCGTGGCGCGCTACGACAAGATCCATTTGTTCAGTTTTACCAAGGGCGATGAATCCTACGATGAGGCGCGCACCATTGCGCACGGCGCCGAGATCAAGACCTTCGAGGCGCCGTTTGGCCGTGTCGGGTTATCGGTCTGCTACGACTTGCGCTTCCCGGAGTTGTACCGCGCCATGGGCCATTGCGCGCTGATCGTGGTGCCGGCCGCATTCACCTGGACCACCGGGCGCGCGCACTGGGAGATCCTGTTGCGTGCACGCGCCATCGAAAACCAGTGCTACGTGCTGGCTGCGGCGCAGGGCGGGCAGCACCAGAACGGACGCCGCACTTGGGGCCACAGCATGCTGATCGATCCGTGGGGCGAGATTCTCGATGTGTTGCCGGAAGGCGAGGGCCTTGTAATCGGGCACACTGAACCCCATCATCTTGAAAACGTCCGCGATAGTCTGCCGGCACTGCACCACCGCCGCCTCTGATCTACAATCCCGCCCAGGACCTCATTGCAAAGCACCCCAATCATGAAACTGTTCGAACCCGATTTTTCCAATCTCGCCGTCGCCCGCGATGTGCTGTTGACACCATTCGGCCTCGATGAGGCCAAGGCAATCAAGGCCATCGGCACGATGTTCACGCACAAGGTCGACTACGCCGATCTGTATTTTCAGCTGACCCGCAGCGAAAGCTGGAGCCTGGAAGAAGGCGTCGTCAAGACCGGCAGTTTCTCGATCGACCAGGGTGTCGGTGTGCGCGCCGTCTCCGGTGACAAGACCGCGTTTGCGTATTCCGATGAAATCTCGGAACGCGCCCTGCTCGAAGCCGCCGCCGCGACCCGCACCATCGGCCGGCAAGGGGCCGGCAAGGTAAAAGTCGCCGGCAACACCCAGCACGCGGGTGGTCGCGCGCTGTACCTGCCGAATGACCCGCTGACTTCGATGGACGCGACCGACAAGATCAAGCTGCTCGAACGCGTCGAACGCATCGCGCGCGCCAAGGACCCGCGCATCGTGCAGGTCCGCGCCAGCCTGGCGGCCGAATACGATGTGGTGCTGGTGCTGCGCAGCGACGGTGTGCTGGCCGCCGACATCCGGCCACTGGTGCGCATGTCCATCACGGTGATCGCTGAACAAAACGGACGGCGTGAGTCGGGTTCGTCGGGCGGCGGTGGACGTTACAGTTACGGCTACTTCACCGATGCGCTGATCGAGCAATATGCCAGCGATGCCGTCGCAGGTGCGCTGGTCAATCTGGAAGCGCGCCCGGCCCCGGCCGGGCCGATGACGGTCGTGCTCGGGCCGGGCTGGCCGGGCATCCTGCTGCACGAGGCCATCGGTCACGGGCTGGAAGGCGACTTCAATCGCAAGGGTTCCAGCACCTTTGCCGGCATGATCGGCGAACGGGTTGCGGCCAAGGGCGTCACTGTGGTTGACGATGGCACCATTGCCAACCGGCGCGGCTCGATGAACATGGACGATGAAGGCAACGCCTCGCAATGCACCACGCTGATCGAAGACGGCATCCTGAAGGGCTACATCCAGGACACCATGAACGCCCGGCTGATGAAGATGCCGGTCACCGGCAATGCCCGGCGCGAGTCGTTTGCGCATCTGCCGATGCCGCGCATGACCAATACCTACATGCTGGGCGGCGACCGTGATCCGGCCGAAATCATCGGCTCGGTCAAGAATGGTTTGTACGCGGTCAATTTCGGCGGTGGTCAGGTCGACATCACCAACGGCAAGTTCGTGTTCTCGGCCAGCGAAGCCTACATGATCGAGGATGGCAAGGTCACGTACCCGGTCAAGGGCGCGACGCTGATCGGCAACGGTCCTGAAGTCCTGAACCGGGTTTCGATGATTGGCAATGACATGCGGCTCGATTCCGGCGTCGGCGTGTGTGGCAAGGAAGGGCAGAGCGTTCCGGTCGGCGTCGGCCAGCCAACCCTGCGCATCGATGGCGTGACGGTGGGCGGAACCGCCTGATTCGTCGGAATGCCAACGGATACGCCGGCGAGGCTTGCCAAAGCCGGCGTTATGCTGCACTATCGTTTCCACTGAATACGAACCACTGACTTCGACCTCCGATGCCACAGCGCCACGATTACTTTTACTTTTACTTTAGCGATTCCAGCCCAACGGCGGTGGAAATGCGGCAGGTTCACGTAAAAGCA
Organism: Actimicrobium sp. GrIS 1.19; assembly: GCF_035984655.1. Taxonomy (NCBI): domain Bacteria; kingdom Pseudomonadati; phylum Pseudomonadota; class Betaproteobacteria; order Burkholderiales; family Oxalobacteraceae; genus Actimicrobium; species Actimicrobium sp. GrIS 1.19. The sequence continues at coordinate 62,085 of NZ_JAXCHT010000007.1, read as the reverse complement.
AGATCAGCGTAGCCCGACCAGATTCCTTGAAAACCGCCAGAAATGGCGGTTTTTTTTATTTCCGCTTTTACTTGATTATCTTGACTGGAGAACACCATGCCCCGCACCGATGATTTGCGCATCCGGGAAATGAAAGAACTGACGCCGCCCTCGCATCTGATCCGCGAGTTCGCCTGCTCGGACAATGCCGCGACCGTGGCCGCCGATTCGCGCAATGCCCTGCATCGCATCCTGCACGGGCAGGATGATCGTGTGATGGTCGTCATCGGACCGTGCTCCATCCATGACCCGAAGGCCGCGCTGGAATACGCCGCATTGCTGGCGGATGCTCGCGCGCTGTTTGCCGGGGAACTGGAAATCGTCATGCGGGTGTACTTCGAGAAGCCGCGCACCACGGTCGGCTGGAAGGGCATGATCAATGACCCGTACATGGACAACAGCTTTCGTATCAACGACGGCCTGCGCATGGCGCGTGAACTGCTGTTGAAGATCAACGAAATGGGCCTGCCGGCCGGTACCGAATTCCTCGACGTCATCAGCCCGCAGTACATCGCCGACCTGATCAGCTGGGGCGCCATTGGTGCGCGCACCACGGAATCGCAGGTGCATCGCGAATTGGCATCCGGCCTGTCGTGCCCGGTCGGATTCAAGAATGGCACCGATGGCAATATCAAGATCGCCGTCGATGCCATCAAGGCGGCGTCGCAGCCGCATCATTTCCTGTCGGTGACCAAAGGCGGCCATTCGGCCATCGTCTCGACCAACGGCAATGAAGACTGCCACATCATTCTGCGCGGCGGCAAGACGCCGAACTACGATGCTGCCAGCGTCGATGTCGCCTGCAAGGACATCGCCGCCGCCGGTCTGGCGGCACGGCTGATGATTGATGCCTCGCATGCCAACAGCAGTAAAAACCCACAAAACCAGATTCCGGTGTGCGCCGACATTGCACGCCAGATTGCTGGCGGCGACACCCGCATCGTCGGCTTGATGATCGAATCGCATCTGGTGGCGGGACGCCAGGATCTGATTCCGGGCAAGGAGCTGGTGTATGGGCAATCGGTGACCGATGGCTGTATCAGTTGGGCAGAGAGTATCGGTGTGCTGGAAGGCCTGGCGCAGGCGGTCAAGCAACGCCGCCTGAAAGATCCCGACGCCTGACGGCGGGATTCAGAAGCGCTTGGTGAGCACCATGCGCTCGCCATCGCGCTGCATCTGCGTGCGGTTCAGGAACGACATGCCCAACAACAGGAAGGGCAGGTTGCTTTCATGGACCATGGCGTCGACCTGGCTGAGCTCGATGTCGCCGATCCGTACGCTGTTGAGACGGACTTGATACACCGGCACCACACCGTTGGCGGTGCTGGAAAACCCGCGCTGGCCACCCTTGAAATCGATGCCCAGCCGGCGCGCCTCCTGGGTCGACATCGAAATCATGCTGGCGCCGGTGTCGACCAGCATGGTCACGCCGACGCCGTTGATCTGACCTGCCGTGATGAAGTGTCCGCGACTGTCGGCCTGCAAGGTGACGCTCGCGGCGCCGCCCGACTCGGAACGGCTGAAATGGGTGCCGATGGCGAGCGTCTGGCGCTTGCCGTGATCGTCGATCTGCGCTGCGGTCTCGGTGACGCCGATCAGTTTCACGCCGTCGGAAATCGTTGCGCCAATCGCATACGTCTTGGGCGCAGCGGCATCGACCAGCAGCACTGCCTTGCCCGGAAACAGGCCGACCACGCCGATGCTGCCGGCATGGGCCGCGACACCGTTCAGGCCACACAGCAGGATCAGCGCGACCTTCATTTGCGCTGCTCCGGGAACGCTGCCACATGCAAGGCCATCAGCAGATACAGTTCCTCCCAGACTTCCGCCGGAAACCCGGCGCGGTCGCCGCGATCATCGATGGTCAGTTTGGTGAAGTACAGGTTCAGCTCGGGGTAGCCCCACATTGCCTGGATCGCGCTGAGAATCTGTGGGAACAGCTTTTCCAGCGGCGTCTGATCGCCTTGGTGAGGCGTTGCCGGTGATGCGCGGCTGCGCGTTTCCGCACGCACGACTGGCGCAGCCGTGATCAGGGCTGGAAATGAGTAGCGCGGCATCTGGGCAGCTACAGCGGGCGTTAGTCGCGGAAGTTGTTGAATTCGAGCGGCAGGTCGGCAATGTCCTTGCGCAGCGTGGCCATCGCTGCCTGCAGGTCGTCGCGCTTGGCGCCAGTGATGCGCACGGCGTCGCCCTGGATGCTGGCCTGCACTTTCATCTTGCTGTCCTTGATCACGCGGACGATCTTTTTGGCGGCTTCGGTTTCGATGCCGTTCTTGATCTTGATGACCTGCTTGACCTTGTCGCCGCCGATTTTCTTGATCTCGCCGACATCAAGAAAACGCAAGTCGACGTTGCGCTTGGAGAGCTTGTTGTTCAGGACGTCACGCACCTGGCTGAGCTGGAAATCGGCATCGGCATACGCGGTGAGTTCGAATTCCTTTTGTTCTATCCGGGCGTCGCTGCCCTTGAAATCAAAGCGCGTCGAGATTTCCTTGTTGGCCTGTTCGACGGCATTCTTGACCTCGACACTGTTTGCTTCTGAAACTACGTCAAACGACGGCATGATCGATTCCTTAAGGGGGTGCAGCGGGGGTGCAGGATTTCTTTAAACTGAGGCTGATTTTAACGGACAAAAAAATGGTTGCCTACCTTTGATGCGATAAACTGGCGCGCATGCCTTTGTCCTCCGTAATTTCCCGCGATTTTTCCCTGCGCCTGCACAATACGTTCGGGATTGAAAGTCATGCCGATTCGTACCTTCCGGTGCGATCGGCGGCCGATTTGCAGGCCATGCTGGACGACCCGCAGTTGTCGCGCCTGCCCCAGCTGATGCTGGGCGGCGGCAGCAATATCGTGCTCACGGGCGACTTCCATGGATTGGTGCTGCATAGCTGCAGCAGTGGCATCGAGATTGTCGACGCGGATGACAATACGACGCTGGTGCGTGCCGCCGCCGGGGTCGGGTGGCAGGCGCTGGTGGAATGGACGCTGCAGCATGGTCTGGGCGGACTCGAAAATCTGTCGCTGATTCCGGGCAGTGTCGGCGCAGCGCCGATTCAGAACATTGGCGCGTATGGCGTGGAGATGAGTGCCTGTTTTCATTCGCTGACCGCGTTTGATCTGACCGACGGCACGCTGTTCACGCTGGACCGGGCTGCCTGCGAGTTCGGCTACCGCGACAGTGTCTTCAAGCGCGCACTGCGCGGCCGCGCCATGATCCTCGACGTGACCTTTGCGCTGCCACGACGCTGGACCCCGAATCTGCGCTATGCCGAGCTGGCCGCCGAGCTGGCGCATTTGCCCGCGCCAAGCATGCAGCAGGTCAGCGCGGCAGTTAGTGCGATCCGCCGACGCAAGTTGCCCGATCCCGCCGTCATCGGCAATGCCGGCAGTTTTTTCAAGAACCCGCTGGTGTCGCGTGCGCTGCGCGATGACTTGCTGGCGTCGTATCCCGGCCTGGTCAGTCACGATCAACCGGATGGCAGCAGCAAGCTTGCCGCCGGCTGGCTCATCGAGCAGTGCGGCTGGAAAGGCAAGACCCTAGGCGCCGCCGGCGTCTATGAAAAACAGGCGCTGGTACTGGTCAATCGCGGCGGTGCGCGCGGCGCCGACGTCATGGCGCTGGCGCAAAAAATTGAGTCGCATGTGCGGCAACGTTTCGGCGTGACGCTGGAGGCGGAGCCGGTCATTGTCTGAGCGTCATCGGTAGGTATTGGCGGGCTACCGAGAGTAACAACCCGCCCTGTGGATAGCTGTTACATTATTCTTGCTTGCAAGATATTCAGCGTCATTCAAAGCGGGAGTACCTTCCTTCGATGTCACCCAATAAGCAACCCGCTTCCACTTCGCCGCTTCCTGCTGTCGGCATTGCCGCGGCATTGCTGGCGCTCGCTCTGATCGCCGCCGTTTCTCTCGCCAGCATCAGCGATCTGGCGCGCCGCGCCGCGTGGGTGGTGCATACCAACGAGGTGATCAGCCGAATCGAAGAGGTTGGCTCACTGCTCAAGGATGCGCAGAGTGCCGCGCGCGGCTTTGTGATTACCGAGCGCCCGGGATTTCTGCGCCCCTACGACGAGGCCCGCCGCCTCCTGCCGGAGCGATTTGCCGCCCTCGACACACTGGTCGCCGACAATCCGGTGCAGCAGCGTTCCATCATCGCGTTGCAGACGCATGCGCGCGAAGCGCTGGCATTTAACGCGCGCCTGCTGGAAATTCGCCACACGGGAAGCGCCGATGAGGCGAAGGCATTTGTCGAGCGGGGCGGCGGCGATGGCGCCATGCAGCGCATCCGCGAGCAGGCGGCATCGATGATTGGCTACGAACGCAGCCTGCTGGCCGAACGTGAAAATCGAACCGAAGTTAGTGTTCGGCGTGCCCGCGCCTTCATTCTGCTCGGTGCGATGGTGGGCGGGCTGCTCAGCGCCAGCGCGTTCCTGTTGGTGCGTGCCGAAAACCGCAAGCGCCGCATCGCTGACGACGCGCTGCTCAAGGCCAATGCCAGTCTGCTGCAGCGTGCCACCGAACTCGAAGCCACCAATAAGGAACTGGAAAGCTTCAGCTATTCGATTTCGCATGATTTGCGTATTCCGTTGCGCGCGGTGTCAGGCTATACGCGCATGCTCGACGAAGACTACGGACAATTGCTCGACGCCGAGGGGCATCGCCTGCTCGATGTGATTCGCGACAACAGCAAGCGCATGGGCAATCTGATCGACGATCTGCTGACCTTTTCGCGGCTCGGGCGACAGGGGCTGCAAGTTGATCAGATCGACATGCGCGGACTGGTCGACAACGCCATCACGCAGGTGCGGCGCAAGGGTGATTATCCGGATTCGCAGATCGAGATCGGTGATCTGCCAAAGGCATATGGCGACCATGCCCTGTTGCAGCAGGTGTGGATGAATCTGCTGTCGAATGCGCTCAAGTACAGTGGCACGATGGCGCAACCGTGCATCCGCATCAATGGCACCCGCACCGCCGACGAAACCATTTACGCCGTGGCCGACAATGGCGTCGGCTTCGACATGCAGTATTACCACAAGCTGTTCGGCGTTTTCCAGCGCCTGCACTCGGCCGATGAATTCCCCGGCACCGGGGTTGGCCTTGCCATCAGCCAGCGCATCGTGGTAAAGCATCGTGGACGCATCTGGGCGGAGTCGGCGTTGGGCGCTGGCGCCACGTTCTTTTTCTCGATCCCCAATCAGGAGTTGCCGCATGAGCAATGACGAGTTCCAGCAAGTCGATATCCTGTTGGTGGAGGACACCGCCACCGATGCCGAAATGACCATTCGCGCCTTGCGCCGGCGCGGTCTGGCCAACAGCCTGATCTGGGTCAAGGATGGCAGTGAAGCGCTTGATTTCCTATACCGGACCGGAAAATTTGCCGGGGTGACGAATGGCAAGCCGAAGCTGGTGCTGCTGGATGTGAAAATGCCGAAAGTCGATGGCATTGAAGTGCTGCGACGGATTCGCGGCGATGAAGTCCTGCGCATGATTCCAGTCGTGATGCTCACCTCATCGGCGGAGGAACGCGATGTCGTCGAAAGTTATGCGCTGGGCGCCAACAGTTATATCGTCAAGCCGGTCGACACCCTCGAATTCGACAAGGTCATTACTGAAACCGGGCTGTACTGGATGCTCGTCAACAAGGTACCACTATGAGATTTTGCCGTGAGTGAAATACTGAAGGTCCTGATGCTCGAAGACGTCGCGACCGAGGCCGAACTGGCCAGGCGCGAACTGATTCGGGGCGGGTTGAATATCGAGGTGTCGCGGGTGGAAACCCGCAATGCGTTCATCGCACAGATGGCCGAGTTTCGGCCGGACGTGATCCTGTCGGACTTCTCCCTGCCGGGATTCGATGGCATCAGCGCGCTCAAGCTGGCGCGCGATGCCCATCCGGAGATTCCGTTTATCTTCGTCTCCGGCACCATCGGCGAAGAAACCGCCATCAATGCGCTCAAGGGCGGCGCAGTCGACTATCTTCTGAAAACCAATTTGCAGCGACTTGCCATTGCGGTGCGGCGTGCAGTCGACGAGGCGCGTGGACAGGCTGCGCGGGTGCGCGCCGAATCACGCTTTCATGATCTGATCGAATATGCACCGCATGCGATCGTCGTGATCGACCAGCATGGCTGCATCGACATCGTCAACGCGCAAGCCGAATTGCTGTTTGGTTATGCGCGCAGCGAGATGCTCGGGGCCAGCGCCAATTTGCTGGTGACGACGGCGTCGGCGCAGTGGCATGTGCTACCGCCCGACAGCGCTGCATCAAGCGGCGGCACGGTCAGCTTTGAACTGACCGCGCAGCGTCGTGACGGCACCCGGTTTCCCGCAGAAATCAGTCTGAGCCGCTTGCAAACCGCCGATGGCTTGTGGATATCCAGCGTGATCCGCGATGTCTCCGAGCGCTGGGCGCAGCAGGAGCGGTTGCTGCGGATGACGCGTATTCGCACTATTCTCGGCAGCATCAACTCGGTCATCCTGCGCGTGCGCGACAAGCAAACCCTGCTCGACGAAGCCTGCCGCATCGCTTTCGAGCAGGGTGAGTTCGCCGGCGCCGTGGTCGGCGTTCGGGACGCCGAAACGCAGGTCATGCGGCCGGTGGCATGGGCCGGTGTCGATGAGCCATTCCTGCACGCGCTGGAACTCATCGCGAACGAACCGGTCCGGCCCGGGCAGGGCCTGATCGGGCTCGCCTTGCGCGACATGCACAGCGTCATCAGCAACGATATCGGCAGCGACCCGCGCATGGCGCCGTGGCGCAGCCAGTTTCTCGAGCGGGGATATCGATCGGCGTTTGTGGTGCCGTTGATGGCCGGTGAACATCCGTTCGGCATTCTTGCGCTGCTGTCCGAGCACGTCGATGCCTTCAACGACGATGAACAACATCTGCTCTCGGAGCTGGCCGACGACATCTCGTTCTCGCACGATTTCATCGCCAAGGAAGAGCAGATCAATTATCTGGCCTACTTTGATTCATTGACGGGCTTGCCCAACCGCGCGCTGTTCCTCGAGCGGGTCGGACAACTGCTCAATGCCAATGCCAGCGGGGCGCAGGATCATCTGGCGATGGTGCTCATCGATGTCGAGCGCTTCCGGCATATCAACGAAACCTTTGGCCGGCTCGCCGGCGACGAACTGCTGCGGGTGGTGGCGCGTCGCCTGCGCGACAGCCTGCCCGATGCCGGCTATCTGGCCCGCATCAATGCCGATTCCTTCGCCTTCATTGCGCGTGGCAACTGCGACGCCGTGGATGTGGCCGCGCTGATCGAAAAAGATCTGGCCGGCGTGGTGGGCGAGCCGATGCAGATTCGCGACAAGAGCGTGCGGCTGACCATGCGCGCCGGCATTGCCATGTATCCGATTGACGGTGCCGACAGCGACAGCCTGCTGCGCAACGCCGAAGCCGCGCTGAAAGATGCCAAGATCGCCAAGGTGCGCTCGTTGTTCTACACCGCCGACATGAATGCCCGCACTGCCGAACGCTATTCGCTGGAAGGGCGCTTGCGGCGCGCGCTGGAAGAACAGCAGTTCGTGCTGCACTACCAGCCCAAGGTCGACCTGCAGAATGGCCGGATTGTCGGCATGGAAGCGTTGATTCGCTGGAATGAGCCTGGTGTCGGCCTGGTGCCGCCGCTCCAGTTCATCCCGATGCTGGAGGAAAGCGGCCTGATCGTCGAGGTCGGCAGCTGGGTCATTGCGCATGCGCATCAGCAGTACCAGGCATGGAGCGCGATGGGACTGGCGGTGCCGCGCATCGCCGTGAATGTCTCGCAGCTGCAGATTCGCCAGAATGACTTCGTGCCGCGCGTGCTGGCGATCCTTGCGGTGGGCGAGTCGAGCGACCTGGAGATCGAGATTACCGAGAGCCTGTTCATGGATGACAACGATCCGAACGTATCGCGCGGCAAGCTGGCGGCGCTGCGCGAAGCCGGCCTGACGATTGCAATCGACGATTTCGGCACCGGCTATTCGTCGCTCAGCTATCTGGCCAGGCTGCCGATCGACACCCTGAAAATCGACCGCTCCTTCATCACCGGCATGACCAGCAGCGCCGAGAATATGGCGATCGTATCGACCATCATTTCGCTGGCCGAATCGTTGCGCCTGGGCTCGGTCGCGGAAGGCGTCGAAACCATCGAGCAACGCGAGCAGTTGCGCCTGCTGGGTTGCGACCAGATGCAGGGATTCCTGTTCAGCCCCGGCGTGCCGGCGGACGTCATGGCCGGCATGCTGACGCTGCAGTGAGTCATTGTCGTCGGGCGACAATAAAACGGCAATTGCTGTCCTATTGCGGTCGTGCGACAATCAACGCATGACGAATTTCGATGACATTCAGGTCAGTCGCCCCGCGCTTGCCGAGGGTTATCTGGCGTTGCTGGCCGGCCAGCCCGGCCGTCCCATCGCCCTGTTTGCGCCGCGCCGGATTGGCAAGACCTGGTTCCTGAAGAACGATCTGGTGCCGATCGCGCAACGCGCCGGCTATCTGGCGGTGTACGCCGACCTGTGGTTGCAGCGCAGCGCGCCGCTGGAGGCGATCAATTACGCCATCGAGGAGGCGCTCGATGACGTCACGGTGCCGTCCGGCGCCATCGGCCGGATTGCAAAAACACCGATCAAGCGCATTGCCGGCGTGGAGTTTGGCGCCGAACCGGCGCGCCGCCCCTTGCCCGACAATCCGGCGCTGCGCTTCGATGCGCTGATTCTGAAGCTGGCGCGCGCCAGCGGCAAACCGATTCTGTTGATGCTCGACGAGATCCAGGCGCTGGCCGAATCGGCCGACGGCGCGGCGGTGATCGCCAGCATCCGTGCGGTGCTCTCGCACCGGCAGGCGAAGGTGAGTGCCGTGTTCACCGGTTCCTCGCAGGCGGCCTTGAGTTCGATGATGTCAACGGTCGGCGCGCCGATGTATCAGTTCACGCAGCTGCTCGATTTTCCGACGCTGGGGGACGATTATCTGAAGCTGCTGGCGAAGCATTTCCGCAGCGTGCATCCGGCCAAGGCGCTGGATCTGGCGGCGCTGCGCGAGGCCTTCGCGTACATCGGCTACAAGCCCGCGCTGATCAAGGACATCGTCAAGGAGATGTCGGCCGAGGGCAATGTCGATGTCGCCGCCGCGCTCAGGAAGTTCACCGCCAGCGAACGGCAGGTGGCAGGCTGGGAGGCCAACTTTGCCGTGCTGGCGCCGATCGAGCAGGCGCTGCTGGTGGCGCTGGCGCATGGCCTGGCGCCGCTGGCGCGCGACACGCTGGAGCTGCTCAGCCGCAGCAGCGGCGACGCGGTCACGATTTCGCGGGTGCGCGCTGCACTGGAACGATTGAAGAAGGCTGGCGTGCTGGCCAAGCCGGGCAGCGGCTACCTGATCGAGGATCGCCTGTTCATGGATTACATCGCAGGACTGAATTTGCCCAAAATGCCGCGTCCGGAGCGCAAGCTGGGCGACTGATCCGGTCCGGCGTTGTCACACGAAATGGCAGACGTAATCGAGCATCTCGAGCGTCTCGATTTCGAAGCTGGAGTGGGCCGGCACATCGAATTGCTGGCCGGCCGCGAAGCTGGTCCAATCGGTTTGCCCGGCCAGCCGGATGCGACATGCGCCGGACAGCAGCTCCATGGTTTCGGCGGCGCCGGTGTTGAACGTCAGCAGCGAGGGAAAAATCACTCCCAAGGTTTTTTTGCTGCCATCGGCAAACAGCACGGTGTGCGAAACGCATTTGCCGTCGAAATACACATTCGCGCGCTTGCGCACTGCGACTTGATCGAATTGGTCGGACATCATGTCACCTTTGAACGGGATGAAAAAAAAGCGGCCGGGAGGCCGCTTCGGACAGTGCGAATTAACTGCCGCGCTTTTCGCGCGCAATCGCCGCGATGCGCATGCGCAAGGCATTGAGCTTGATGAAGCCGCCGGCGTCGGCCTGGTTGTAGGCGCCGCCGTCTTCATCGAAGGTCGAGATTTTCATGTCGAACAGCGAATCGGTTTTTGAATCGCGCGACACCACGATCACATTGCCCTTGTACAGCTTCAGGCGCACCCAGCCATTGACCGAATGCTGGGTATGGTCGATCAGGGTTTGCAGTGCGACGCGCTCCGGCGCCCACCAGTAGCCGTTGTAGATCATCGAGGCATAGCGCGGCATCAGGTCGTCTTTCAGATGCGCGACTTCGCGATCCAGCGTGATTGATTCAATCGCCCGGTGGGCGCGCAGCATGATGGTGCCGCCCGGGGTTTCGTAGCAACCGCGTGACTTCATCCCGACGTAGCGGTTTTCGACCAGGTCGAGACGGCCAATGCCGTGCTTGCCGCCCAGCCGGTTGAGTTCGGTCAGTACCGTGGCCGGCGACATGCGGGTGCCGTTCAGCGCCACGATATCGCCGCGTTCGTATTCCAGATCGAGGTATTCGGCCTGGTCTGGCGCCGCCTCCGGACTGACGGTCCAGCGCCACATTGCTTCCTCGGCTTCGGCACTCGGGTTTTCCAGATGCCGTCCCTCGAAGCTGATGTGCAGCAGGTTGGCGTCCATCGAATACGGCGCGCCGCCGTTCTTGTGCTTCATGTCGACGGCGATGCCGGCATCTTCGGCGTACTTCAGCAGCTTTTCGCGCGACAGCAGATCCCATTCACGCCATGGCGCGATGACCTTCACGTTCGGCATCAGCGCATACGCGCCCAGTTCGAAGCGGACCTGGTCATTGCCCTTGCCGGTGGCGCCATGCGAGATCGTGTCGGCGCCGCTTTCGCGGGCGATCTCGATCAGGCGCTTGGCGATCAATGGCCGGGCGATCGAGGTGCCGAGCAGATATTCGCCCTCGTACACGGTGTTGGCGCGGAACATCGGGAACACGAAATCGCGCACGAATTCTTCGCGCAGGTCATCGATGTGGATGTTCTCCGGCTTGATGCCGAACTTCAGCGCCTTCTGGCGTGCCGGTTCGAGTTCTTCGCCCTGGCCCAGGTCGGCGGTGAAGGTGACAATTTCGCAGTGATAGTTATCCTGCAACCACTTCAGGATGACGGAGGTGTCGAGGCCGCCGGAATACGCCAGCACGACTTTTTTGGTATCGCTCATGTTTTTCGTCTTTCAATTAACAATTTTTTTACAGCATGCCCAGGACCAGATATTCGAGCAGCGCCTTTTGCACATGCAGGCGGTTTTCGGCTTCGTCCCAGACCACCGACTGCGGACCGTCGATGACGTCGGCCGAGACTTCCTCGCCGCGATGCGCGGGCAGGCAATGCATGAACAGTGCATTCGGCTCGGCGCGCTGCATCTTGGCCGCATCGACGATCCAGCCATCGAAGGCCTTCAGGCGCGCGGCGTTTTCTTCTTCATACCCCATGCTGGTCCAGACATCGGTGGTCACCAGATGCGCTCCGGCGCAGGCGTCGGAGGGATTGGCAAACAGCGTGTAGCGGGTATTGGTTGCAGCCACCAGCGCCGGGTCGAGATCGTAGCCGGCCGGCGTCGAGACATTGACATGGAAGCCGAACACTTCGGCCGCCTGCAACCACGAATACAGCATGTTGTTGGCGTCGCCGATCCAGGCCACGGTCTTGCCGGCAATCGAGCCGCGATGATCGATGAAGGTGAAGACATCGGCCAGTACCTGGCACGGATGGTGTTCATTGGTCAGGCCGTTGATCACCGGCACGCGCGAGTTGTCGGCGAAGCGCTGGATGATGTCCTGGCCAAAGGTGCGCACCATGATGATGTCGCACATGCGTGACATGACCTGGGCCGCATCCTCGACCGGCTCGCCGCGGCCAAGCTGGCTGTCGCGCGTATTCAGATAGATCGCCGCGCCGCCGAGCTGGTGCATGCCGGCTTCGAACGAGAGGCGGGTGCGGGTCGAATTCTTTTCGAACACCATCACCAGCGTGCGGTCGAGCAACGGGTGGTACGGCTCGTAGTTCTTGAATTTGCGTTTGATGAACTGCGCACGTTCGATCAAGTACTCGAATTCACCGAGCGAAAAATCGGAAAACTGCAGGAAATGCTTTATTGGTTTGCTGGACATAATGAAATCGGCTGAGCGGGACTCTGCCTGGCGCCGGTTGGATGAACAATTGATTATAAGGGATCGGATCGGCAATTCACCGCAGAAACCCGATCAATACAGCTTTTGCGATGACTCGTGCAACAGTTGCACGTACAGCGCGTGCCGGTACGGCAGGATTTCGCCCGCTGCCAGCGCTGCCAGGACGGCGCAGGATGGCTCGGTCAGGTGATGGCAATTGTAGTATTTGCACTTGCCCAGCAAGGCGTTGAATTCCGGGAAGGCACGTTCCAGCATGCCTTCCGACAAATGGTATAAACCAAATTCCTGGAATCCCGGCGAATCGATGATGGCAGTGTCCGGCGCGGTGCGGTACAGGCGCGTGAACGTGGTGGTGTGCTTGCCGGTATCGAGCGCGGCGGAAATCTCGCGCACCGCGATATCGGCGTCCGGCACCAGCAGATTGATCAGCGACGACTTGCCCATGCCCGACTGGCCGATCAGGATGGTCGAATTGCCAGCCAGCAGCGGCGCCAGCGTCGCGACTGCGGCCTCTGGCGCGGCGCGTGCCGAGACTTCATGCACCGGGTAGCCGAGGCCGGCATATTGCGCCAGCCGCTGACGGGTTTTGGCCAGCGATTCGGTCACGTCGATCTTGTTGAGAATCAGATGCGGCTTGACCCCGGCGGCTTCGGCCGCGACCAGTGAGCGCGACACCAGATCATCCGAAAAGCCCGGTTCGGTGGCGACCACGATGAATAATTGCGTGACGTTGGCGGCCAGCAGCTTGGATTTGTACTGATCCGAGCGATACAGCAGCGTGGCGCGCTCGGCGATCGATTCGATCACGCCCTGGTTCGGCGAGGTCAGCGCGACGTTGACGATGTCGCCAACCGCGACATCGCTCTTCTTGCCGCGGGTAACGCATTGCAATTTGATCGAATCGGTTTGCGCCAGATAATGCCGGCCATGCGCGGCAATGATCGTCGCGCTGATCTGTTCAGGCTTGGCCATGCGTCAGGTAAACGACTGCTGGAAAATTGCATCGACCTTGGCCGCGCAGATGAAATCGTTTTCGGAAATCCCGCCCTTGCCATGGTTGACCGAGTGGGTATCGAATTTGACGATGCAGCGGTTATACGTGACCACCAGTTCCGGATGGTGATCTTCCGCGTGGATGACGTAGGCGATGGCGTTGATGAAGGCCAGCGTTTCGTAGTAATCGTGAAAATCGAAGGCCTTGGTCACTTTGCCGTCGACCATTGCCCACCCCTTGATCAGCGCCAGCAGCTCATCGATGCCAGCAGTGGTCAGCGCGGTTTCTACCGGACGGCATTTCTTTTCGAGCAGATCGGTCAGTGTCATGGATGTTGTCCTTGGTTTAAGCCGCCAGCAGTCTGCTGATGCGCACGGTGGCGGGTGGATGGGAGTCGTAAAAGGCCGAGTGGAGCGGGTCCGGGGTCAGCGTCGAGGCATTGTCTTCGTACAGTTTCACCAGCGCCGATACCAGATCGCGCGCATCGGTGTGGGTGGCGGCAAACGCATCGGCTTCGAATTCATGCTTGCGCGAGCTGATCGAGGTCAGCGGTGCCAACAGAAACGTGAACACCGGCAGCACCAGCATGAACAGGATCAGCGCCATCGCATCGTTGCTGGCAAACGCACTCGGCTGCACGCCCAGGCCGGTGTAGAACCATAACTGGGTTTTCAGAAAGCCCAGCAGCGCCAGAAAGGCCAGCGACAGCGCGAACATCATCGCAATGCGCTTGATGATGTGCTTGAGCTTGAAGTGACCCAGTTCGTGCGCCAGCACCGCCTCGATCTCGGGTGGCGCCAGGCGTGCCAGCAAGGTGTCGAAAAACACGATGCGCTTGGCCGCGCCAAAGCCGGAAAAATACGCATTGCCATGCGCGCTGCGTTTCGAGCCGTCCATCACGAACAAGCCCTTCGACGCAAAGCCGACACGCTGCATCAGGCCTTCGATGCGGGCACGCAGACTATCGTCGGCCAGCGGCGTGAACTTGTTGAACAGCGGCGCGATCACGGTCGGATACAGCACCAGCATCAACAGCTGGAAACCGCTCCACACCAGCCACGCATAAAACCACCACAGCGCGCCGGATTTTTCCATCAGAGTCAGGATCACCCAGATCAGCGGCAGCCCGATGGCCGCGCCGAGCAGCACGCCCTTGAGCATGTCGGCGAAGAACAGGCCGCGCGTCATCTTGTTGAAGCCGAAGCGCTGTTCAAGCACGAACTGCTTGTAGTAATCGAACGGCAGATCAATCAGCCCGGAGATCAGCGCAAACGCCACCAGCAAGCCCAGCTGATACACCATCCCGGTGCCGATGAAGGGCGGCAGCAGGGCCGACAGCGCCTGCAGGCCACCCAGCAATGTAAAACCAATAAGTACCGCGGTACTGACCAGCAACTGCAGCAGACCGAAGCGGGTTTTGGCGCTGGTGTAGTCGGCGGCGCGCTGGTGCGCAGCGAGCGGTATTTTTTCCGCGAACTGGGCCGGCACCGCAGCCCGATGCGCCGCCACATGGCGCAGCTGGCGGCTGGCGAGCCAGAACCGCATTGCCAAAGTGACCAGTACAAAGCCGACAAACAAAATTGAAAACCCGAGTGAATACATGCTTTCCCTGTGAGAAAATGGGCCGCTGTAGAAGTAAAACGCGAAGGAAAACGATTATGTCACAAGCAGCCGAACACGCCGACGCATTGGCCGAGCCACAAACCGCCCTGCCGCGCCCGAACGAATTCAATCTGGTCTGGCTGGATATGGAGATGACCGGGCTGGACCCGGAGAACGATCGCATCATTGAAGTCGCGGTGGTGGTCACCGATTCGGAACTGAACATCCTTGGCCAGGGCCCGGTGTTCGCGATTCATCAGTCTGACGCGGCGCTCGATGGGATGGATGCGTGGAACAAGGGCACCCACGGCCGTTCCGGCCTGATCGAACGGGTCAAGGCTTCGACAGTCTCGGAAGCAGACGCCGAAGAAGCACTGATCGCATTTCTAAAAGACTACGTGCCGGCCGGAAAATCGCCGATGTGCGGCAATTCGATTTGCCAGGATCGCCGCTTCATGGCGCGCGGCATGCCAAAGCTGGAATCCTTTTTCCACTACCGCAATCTGGACGTTTCCACACTCAAGGAATTGTGCAAGCGCTGGAAACCGGAACTTGCCAGCGGTTTCAAGAAACACCAGAAGCACACCGCGCTGGCCGACATCATCGAATCGATCGAAGAATTGCGCTACTACCGCGAACACTTCATCAAGGCATAAACCGCTCTCGGCCGGGCCGGGATCGGATTTTTTCCAACGATAAATCATGCAAAGCACATCATGATTACTCAAGCCTTCATTTGCGACGCCATCCGCACCCCATTCGGCCGCTACGGCGGCAGCCTGGCGGCGATCCGGACCGATGACCTCGGTGCGATTCCGCTGGCGGCGCTGATGATCCGCAATCCGTCGGTCGACTGGGAGCAGGTCAACGATGTCCTGTACGGCTGCGCCAACCAGGCCGGTGAAGACAACCGCAACGTCGCACGCATGGCTGCCTTGCTGGCCGGCTTGCCAGTCGGCGTGGCGGCGGCGACGATCAACCGGCTGTGCGGTTCCGGCCTTGATGCGGTCGGTACCGCGGCACGCGCGATTCGCGCCGGCGAAGCCGGCATGATGATTGCGGGCGGCGTCGAATCGATGAGCCGGGCGCCGTTCGTGATGGGCAAGGCCGACACGGCGTTTGCCCGCGACACCCAGCTCTACGACACCACCATCGGATGGCGTTTCATCAACAAGCTCATGAAGACCCAGTACGGCGTCGATTCGATGCCCGAGACTGCCGAGAACGTCGCCGCCGAATTCGGCGTTGACCGCGCGGCGCAGGACCGCTTTGCGCTGAACTCGCAACGCAAGGCCCAGGCGGCGCAGGAACTCGGTTTCTTCGACGACGAAATCACCCCGGTCACGCTGTCGCACCGCAATGGCGATCCGCTGATCTTTACCCGCGACGAACACCTGCGCGCAACTTCCATCGAAGCGCTGGCCAAACTCAAGCCGATCGTGCATGCCGGTGGCACCGTTACTGCCGGCAACGCCTCTGGCATCAACGATGGCGCCTGCGCCCTGTTGCTGGCCGACGAACGCACCGCCCACAAGAACCAGCTGACGCCGCGCGCCCGCGTGATCGGCATGGCCACCGCCGGCGTGCCGCCGCGCATCATGGGCATCGGTCCGGCCCCGGCCACGCGCAAGCTGCTGGTGCAAACCGGCGTGACGATGGCGCAGATGGATGTGATCGAGCTCAACGAAGCGTTTGCCGCGCAAGGACTGGCAGTGCTGCGCGACCTCGGTTTGCGCGATGATGATCCGCGCGTCAATCCGAACGGCGGCGCAATCGCGCTGGGTCATCCGCTTGGCGCCTCCGGCGCCCGGCTGGTCACCACCGCGATCAATCAACTGCATCGGACCCAGGGACGGTTTGCCCTGTGCACGATGTGCATCGGGGTCGGGCAGGGGATCGCCTTGATCATCGAGCGGGTCTGATGACGGCATGCCGTTGACGGTGCAGCGCCTGCGCCCGGCGCTGCTGCCGTGGGCGATCGCGCTGGTGACCGCGCTCGACTATTTCGACAGTGCCATTTTCTCTTTCTTTGTACGCGCCATCGCCGATGGCGTGCATGCCTCGCTGACAGAATTCGTCTGGGTCTCGAGCGGCTATGCGGTGGCCGCCGTGCTGGGCATCCTGCAGCAGGAGTGGTGGGTCGAGCGGCTCGGACAGCGCCGCTATATCGCCGCGTGCCTGGCGTTGTATGCAGTGGGTGGCGTGCTGGCGGCGCTGTCGCACACGCCGCTGGAATTATTCCTGGCACGCTCGCTGCAAGGCTATTTCATCGGTCCGATGATGGGTGCGTGCCGCATCCTGATCCAGCGCGACTTTGGTGCTGCCGCGCGTCCAAAGGCGCTGCGGGCGTTTCTGGTCATGATCTTTTTGGGCGGCGCCTGCGCGCCACTGGCGGGCGGCTGGCTGGTGACGCAGTTCGGCTGGCGCGGCCTGTTTGCCTGCACCGTTCCGGTCGCCTTGATGCTGGTCGCGGCGACCCTGTTCGTGTTGCCCAACACAGGTAACCGCCAACCCGAGCAGCGTGGCGCGGCGCACTTGTGGCCTTACATGCTGTTTGCGTTCGGCCAGGCCGCCCTGCAAATTGTCTTGATGAAGGCGCGCTCCGAGCAATTGACCGGATCGCCTACTGTCCTGATGCTGGCGCTGCTGGGGATTGCAGCATTGGTCTGGTTCGGCTATCACCAGTGGCATCATCCGGCCCCTCTGATCAGCTTGCACGCGCTGCGTGAGCGACGTTTCCTGATCGGGCTGGTGCTGTTCCTGTTCTACTATTTCCTGTCGACCGGGTTCAGTTATCTGCTGCCGCGCATGCTGGAGGATGGCCATGGCTACAGCATCGAAAAGACTGGCTACCTGATCGGCTTGCCGTCGCTGCTGGCGGCCGTCACGCTGTTCGTCTGGTTCCGTTTTTCGCGACGGGTCAAACGCAAGAAATTCGTCATCGTGCCGGGCTTTTTACTGGCGCTGGTCGCGGCGGTCTGGATCGCCATGATGCCGCCGGATGCCGGCGTCGCAGCCCTGCTCGGACCGATGTTGCTGCGTGGCTTGCTGGTCATCTTCATCATCCTGCCGGTGGCCAACCTCGCTTTCAATATCTTTACCGATGACGAGTTTGCGCACGGCTATCGCTTGAAGAACATCGTTCGGCAAATGGCGATGTCGCTGGCCACGGCCTCGATCCTGATCCTCGAACAGCACCGGCTGGCACTGCACCAGTCGCTGGCGGTGGCGCAGGAGAGCTTGCGCAACCCGCTGTTCGCGCCCGCCCTGCAGGCGCTGGTACGTGATTTCAGTGCGGCCGGGAACAGTGTCACGGAAGCGCACGCCTTGGCGCTGGTCAGCCTGGCGCCGGCGATGGCACGCCACGCCCAGTTCCAGGCGCTGGTCGATGGGTTCTATTTTTTGGCCGCTATCGCGGTGGTGGGGGCGTTGTTTGCGGCGCGGCAGCGGCAGATTGACTGACGCTGCCGCGCAGTTGAATGCCCTCCCAACAACCCCATTCCCAGGCTTCCCTGCCGAGAAACTGTTGGGCCATCCGATTCAAACTTGCCACGTGATCGCTCTGGAGTAACCGCCAGGAAGTGCCGGCGCATGATGGGTCCTGCCGCGATCAATCAACTGCACCAGTCTAATTGCCGGTGGTTTGGCTACCAAGTCGATCCAGAATGTCCATCGCCTTTTGCGCATCACCCTGCGATGCCAAAGTGCGAAATCGATTTTCTGTATCCCATGCAGCAAGCGCCTGAGCGCTCATTTCTTCCACCAGTTTATTCACGCTCAAGCCGCGGCTTCGCGCCATGGATTTCAACCGGTCTGTCGTGTTGTCAGGCAATCGAATTGTCAAGATACTCATCGGTTTTTCTCCAGGTACTCTGCCGGTGTGTAAACACGCATTCCGTTTAGTAGCAATTCACCACGGCGAACGTCACGGACATTATGGGTAATGATTGCAGAGGCCCCGCCAGCAATTGCAAGTTCAATCAGGTGGTTGTCCGCCTCATCGGGCAAATTTGGGCGCCATCCGTAATAGACCGTCACCCATCGTCCGGCCTTTGCCAGGGCGGCCAGGACTTGCAGCCTCTCCTCGTTGGTCGTGGCGTCAGTCCAAACGGGACGCCCAAGAAAATCTTCGTATTCGAGCCACAAGACATTGCCAAACAATGGCTCAATCTTGCCCTGCAAAGCGTCGCGAAGAATCTGTCTTGAAGCGCCGCCTTCAGAGCGCATGCCTGCAACAAAGACGTTAGTGTCGATCACAACTGAAATCATGATGACAGCATAGGTGCCATCACAATCGCATGCAAACCTATCCTGGGTCGAGATCGCAAAACGGCGACAATCGATGCAAAATCATGCCTGACCTTCAGCCCCGCAGCACTTCTTGAACTTCTTTCCACTGCCGCACGGACAGTCATCATTGCGCCCGACCTTCGGCGTCTCGCGCTGCACGGTTTCGACGCCGGACTTGCGCAGCGGCGCCCAGAATTTCAGGATGTGCGGAATCGCCGCTTCCAGCTCGACCGTCATCTTGTGCGCCTTGAGCGGCGTATCGACCAGATGCATTTCGCTTTCTTCGATCTCTTCGGCGCCGAGCAAATAGATCGGTCGCATCAGGTCGGCCAGGTTGGAGGTCCAGATCGTTTCCCACGCCTCGGCGCGCAGTTGAATGCCTTCCCAGAAACCCCAGGCCCAGGCTTCGCCGTCGAGGACCTGATGGCCTTCCCATTCGAATTCGCAAAATAGCGGTTCGAATTCCTTTGGTGCAACCTCCATCGTGATCGCGATCTCGTTCATGAAGCGCGAGATCAGGCCGACGATGTGGTCGAACTCCTTGGGCGACTTGAACTTCGGTCCGTCCTCGCTGGACTCGCCCCAGACGCCGGGCAGCCACTCCTGCAGCGGCACCGGCTCGGGGCCGATCACCAGCGCGGTCAGGTAGCCGTGCAGTGAATCCATGGTCATGCCGTCATCGGCACAGCGGTCGGATAGCAGGAATTTGTCGAGTTCGTCGAACTCTTTGTCGGATAAAGGCTGGTCGAGGTGCATCAAAAGCTCCGGGCAAGATGGGGTTGGGCGTAGTGTATCCCCCTGTTTGCTGCAGCGCGCAGGAAATGCCATTGCGATGGCCGCGCGCGCCGTACAATGCGGCCATGACCCCTGACCCTTCGTTTGCCCAACTCAGTCCCGATCTGGTGCTTGATGCGCTCGACAGTATCGGCCTGCATGGCGACGGCCGTTTGCTGGCCCTCAACAGCTACGAAAACCGCGTGTACCAGATCGGCATCGATGACGGGCCACCGCTGGTGGCAAAATTCTATCGACCGGGTCGCTGGACGGACGCCGCCATCCTGGAAGAACATGCGTTTGTCGAAGAGCTGGTCGGGCTCGAAATCCCGGTGGTGCCGGCGATCCGCTTGCCGGACGGGCGCAGTCTGCACAATCTGGACGGCTTTCGCTTCGCCGTCTTCCCGCGTCACGGCGGCCGTGCGCCGGAACTGGAAGACCCGGCCACGCTGGAATGGCTCGGCCGCTTTCTCGGCCGCATCCATGCGGTTGGCGCGGTCCGGCCGTTTTTGCAACGGCCCAGTCTTGACGTCACCACCTTCGGCGAAGAGCCGCGCGCCTGGCTGCTGGAACACGGTTTCATTCCGCCCGAGCTGCTTGAAGCCTGGCGCACCGTGACCGCGCAGGCGCTGGACGGCGTGCGGCGTTGTTACGACCGCGCCGGCGATGTGGCGGTGCTACGGCTGCACGGCGATGTCCACAGCGGCAATGTCTTGTGGACCGATGCCGGTCCGCATTTTGTCGACTTCGATGACAGCCGCACCGGCCCGGCGATTCAGGATCTGTGGATGCTGCTGTCGGGCGAGCGCGCCGACATGACGCGGCAGATGTCGGACCTGCTGGCCGGCTACGAAGACTTTTGCGACTTCGATCCGCGCGAGCTGCATCTGGTGGAGGCGCTGCGCACGCTGCGTCTGCTGCATTACTCGGCGTGGCTGGCGCGGCGCTGGGACGATCCGGCCTTCCCGGTGGCGTTCCCTTGGTTTAACACGCAACGCTACTGGCAGGACCGGATTCTGGAGTTGCGCGAGCAAATTGCCTTGATGGACGAAGCGCCATTGTGGATTTCGTGAGATAAGCTCCGCACTTCACTACTCATCTGCCCAATCATGGAAAAAATCCGGTTTGCAATTCTCGGCGGCAGCGGCCTGTACCAGATGGAAGGTTTGCAGGACGTCACCGAACAGTTGATCCCGACGCCGTTCGGCAACCCCTCGGATGCGATCGCCATCGGCACGCTCGATGGCGTGCGGGTCGCGTTCCTGGCCCGCCACGGCCGCAACCACAGCGTGCTGCCGAGCGAGATTCCGTTTCGCGCCAATATCTGGGCGCTGAAAAGCCTCGGGGTCGAGTACCTGATCTCGGTCTCGGCGGTGGGCTCGCTGAAAGAACATCTGGCGCCACGCCAGATGGTGCTGCCGGACCAGTTCATCGACCTCACGCGCCAGCGCGCCGGGACCTTCTTTGGCGACGGCGCGGTGGCCCACATCAGCCTGGCGCGACCGGTCTGCGCCGCGCTCAGCGACGTGCTGGCCGACGCCTTCGCCGATGCCTCGCTGGCCGACGTCACGCTCCAGCGCGGTGGCACCTATGTCTGCATCGAAGGCCCGGCCTTCTCGACGCTGGCCGAATCGCGGCTGTACCGCAGTTGGGACGCCGACATCATCGGCATGACCAACATGCCCGAAGCGCGCCTCGCACGGGAAGCCGAGATCGCCTACGCGACGCTGGCGCTGGTGACGGATTTCGATTGCTGGCATCCGGGCCACGAGGCCGTCACCGCCGAGATGGCGATCGGCAACCTGACGCACAATGCGGCCGGCGCGCAGGCAATCCTGCGCGCTGCGCTGCGGCGGCTGGGTGCGAATGCGCCGGTGTCGGCCGCACACACCGCGCTGGCCCAGTCACTGGTGACGCAGCCGGCAGCAATGCCGCAGGCGACGCGCGACAAACTGGCGCCGCTACTGGAAAAATACCTGTAAGCCATTGGTGCGCAGCGCCGACCAGTTCAATTTGATCAAAGGAATTTCGATGCTCCGTTTTGTTTCCCGCCTTGCCGCCTTGTTGTTGACCACCGCGCTGGTTGCCAGCGCCGCCTTCGCCGCCGAGCCATTGCGGCTGGGCGTCGGACTGTTCCAGCCCGACAAGGAAAAGAACGACGCCACCTATCGGCCGCTGGCCGAATATCTGTCCAAAAAACTCGGCCGTCCGGTCGAACTGCGCACCGTCGACAGTTGGGAAGGACTGGCAAAATCGCTGGCCAACGGCGAGACCGATGTCGCCCTGATGGGGCCGTGGGGCTATGTCCTCGCCAACAACCAGGCCGGTGCGCAGGTGGTCTCGACCATTCTGTATGACGGCAAGCCGGAGTATTTCGCCCTGGTCATCACCAATCCGAAATCCGGCTTGAACAAGCTGGAAGATTTGAAGGGCAAGACCTTTGCGTTCGGCGACAAGGGCTCGACCTCCGGCTATCTGATCCCGACCCACCAGTTCCTCAAGATGGGCATTCCCGACCCCGAGAAATTTTTCAGCAAGGTGCTCTACACCAAACACCAGGCGATCGAGACCCAGGTCACGCGCGGCGAACTCGATGCCGGCGCCGACTACGACCGCAACCGCAACGCCATGATCGAGCAGGGGCTGATCAAGGCCGCGGACAGCAAGATCATCTGGACCTCGGCGCCGCTGCCCAACGATGCCGTGGCGGTCAGCGCCGAGCTGTTCAAGGACGCAGCCTTCGTCGCCAAACTGCAGGCCGCACTGGTGCAGGTGGGCGATGAACTGAAAACCAATCCGGCGCTGCTGCCGGCGCATTACACCGGCTTCGTCAAAAGCGATGACAAGTTCTACACGTCGATTCGCGATGCGGGTCTGGCGACCGGCAAGCTGCAGCCGCGCAAATAAGCCAGCCCGTGCGCAAACCAACCGCCGCCCGGCTGCGGCTGCAACTGTTTGCGCTGCTGTACGGCATCCTGATCGTCGCCAGCGTGATCAGCTTCGTGCAGGCCGGTGACTTCCAGTTCGGCCGCAAGCCGCTGGAAAACCTGTTCAAGACCGCCGCGGAAATGTCGCACCCGAGCCTGTTCGACGCCTGGTTCGGCAATCCGCATCTGGAATTCACCAATGACGCCGGCGTCGTGCTGCGGGTCGACGATCAGCGTCTGGTCGAGCGGCGCTATCTGGCCGGTTTGCTGGATGCGATCTGGATCACCCTCAAGGTCGCCACGCTCGGCTCGCTGCTGGCGGCCGTGGCAGCGTTGCCGTTCGGGGTGATCGCCGCGCGCAACATGGCCGTGCCGCGCCTGCTGGCCGCGCCAGTGCGGCTGCTGCTGGACGCGGCGCGCGCGATCCATGCGCTGGTGTTCGGGCTGCTGCTGGTCGGCATCATCGGACTGGGGCCGATGGCGGGCATCCTGGCCATTGCCTTGCACTCGTTCGGCACCTACGGCAAGCTGTACGCCGAAGCGATCGAAAACATCGACGAACGGTTGATCGCCTCCGGACTGGTGCTGGGCATGACGCCGCTGCAAACCGTGCTGTACGCGCTGCCGCGCACGCTGTTGCCGCAGGCGCTGTCGATTCATTTGTACATCTGGGAATTCAATGTGCGCGACTCGACCGTGCTGGGCATGATCGGCGTCGGCGGAATCGGCCTGCTGGTGTCGGAGGCGGTCTCGCTGTTCCAGTGGGGCCGGCTGGCCACCTTGCTGATTGCCATCGTGCTGTTGGTGCTGAGCTTCGACCGCATCAGCCGGCGCTTGCGGGTCGAGCTGGCGGCGCGCACGCGCTGAATCGATTGTAAGGCGCAGCCACACCCGCGCGACAGAACAACGGTACAGTGCGACATTCCTTCGCCGATTTTTTTGGACGCCATTCATGCACGCTACCTTGCCTTTACTTGTTGCCACCGATTTTCCGGCGCTGCGCCGTCACACGCCCGACACGCTGCAAGTCAATCTGGGCTACACCTGCAACCAGTCCTGTTTGCACTGTCACGTCAACGCCGGGCCGAATCGCACCGAGCAGATGTCGCTGGAGACCGTGCATCAGGTTCTCGACGTGCTGCGCCTGGGCGCGATTCGCACCATCGACCTGACCGGCGGCGCCCCCGAAATGAACCAGCACTTTCGCTTGCTGGTCAGCGCTGCGCGCGAGCTCGGGGTGGCGGTGATCGACCGCTGCAACCTGACCATCCTGAAGCAACCCGGCTATGAAACCATGGCGCAATTCCTGGCTGACCATCAGGTCAAGATCGTCGCGTCGCTGCCGTGCTATCTGGCCGATAACGTCGACAAGCAGCGTGGCGACGGCGTCTTCAACATCAGCATTCGCGTGCTGCAACTCCTGAACGCGCTCGGTTATGGCGCGCCCGACGGCAGGCTCACGCTGGATCTGGTTTATAACCCGCAAGGCGCGGTGCTGCCGCCGTCGCAGACCAGCCTGAAACAGGATTACGATCATTTCCTCGGCGACCAGTTCGGCATCCGCTTCAACCAGCTGTTCACGATCGCCAACATGCCGATCCAGCGCTTTGGCAGCACGCTGGTTTCGAAAGGCCAGTTCCACAGCTACATGAGCCTGCTGCGCTCGGCACACCGCGACGCCAATCTGGACAACGTGATGTGTCGCTCGCTGATCTCGGTCGACTATCTCGGCTACCTGTACGACTGCGATTTCAACCAGATGCTCGGCTTGCCCTTGAAGCAGGCCGGCAAGGGCCGCCGGCACTTGACGCATTTGCTGACCGAATCGCTGGCAGACAATCCGATCGTGGTGGCCGACCATTGCTGGGGCTGCACCGCCGGCGCCGGCAGCAGCTGCGGCGGCGCGCTGGCGGCGTGATCCCGAATAACGCATTGCAACCTCCCACCGCCATGAAAAAAAATCGCCTGTTCCTGTTGCTGCTGATTGTTGCGGCGATCATCGCTTTCTTCGTATTCGATCTCGGCCGCTTTCTCAGCCTGGCCCAGCTCAAGTCGCATCAGGATGCGTTGCAGGCCGCCGCCAAGGCCGGGCCGCTGCAGGTCGCCGGTGTCTTTTTCCTGATCTACACCCTCGTCACTGCGCTGTCGTTCCCGGGCGCGGCAATCCTGACCCTGGCGGCCGGTGCCATCTTCGGCCTGTGGTTCGGCACGCTGATCGTCGCCCTCGCGTCATGCGTTGGTGCGACCCTGGCCTTCCTGTCGGCGCGCTTCATTTTGCGCGAGTCGGTCGAGCGTCGTTTCGGCGACAAGCTCAAGGCCTTCAATGAAGGCATCGAAAAAGACGGCGCGTTCTACCTGTTCACGCTGCGGCTGGTGCCGGTGTTTCCGTTCTTTCTGATCAATCTGCTGATGGGGCTGACCAAGATGCGGGTCTGGACCTATTACTGGGTCAGCCAGCTCGGCATGCTGGCGGGTACCCTCGTGTACGTGAATGCCGGCACCGAGCTGTCACGCATCACCTCGCTCAAGGGCATTCTTTCGCCCGGCCTGCTGTTCTCGTTCGTGCTGCTCGGCCTGTTCCCGCTGATCGCGAAAAAGCTGGTCGAAGTGATCAAGGCGCGCAAGGTATATGCCATCTGGCCGCGTCCGGCGCGCTATGACTACAACATGGTGGTCATTGGCGGCGGCTCGGCCGGGCTGGTCAGCGCCTATATTGGCGCTGCCGTAAAAGCCAAGGTGGCGCTGATCGAGCGCCACAAACTGGGTGGCGATTGCCTGAACACCGGCTGCGTGCCATCGAAGGCGCTGATTCGTTCCGCCAAGCTGATGTCGCACATCGGCCGGGCCAAGGAGTTCGGGCTGACCGGCGCGACTGCGCAAGTCGATTTCGCCGCCGTGATGGAGCGCGTGCAGCGCGTCATCACCACGATCGAACCGCACGATTCGGCCGAGCGCTATGAAAGCCTCGGCGTCGAGTGCCTGAAAGGCGACGCCAAAATCATCTCGCCGTTCGCGGTGATGGTGACCGATCCGGATGGCAAGCAACGCACGCTGACCACCCGCAACATCGTCATCGCCGCTGGTGCACGACCATTCGTGCCGCCGATTCCGGGGCTGGACCAGATGGACTATCTGACCTCCGACACGCTGTGGTCGCTGCGCGAACTGCCGCGCCGTCTGGTGGTGCTGGGCGGCGGACCGATTGGCTGCGAACTGGCACAGGCGTTTGCGCGGCTCGGTGCGCAGGTGACCCAGGTCGAAATGGCCGAGCGCGTGATGCTGCGCGAAGACGCCGATGTCTCGGCGCTGGTCGCGGCACGCTTTCGCGCCGAAGGCATTGCGCTGCTGACCGGCCACAAGGCCAAGCAGTTCCTGCTCGAAGACGGCCGCAAGATCCTGATTGCCGAACACGCCGGACAGGATGTGCGGATCGAATTCGACCTGGTCATTTGCGCGGTCGGCCGCGTTGCCAATCTGACCGGATACGGCCTTGAGGAACTTGGCATTGGCGTCTCCAAAACCCGCACCGTCGAGACCAACGCCTATCTGGAAACGGTCTATCCGAACATCTTTGCCGCCGGTGACGTGGCCGGTCCGTTCCAGTTCACCCACACTGCCGCGCATCAGGCCTGGTATGCCGCCGTCAACGGCCTGTTCGGAAGATTCAAAAAATTCAAGGCCGACTATTCGGTGATCCCGTGGGCGACGTTTACCGAACCCGAAGTCGCCCGTGTCGGCCTGAACGAGCAGGATGCCAAGGCCGCTAACGTCCCGTACGAGCTGACCATGTACCCGCTCGACGACCTCGATCGCGCCATCGCCGACGAGGAAGCGCACGGTTTCGTCAAAGTGCTGACGGTGCCGGGCAAGGACAAGATCCTGGGCGTGACCATCGTCGGCGAACACGCCGGCGACCTGATCGCGGAGTACGTGATGGCGATGAAGCATGGCCTGGGCATGAACAAGATCCTCGGCACCATCCACATATATCCGACCATGGCGGAGGCCAACAAGTATGCCGCCGGCAACTGGAAAAAGGCCCATACGCCGGTCAAACTGCTGGCATGGGTGGCGCGTTATCACGCCTGGCAGCGTGGGTAAATGGCACTGTCGATCATCATTCCGGTACTGAACGAGCAGCGCCAGATCGCCTGGCGGCTGCGCCGTCTGGCGGCGTTGCGGCAGGCCGGCGCGCAAATCATTGTGGTCGATGGCGGCAGCAGCGATGACACCGTCGCACTGGCGACGCCGCTGGTGGATCTGGTGGTGGTCGCGGCACGCGGTCGCGCCAGCCAGATGAACGCCGGCGCTGCGCTGGCAAGCGGCGACGCGCTGCTGTTTCTGCATGCCGATACGGCCTTGCCGAAATGTGCCGATCAGCTGATCGCGGCGGCGTTGCAGACCCATGCGTGGGGGCGCTTCGACATCGTGCTGCTCGGTCGGCACCCGATGTTTCGGATCATTGCAACGCTGATGAACTGGCGTTCGCGCAGCACCGGCATTGCCACCGGCGACCAGGCCATGTTCGTCCAGCGCAGCGTGTTCGAACGGCTGCACGGCTTTGCCCCGATCGCACTGATGGAAGACATCGAGTTGTGCCGCCGCCTGAAAAAAATATCGGCGCCGGCCTGCCTGCGCGAGAAGGTCATCAGCTCCGGACGCCGCTGGCACAAGCACGGCCTGTGGCGCACCATCTGGCTGATGTGGCGCCTGCGACTGGCGTATTTTCTGGGCGCCGATCCGCGCAAGCTGGCGGTCGCCTACGGGTATCTGCCGCCGCAATGAATGACGATCTACATATCGCGGTATTCGCCAAGGCGCCGCTGCCGGGGCAGGTCAAGACGCGTCTGATTCCGCTGCTTGGCGCGGAGGGCGCGGCCGCTGCGTATCGGCAAATGACGCTGCATGCGTTGCAGATTGCGACGGCAGTTGCATCCGTTTCGCTGTGGACCGCCGGGGCCGCCGACCATCCGTTCTTGCGCCAATGCGGCGAGCAGTTTGGCGCGGCGTTGCATGCGCAGTCCGATGGCGATCTGGGTGTGCGCATGGCACATTGTCTGCGCCTGCTGCTGCAACGGCATCGCCGCGTGCTGCTCATCGGCAGCGATTGCCCGGCATTGCGCGCAGTCGATCTGCAACTGGCTGCAGCCGCGCTGGATCATGACGGCGCTGTCGTTTTCACTCCGGCCGAAGATGGCGGGTATGTGCTGGTCGGACTGCGCGCGACGCCAGCACCCGGCCTGCTCCAGGCGATGTTTGACGACATCGCCTGGAGCACGCCGTCAGTGATGGCGCAATCCCGTCAACGGTTGGCGGCCATCGGCGTGCAACCCGCAGAAATGCCGCAACAATGGGATGTCGATAACCCGGATGACTACGCGCGTGCCGTGAGCGCCGATTTGTTGCCGCCGTTTTGCGGGTAGAGCCGCTGTGCTGCCAGCACCGCATCGTCGACGCTCAGGTCGGACAACGCGGCCGCACTGAGTCCTTCGATGCCGGCGCGCAGCAAGACCTGCTGCGCCGGAATCTTCAACCGCGCAAACAGCAGTTGCCGATGCTGTGCCCGCACCGCCCGATAGAATCCGGCCAGTGCCTCGACCGTTGAGCCGTCCAGGTCGGGCGATTCTTCCAGACTCAGAATGATCACTTGCGTGCCCGCGCCGGCCAGCGAAATGTAATTTTGCGCCTGCGTCAGGATGCGTTCGGCATTGGCAAAAAACAGTGCCGTATCCGGCCGCAGGATCAGCATGCGCTCGACCGGATGCGCACTCGGGTAGGTCGCGCGGCTGACAAAATCATGGCTGTCGCCGAGCCGGCCCAGCACCGTCACGGAGGATTCCGACAGGCGTCGCAGCAGCATCAGCAGACTGACGGCGATAGCCGCCAGCAAGCCGTCCAGCACGCCCAGCGCCAGCACCGCAACCACCGCCAGGATGAGGGTGAGGCGATCGCGGTGCCACTCGAAATACGGCCGGAACGCGGCCAGCCGCAAGGTGTGACTGACCGCATGGATCACCACTGCCGCCAGGATCGGCGCCGGCGTGCGTGCAACCAGCGGCAACAGCGTCAGCACAATCACCAGTAACAACAACGCCGCGGCACAGCCGGCCAGGCGCGACACGGCGCCGGCGGATTCATTGGCCGACGTTGCCGAGAATCCGGCGCCCACCGGCAGCCCGGCAAACAGGCCCGAGACCAGATTGGCCGCGCCCAGCGCCAGCAAATCACGGTTCGGCGTGACCGGATCGCCATGCTTCATGGCGAAGGTGCGAATCGAGCCGTACGACTCAGCATACAGAATCAGGACCATCGCCACACTCAGCTCCGCCAGCCGCAGCCACTGCACATAGGCCAGCGTCGGCACCGACGGCGCGGTCAGTTGCAGGTCGATGTTGCCGACCAGGCCGATGCCGTACTGCGACAGATCGATCCAGTGACCGGCCGCAAGGCCGAGGCCGATGACCAGCACCCCGCCCGGCAGATGCGGTATGCGCGCAAACAGAAACAGCAATCCCAGTGCGACTGCCGCGACCGTCGCCGCGGCCCAGTTCCATGTCCCGGACTGGCCGAGCAGGTCGATCAGGATTCGCACGACGTCGGTGTGATGCAGCGGCGCGCCGACCACGCTGGCGAACTGCTTGAGGATAATGATGATGGCCAGGCCAAAGGCAAAACCGCGCAGCACCGGCTTGCTGATGAAATCGGAAATGCTGCCGATGCGTGCCGCCGCCGCGAGCAGGAAAAACATGCCGGTCAGCAGTACCAGTCCGATGGCCAGCGTCAGCCGCAGGCCCGGATTGCCGCTGGCCATCGAGGCCGTCGCCGCAGCCAGCACCGCCGCCGACGACGAGGTCGCGGCGACGATGGCAAAGCGACTGGTGCCAAACAGCGCATAGCAGAGCAAGCCGGAAAACAGCGCAATCACCCCGGCTTGCGGCGGCAGGTTGGCGATGCTGGCGTAGGCCACCGCTTCCGGCAACAGCAGCCCGGCCAGCGATAGCCCGGCCAGCAGATCCGGCCACGCCAGGCGTGCGGTCAGCGACGGTGGTGCAGTCTGGGGCAGTGCCATTCAGACCTGCGCGATCGGGCCGCACCAGCCCGGCAGGTAACGCGCTGCCGGCGTGGCGGCGAGTTGCTTGGCTTGCGCCAGCGCGACGGAAAAATCCTGCTCGATCAGTTCGCGCGCGATCTGCGGCCGAAAGAAATCCGCCCACAGGAATTCGCTGAATGGCGTGGCGTCTTTGGCGTAGCCGCCAGCGCGCCGCACCTCGCCGGCCAAGCTGCGATACGGATCATCCTGCAAGTGTGTCAGATGCTCCGGCACGGCATGGTATTTTTGGCGCACACCGTTGCCATCGAACGGATGCACCCACTGGTGGTGATCCATCGCGTTCCAGAAGGCACCGTGTTCCAGCCACGACAGATCCTTGAGGATCATCAGGCTGACCTGCTTGACGTCTTCCTCGATCAGCGCGAGGCCGAAGTGATGATGATCAACGATGAAGTAGTTGCCGTCCGGTCCGGCTACGGCGGGAAACCAGTGGCTGTCGAGCGCCTCCGCGCGCGCCTTCCTGTTCATGGCATTCCATTGCTGGCGCTTCAACGTTACTTCCAGCTTGCCGACCGTGATCTGGGTCGGGTGGAGTTGATTGAGTTTGGCTGTGACGAGTTGGGGATGGTGGCTTGTCATGGGCATGTCCATCAAATGGGTGAGAGGTAGCATTCAGGAAATAGGGTAAATCATTTTCAGTGTACCCAGTCCTTGCCGCGAATACCCGAAGTTCTGTGTGCCAGCGCACGGAGCCGTTGCCGATGTTTGCGTACTCTCAAATCCAATTTCACGGTATCGGCCCGCTTGGCGACTACTGAAGTGACACAGGTCCGAGAAACGCTGACAGGTTGCGCGCAATATCGTGCGCAGCGTTCGTCATCCAGATAAAGGAAGTTTATCATGATGTATTCGAAACAGTTGATCACGGTCGGTGCCTTGCTTGCAGCAATGGCGATGGGTGGATGTGTGACGCTGCCGGCCGGACCGGCCGGGCCAGCAGGCGCTACCGGCGCTACCGGTGACACCGGTTATACGGGCGCAACCGGACGTACCGGCTCAGCCGGCGGCACCGGTGCTGCTGGCGGCACGGGTGCAACTGGCGCGACGGGTTATACCGGCGCTACCGGCGACACTGGCGCCACCGGATACACGGGTGCAACCGGCGGTACGGGCGCGACTGGCGCTACCGGCAACACCGGCGCGCGCGGCAATACCGGCGCCAAGGGAACCGGCGGCGACACGGTCGTCGTCGTACCAGGCAAGTAAGCCTGCTGCGGGTTGTGCTACCCGCAATGAAAAACGGCCTGCTGGCGAATCTCGCGAGCAGGCCGTTTTTGCGTGTGCGGCTGTTACAGTTTTGCCGACAGCGTAATGCCAATGGTTAGCGGCTTGACCCGATACCCTTCGCTGACCGACTGCACGTTCGGCTTCTGGATCACCTTGTCGTTGTTGAACAGGTTCTTGGCAAACAGCGAGGCTTCCCACACACCGAAGGTCGCACCGACGCTGGCGTCGACCGTGTTGTAAGCCGGCCGTTCGTAGTCCGGATCAGTGCGGATCAGGCTGCCGTGGCTGCTGCCGATCCAGTGCACCGCGCCGCGGGCGAACGCGAACGTGGTGTCGGTCAGGCTGAAGTTGTACTGGCCGGTGATGGTGGCATTGTATTTCGGCACCCCCTGGATCTGGTCGCCCGACATCGCGCCCAGCGATGGCACATCCGAGGCCAGCGTCGCCTTGGTGTAGCCGCCAGCAAAACCCAGCACCACATTGGCGCTTGGCTTGGCCTTGACTTCGATTTCAAAACCCTTGCTCTTGGCCTTGCCGACGTTGGTTTCGAAATCGAAACCGCAGCCCGGCAACGTGATGTCCTGCTGCAGCTTGGTCCAGTCAATGTAAAACGCTGCCAGATTGAGCGAGACGCGGTTGTTCAGCAGGCGCGATTTGCTGCCGATTTCATAGCTCCACAACTTGTCGGCGTCAAACGAGGACGGCGCTTCGGCCAGATTCAGGTTCTGGAAATCCGAGGCGCAGACGCTGGTCGGAATGGCGCGGTTTTGTCCGCCCAGACGATACCCTTGGGTGGCGCTGGTGTAGACCGAGTTGGCCGGATCGACTTGCCAGGTCACGGCGAATTTCGGCGTGAAGGCATGGAAATTCGAACTGGCGTCGGAATGGACCGGGCTGCCACCGGCGAAAAACAGGTCGCCGTCACGCGACAGCGAATCAGAGGCGCGCAGGTAACGCGCGCCCACCGTGGCCTGCACCGCCGGCGTGAAGTAATAGCTGAACTCGCCGAACAGCGCGGTCTGGCGCGTGTGATAGTGGCGCACGCTGAAATACGAATTGTCGCCCGGGAAAGCCGCCCCGAGAATGGCCGGATCGGTGATGCTGGCGCCGGCGTTGACGAAGGCCTGATTGATGCCGAACACCGGCTCGTTGTCGGCCACATCGGTGCGCAGGTTGGAAAAATACACGCCGCCCAGCCAGGTGAAGTTCGACACTTTCGGATCATACGGTTTCGAGGCGAGCCGGATCTCCTGCGAGAACTGGCGAATCTGGTTGTCCAGGTTGACCGCCGATGGCAGGCCGGCGACGGTGTCGCCAAGACCGGCCGGGGCCGCGCCGGAGTCATTAACCAGGCTGCCCAGATAGCTGCTGTTGACGATGGTGCCATCCTGGGTGCGCTTGAAGTCGCGCGAGAAAAAGCTCGACACCGCCACCAGATCGGCGAAGCCCATGTCGTAGTTGAGCGTCACGCTCGGCACGAACAGCTTGTCCTTGCCCGGCTCGCGCACGATCTTGCTGGTCTGGTTCTTCGGCAGATCGGTGTAGAAGGCGTCGATGTCGTCGGTCTTGACTTCCTGATAAAAGATCGACGGGGTGATCGACAGGTTGCGTGTCAGTGCCCACTTCAGGGCCAGGCGCGCCACCGAGCTGCTCTCGGAATTGATACCCGAGCTGATCACCTGGCCCGACGATGGCGAGACCTGGTCGATGTAGCCGCCGTTGTGGCTTTGCTGCAGGCCGATGCGCAACGCCATTTCATCTTGCTTGAGCGGGATGTTGAACACGCCGTTGACGGTGTAATTGGTGCCACCGCCCTTGGTCGACGAGACTTCCGACGAGACGTTGGTTTCGCGATCTTTCAGATTCGGCTGGTTGGTGATGAACTTGATCGTGCCGCCCATCGAGCTGGCGCCGTACAGCGTGCCTTGCGGACCGCGCAGGACTTCGATGCGGTCCAGATCGAACAGCTTCGGTTCGGCGCTGCCCAGGCTGTACAGATTGCGGGTGGTCATCGACACGTCATCGAGATAGATGCCGACCGTACTGGAGCCGGCGGCCGAACTGACGCCGCGGATTTCGACATTGTTCAGGCCCGCGCCGGAGCCGCTGGCGCCGGAAAACGAGACGTTCGGAATGGCGCGGGTGATGTCCGCCATGTCGGTAATGTGCTGGCCGACCAGGTCTTCGCCACTGATGACCGAGATGCTCAACGGAATCTTGCTGGCGTCTTCGGTGCGCTTTTGCGCGGTCACGGTGACGGTTTCGATCTGGTCACTGCGCTTGACGCCGGCGCCGCTTTGCTGCGCCCACGCCGGGCTGGAAACGATGGCGGCGATGGTTGCCGCGAGCAGGGCGAGCTTTCCTTGATAAGGTTTCATCCGTGGTTGTACCTTTCCGAATTGTTTTAATTGTGGAGTCTCTGCCACCAACGACGTGGCCGGAGGATCATATCGCGCTTGACGGGAAATACGAATCGGAAAAACACAGCAAGGAACATGCCGTCGGACAATGGTCGTCAAAAGCGAGGTAAATCGATGGTTACGGCCGATCACGGGTCGGTTCTGGTGCGTTATGGTGAAAAATGCACCAGCGCGGGGTGCGCGGTGTCGGTCGGGCAGGGCGCGCCAGTGGTCGGGGCGGGAATTGGGCGCGCTGCCGGCACAGTTATTTGGCGGGTGCGGCAAGCCTTTGTTCAAGCTGCGCCAGCCGAATCCGAATCGCGCTGCCAACCCGGATTTGTGGATTGGAATAGCCATCCTCCTTGCCGGCGTCGCTTTCGCGCTGGCGGATGATGTCTCGCGCCGCGCGGTGCGCTTGCTCGAACGAACGGGTACGCACGCGCAGCTGTTCGTCAAACATTGCGCGGCCAAAAAAAGTCAGATCGGATTTGTTTCCGCATCCGTAAGACGTGTGGTCGGCATCGGCGGCTGTCATCACCAGCGTGTTGTCGTCGGCCAGCGCATTGACCCAGGTGCCGGAATAGCAGGCTGAGACGACGATTACGCGATGCCGGATGCCGGCCGCATCCAGCCATTTTTTCAGCGTGGCCGGCGTCAGTGTGGCGACTTCCAGCGGCCAGAAGCTGGCGGCCAGTTGACCATCGCGGGCGCCGTGCGATGTCATGTATAAAAAGAATACATCCTCGTCGCGATCCATCACCTGCGCAAAGCGCGTGATGGCGCGCTGCAGATTGAGTGGCGTGGCCCAGGCGATGTCGGCCGCGGTTTCATTGTGATTAAGCAGCTGCAGGGTGCGCCCGCCGCTATCGAAGCGCTTGCGCATGACCTCCGCGACCATGGTGCTTTCGTTGCGAAACTCCGCCGCTTCGGCATAGGGTGCAAAGGTGATCGCATACAAATCGATCACCCCCGGGCGTTGCGGCAGCACCTTGGCCAGCCCGGAGGCCAGCAACGCCTGCTGGGCTTCCATCGTCTCTTGTGACAGCACCAGGCGGGGGTACTGTTTCACTGGGGTTTGCGCGGCGTACCAAAAATAAGTCTGGTCGGTCACGGCGTTGACGGCAAATCCGGCGCTCGCCACGACGATTGCCAATCCGATCCGCACGCGCGGCAGACGCACACCGCGTACCAACACCGGCAGCTGCGCACTGAGCAGCCACAGATAGGGTGCCAGCCAGACCAGCCATGCCGTCTGGCTGTCGAACTTCTGGCGCAGCGTTGATCCGCTCCGGACTTCCAGCACAAAGAGTGCGCCCAACACTGCACCGGATACCAGTGTTTGCGCAAAGATCAGCGTCAAGACCTGCGCTGTCGATGGTGCGGCCTGATGGTCAGGTTGTGCTCGCAGCAGATAACAGGCCCATGCAACGCAGCAGGTGCCGAACCAGCCGGACGCCAGTGCCCGCCAATAAAAGTCGGCTGCGCCGACGATCATGAGCCGTTCCATGCCGATCAACATGAGAACCTGCATGCCGACCAGCAGGCCAATCAGTGCCGGCGAGCCGTGTACCCGCGACCAGTGCGGCTGCCGCCACAGCAGGGTGCGCATCGCCTCGACGAGCACCGCCGGCAGCTGCGACGATAACGCGCGCAGCGCGGCGTATTGCGATTGAGGCAATGCAACCGGCGCGACAAAGGAGACGATGGGGCGGGCCGCATGACGGCCCAGATGGCCGCCGAACCAACCGGCGGCAATGCTGCCGACGCAGCTAAGCAACGCGTACCAGAGTGGTACCGATTGCCAGCCAAACACGCCCAATGGCAAGGTCCATGCGCCGACCAGCAGTCCGTGCAGATACGGCCTTGCCGACGCTGCGCGCGCCGCCACCCAGGCGCCGGCGACGACGCAGCCCAGTCCCAGCGCAAGCAGGAACAGCAGCATGCCCGTGCCTTTCAGATTGAACGATGGCGGCAGCCAGCCTGCAGCCATGGCAACGCCGATGGCGACGCTGGCGATCAGGCCCAGTACCAGCGTAGCGACGATATCGGTGGCAGCGCCTTTTGCCACGGCGCGCCATTCAAGAGTGCGTTGGATTGTCATGCGTGTGTTCCTGGATCGGGTGAAGGCGCTGGCGAGCGGTCAGCGCACGTCGGCCGCATTGAAATGCGGATTTTCGATCACCCCGAGTCGGTTGCCGAACGGGTCGGTCACCGCGCCGACCTTGATGCCGCCGCCGACCTCGGTCACCGGATCAAGGGGTGTTGCGCCAAGTGCCAGCAGGCGTTCGATGGTGTGCTGGGCGTCGGCCACGCCCCACAGCGGTTGCGGGCCACCGGTGCCGGGCGTGCCATCGGGCAGCAGGCCGAGCTCGAAGCCGCCGACGGCAAAGCCGACGTAGAACGGTTCGGAAAAATACGGCGCCGTACCCAGCACGCTTTCATACCAGCTGCTGGCGGCGGCCAGATCAGCGACCGGGTAGATGGCACTGCGTAATCCAAGCAACATGGCGAGCTCCGATGACCAGTCAGGTTGATGTGACCGGCGAGTTTGCCATAGTTTGGTACCGCCAGGGTAGTCGCCGGGTCAGGCCGGGTACACCGGTTCGCAGCGCACCTCGGTGCGCACCGAGCTGGCGATGAAGCAGGCGGCATGTGCTGCTTCATGCATCCGGTCGACCGCTTCATGGTTCGGTTGCCGCTCGCCCGAAAACTGTACTTCCGGGCGCAGCGTGACCACCGCCATCGCCATCTTGCCCTCGGCATTGCGGGCCATCACGCCGATGGCATGGTCGACATAGCGGTCGACGCAGAAGCCGCGCTTGACCGCGATCGACAGGAACCACAGCATGTGGCAACCCGACAGCGAGGCGACGAACATTTCTTCGGGGTCGACGCCGGCCGGATCGGACCACGGCAACGGAACCACATGCGGCGATGACGAACCGGGGATCTCGGCGCCGCCAACGAAGCTGATGGTGTGTTGTCGACTGTAATGATTATCGAGAAAGTTCTGCTCGCCGCGCAGCCAGCTGACTTCTGCCAGGTATTCCGCCATGGTGTTTTCCTCCGTCAAGTCGCGAAGGTACATTCAATTTGACGGCGGGTACAGCGCAATCAGTTGTTGTTGACGCCGGTACAGCCGGCGCAAGGCGCGCAAGCCGATCGGACGCACGCCGCGCCGCCGTTGCGCCGCGCCTATCTCGAACAGGCGGCGCTGCTTGGCGAAGACCATCCGCAGGCCCGCAACCAGGCCGATCTGCGGGTCCCAGGCTTCGATGGCTTCGGCGCCGGCGCCGTTGATTTCAATGATGGTAAAGCCGCGGCCCTCGGCCAGCGCGGCGAGGCTGTCAAAGCGCACGTCGAAGCGGCCGGCGTAGAACTGCGGCATGTCGCGCGCAATCGCATCGACTGCGGCGCGCAATTGCGGCGTGATGCAGGCGGCGCCGTTGCGGTACAGGCCGCCGACCCGGGTCGACCCGATGGTGGCCAGGCGCACCACCTCGCCCGCAGCCGGTATGCGTGCGGCATCGACGCTGCTGCAGTCATGCTGCGCGGCCGCCTGCAACCGCAGCGCGCGCGGATCGGCCGCGATCAGCGCGGCGATGCTATGGATGCCATCACCAGTGACACGCGGAAAATAGCGCAGCGCCAGGCCAATCAGGCTGCCCTGTTCTGTCTCCGGATCGCGTGCATAGAAAATTCCCGCTTCGCCTTCCTGCGCAAGATAGGTTTGCAGCACCACCACTTCATCGCGCGGGAACGCCGCCACGTAACTGCGCAGTCCGGCCAGGTCGTCAACGCGGCGCACGCCGTGCCCGCAGAGTCCGAGGTCCGGCTTGGCAATCAGCGGAAAGGTCAGCCCGGCATCGCGCAGGACTTGTTGCAACTCGTCGTCCGAGCGCTCATGGGTGGTCGGCAGGGCGCAGTGCGGCGCAGTGGCGGCGCGCGCCAGCGCACCCATGCCGCGAAAATATTCGAGCTTGCCTTCGCCGACCAGCCCGCCGGAGGTGATCGCCGGATTGACGGCCGACGGTAGCGTGGCGCTGCGATAGCGCAGTGCCAGCCAGACCCACTGGACTGCGAGCGGCACGCAGATCAGCCACTTCGGCATGCGCTCCAGCGTGCTGCATTGGCGCGTCGCGGCAGCCCATGCCGGCTGGCAGGTGTCGAGCGGCAGCGGCAGGTCAGACTGCATCAGTGCGCCTGGCGACGACGGGTGGCGCACAAGCCGACCGCCGCGATCCGGTCGATGTGGGCGTACACCGGGCGCTCCAGCTCTTCGCCGAACACGTCTGGATCGATCTCTTCATAGCTCCAGTCGCAGCCAGCCGCGGCCAGCAAGGGCAGCAGCTCGGCCTGCAGCGGATCGATGCCGTCGACGATCGCCACGCCGGTGTACAGCAGCAGGCGGCCACCGGGCGCGAGGCGCGTAATGGCTTCGGCGGCGATGCGCAACGACAGCGCGCGGCCCAGGTCGCCGCCGCCGTGGCGGTAGGCGCGCTGGGCATCGTCATTGAGATACGGCGGATTCGAAATGATCAGGTCAAAGTCGCCGCCCACGGCAGCCAGCGCATCGCCCTGCGCCGGCATCATCGCCACCCCGGCCTGGGCGGCATTGATGGCGCACAGCCGCAGCGCCAGCGGGTTGATGTCGCTCATGACTAGCTGCGGCGCAGGGTGGCCGCAGTGGCGCGCCGCGACGATTCCGCCGGCGCCACTGCCGCAACCGACATCGAGGATGCGCGGCGGGTGGTTCGGCGCGGCAGTGCCGTTCTGCGCCGTGCGTACAAAGCGTGCGAAGCGATACGTATCGGGACCGAAAAAAACCGCGTCGGACTGGATCGTCGGGAAGGCCGAGTGCAGGAACAGGTCGTCGTCGATGGCGGCGATGCGCAAGGCGCTGCGCACCAGTGCGCCGCAGCGCTGGACGATGCCAGCGCGCTGCATCAGCGCCAACAGATCCGGGGCAATGTCGCTTGGTTCAAGCAGGCGGTTCCAGCCGAACAGGTCACGCAGCGTGGTCATTGCGCGGTCGGCCGGACGGGCCAGCACGCGCTGGTGCGTCAGCGGCGTCACGCTGGTGAACCGGTAACCGGTGCGCGCTACTTCCCGCAGCAGCGCGGCCAGGGCGAGGTCGTCGAAGTCGCACTCCAGCGCCAGCTCGACGGTGTCGGTCAGCACGCCAGTCCCGCCGCAGTGATGGCGGCCGGCAGCGGCCAGCTGGCCAGGCTGTCGAGCGGGTCGCCCAGCAACGCCTGGCTGTAGCGATCGAAGCAACGCGCGCCGCAGGCCAGCCGCATCAGCGCGCCTTCGGCAATCGATTGCGCGCAGGACGGATCGGCCTCGACCAGCGGGGCGATGATTTCGTTCATCCAGGCGCGGGCATGGGCCACGTCGAGCGCACCGTGCAGATCGAAATAAGCACGCAGCCGGCCGTCCAGCCCAAGCCGGCGCATCCCGGCAGAGACCTTGCGGACCCGGCCCGGCGCGGTCAGTTCGATCACGCCGAGCGCACCGATGGCGTGATACGCGTAGCGCCGAGTCATCGCCAGCCCGACCATCGTATTGTTCAGCGCCAGCGCTTCCCATACCGTGCTCTCGATGGCTGGCTGCAGCTCCATCTCCTGCACCATCCGGCCGAGCATCTGGCCGTGCATCGCGGCGGCCTTGCCGTGTCCCATTTCGTCCCAGTAGTTGCGCGCGCATTCGAGCTTGGCGCGCACCGGCAACCGGATCTGGGTGGCCGCCAGCAGGTCTTCAAAACCGGCTTCGCCAGCGGCTTCCTGGGTCAGGAACCAGCGCATCTGCGCCAGTGTGGCGTGCTCTCCGAGCCAGTCGAACAAGGCATGTTGCTGGCCCGGGCCGTTCACCTCCAGCGCATTGAACCAGTCGACAAAATTGCTGGCATCACCGGTCTGGGCGGGCAGCAGGGGCGCTACCTGTGCGCGCAACACCTCAAGAAATTCGCCTTCGCTCAACAGCCACGCCAGGTCATCATGCAATGCGCCGCGCCACAGCGGTGTGGGCTGTGCTGGCGTCAGACGCGTCAGGTTGAAGTGCGCCAGTCGCTGGTGAAAGGTATCGGGGTCATTCATCGCATATGACACAGGCATGGCATTTCCCTTCATCAGAAAGTGGTTGGGCGTCAGGTTGCGGCAGAGGTTACCCGGCTGGCAGCGGCGCTTCTGTGCGGCACTCCACACAGTCGCGCCTGCCTCGTCAGCAAGAATGGTGCAACAAGGCGCACTGTCTGTTGATGCGGCTGCAATGCGCGCTCAATCCGGACCCAGTGTGCGCCGGACGAGCGGCACGATCAATTCCGAAGCGGTGCCAGCGCAAGGTCCCGAAAAATATCGCTGTCGCGATATGTTGGCGTGTATCATCATTTGCGCGCGACCATTGGCCCCTCCTGCGAATCGCAACATTGCCTCATCCCCAGATGCCAACCGGAGCAAGTCATGCTTGTGCTGCAAAACCGATCACGTCGCATCCTGCTGGCCGCAGTGGTGCTGGCAGCCGTCGCGGGCTTGACCGGATGGCAGCTGCTGGTGCGTGGCGCGGCGGTGCACGCGTCACCGCGTCTGGGCGTAGCGATCGCCCTGCCGTTGCAGATTGCCGGTGCGGCGGTGCTGGTCGGCCAGAACCAGGAACTGTTCGCCCGCAATGGCGTT
Source organism: Actimicrobium sp. GrIS 1.19 (assembly GCF_035984655.1). Taxonomy (NCBI): domain Bacteria; kingdom Pseudomonadati; phylum Pseudomonadota; class Betaproteobacteria; order Burkholderiales; family Oxalobacteraceae; genus Actimicrobium; species Actimicrobium sp. GrIS 1.19. Next base: position 22,009 of record NZ_JAXCHT010000007.1, on the reverse strand, counting down.
GATCTGACGACAAGGCGCTTCCTGCTCGGAAAATTGGCGTTGCAGGCACTGCTCGCCGGCAAGGTCGATCTGGCCATCATGGCCGACACGCCATTTGTGCTGGCCGTGCTGCAAAACGAAAAGATCGCGATTGTCTCCAGCGTGTTCGAATCGCGCACCTCGATGGCGCTGGTAGCGCGCAGGGACCGCGGGATTCACAAGGTCAGGGACCTGGCAGGCAAGACAGTGGGGACGATCCCGCGCACCAATGCCGAGTTCTTTCTCGATACCCTGTTGCTGTCGGAGGGAATTCCGGCCGCGTCGGTTCACGTGACCGACCTGAAACCGGAAGAACTGGTGGCGGACCTTGAACGCGGCACCGTGGATGCCGCGACGATATGGAATCCTGACCTGGCCAGACTGGAACGCGAGTGGGGCGCGCGTGCCGTGGTCCTGCGCAACGAAGCCGTATTTGTCCATCGGTTCGTGTTGGTGGGCACCAAGGCGTGGCTGGATCAGCATCCGCGCGAGATTGCCCGGGTTCTGGCAGCACTGCGCGACAGCAATCAGTTCATCCAGGACCAGCCGGAACCGACACGGCGCATCATTGGGCCGTCGCTCGGCAGCCAGTCGGGCGATGTGGCCAAGTCATTCAATCCCGGTGAATTCACACTCGGCCTGAGCCAGTCACTGTTGATGGCGCTGGACGACCAGGCGCGCTGGGCCATGCGACACCAATTGTCGCCGCCCAGGACGACGCCCGACTTTCTCGATTACGTGCACCAGGGGCCGCTGGAATCGGTCCTGCCCAATGCCGTCAAATTGATTCGATAGGCGCCCATGACACTCAAGAGCCAAAGCAATCTGCTGGCCTTGCTGGCCGCCGCCACGGTTGCGGCAGTGCTGGCGATCCTGTTTCTGTCGGCGCGGGCCGTGCGCGAACAGACCGCAGAAATTAAAACGGCCGAACAGACTGCCAAGGCGATTTCGCAATTCCGCTTTCTGATTGTGGAGACCGCGCTGCATCGCGAAGCGCGGTCGAGCCGGCAATGGCAAATGCGGGTCGACAGTTTTCGCGCGTTGCTCGACGGTGGTCGCTACAGCGAGGCCGGCCAGAACATATTGCTCGATAAGGAAAAGGCTAATCTGGCTGTACTAACGACGCTGTATGCGAGTTTGGTCAGCCCCGATTCCCTGGCGATGGCCGGGCCCGATGGCAACGCCCGCTCGATGGAACGCACCGGCATCACCGTGAGTGCGCTGTTCCTGACCACCGCAGACATGGCCGACGATGCGTTTGAATTGATTCGCCTGAACCGTATCGACCTCGATAACTCGCATGCCACTGCCGTGGTGGCCATGATCTTCAGTATCCTCGCGCTGGCGGGACTGATTGCGGCGGCATGGCTGGTCAACCGGCGCCATGTACTGGCCCCGATTGCGCTGCTACAGGCTGGCACCGAGCAGGTCATGAACGGCGACCTGCGCTACCGCCTCGACCTGCGCATCAGGAACGAGCTGGGCGTGCTGGGCGCGACCTTCGACCGCATGACCGCCCAGCTCGATGCATCGTATGCAACGGTACAGACCGAGAATGCCGAACGGCGCCAGGCCCAGGCGGCACTGGAAACCTCGCATGCAAAACTGGCGCAGCAATCCCAGGCCCTCACGCATGCGCAAGCCGAACTGCAGACCATCATCGATCACATGCCGGCAGTGGTGGTGTATTGGGATGCCCAGTTGCACAACCGTTTTGCCAACGCCGCCTATCTCGACTGGTTTGGCATCGCTCCGGCCCGGATGCATGGCCAGCACATCCGCGATGTGATCGGCACGGAACGCTTTGCGTTGCTGGAGCCATTTCTGCTGGAGGCCCTGGCGGGCAAGCCGACACTGTTCGAGCGCAACATCGAATTCGCCGACCGGCCGAGCCGCTTTGCCCTGTTTTCGTATGTGCCCGACGTGGTCGATGGCGTCGTGGTCGGCATCTACGGCTTCATCAGCGACATTACCCAGCTCAAGCGGGCCGAGGCGGCGCAGAGCGCGGCGCTGGCAAAGTTGCAGGGCATCGTTGACGCGGCCAGCGATTTTTCGATCATCGCCACCGATCGCGATGGCCTGATCGAACTCTTCAGCAGCGGGGCCGAACGCATGCTGGGCTACCGTGCCGACGAAATGGTGCAGCGCCAGACTCCGGCCATCCTGCACGATGGTCCGGAAGTCGTGGCCCGTGGCATTGCGCTCTCGGCGCAGTTGGCCCGTCCGGTCGAAGGCTTTCAGGTGTTCACCGCGTTGCCCCTCGATGGCGTGTCCGAGTCGCGCGAATGGACCTATGTGCGCAAGGATGGCAGCACCTTGCCGGCCAACCTGACGGTCACTGCTGTGCGTGACGAGCAGCATGAAATCATCGGCTTTCTCGGCATTGCCAAGGATATTCGCGAAGAAAAGGCACTGTTGTCGTCGCTGGCCGCCGCGCGCGACGCCGCCGAAGCCGCCAGCCTCGCCAAGGGCCAGTTCCTGGCCAACATGAGTCACGAGATTCGCACGCCAATGAATGCCATCCTCGGCATGTTGCAACTGCTGCAGTACACGACGCTTGATCCGCTGCAGCGCGATTACGCCGTCAAGACCGAATCGGCCGCGCAATCGCTGCTGGCGCTGCTCAATGACATCCTCGACTTCTCCAAGGTCGATGCCAACAAGATGCAACTGGAAGCGGCGCCGTTCGAGCTGGACCGGCTGCTGCGCGATGTGTCGGTGATCCTGTCGGCCAACCTGGGCGGCAAGGCGGTCGAAGTGCTGTTTTCAATCGATCCGGCATTGCCGGCGCTGCTGCAGGGCGATGTCCAGCGCCTGCGGCAGGTCCTGCTCAATCTGGCTGGCAATGCGATCAAATTTTCGGAGCAGGGCGAGGTCATCATGGCGATGCGGATGGTGTGCGGCAATCGCGCCTTCACCACCATCGAATTCGCCGTCAGCGACACTGGCATCGGCATCGCGGCCGACCAGCTGGCCAGCATCTTTGACAGCTTCAGCCAGGCCGAAGCCTCGACCAGCCGGCGCTTTGGCGGCAGCGGGCTGGGTCTTGCGATTAGCGCGCGACTGGTGACGCTGATGGGCGGGCAGCTGGTGGTCAGCAGCGAACCCGGAGTCGGCAGCCGGTTTTCCTTCACGGTGCGGTTTGCCAATGTCGCCGCCGCCGAACCCGCCCCCGCGCTGCCCGGGAAGGTCTTGCGCGCGCTGGTCATCGATGACAACCGCACTGCGCGCGATGTGACGCTGGCGATGTTCGCCGCCATCGGCTGGGACGGCGCCGCAGCGGCCAGCGGCGCCGAGGCGCTGGCGCTGCTGCAGACCGGTGCGTTGCCATTCGATGTGATTCTGGTTGACTGGAGCATGCCGGACATGGACGGCTGGGAAGTCACGCGCCGGATTCGGCAGCTGGAGCAGGGCGCCCATGTGCCGCTGGTGCTGATGGTGACGGCGCACGGGCGCAATGCGCTGGCCGAACGCATGCAAAGCGAACGCAACGCGCTCAATGGCTTTCTGATCAAGCCGGTAACGGCTGCCATGCTGCGCGAGGCCGTGAGCGATGCCGCTGGCGGCAAGGCGCTGCCGCAGGACCGTAACGCTGTCCTGCGACAGCCGTCCCGGCTGACTGGCCTGCGCATTCTCGTGGTCGACGACAACCTGCTCAACCAGCGCGTTGCGCGCGACTTGCTGACCAGGCAGGGGGCACTGGTGCAAGTCGCCGGCGGTGGCGCCGATGGGGTTGCCATGGCGCTGGCGGCATCGCCGCCGTTCGACGCGGTGCTGATGGATATCCAGATGCCCGAAATGGACGGCTATGCGGCCACGCGCGCGCTGCGGCAGCATTTGTCGTCGGAACAATTGCCCATCATCGCGATGACCGCCAATGTCATGGCGGCCGACGTCGCTGCCTGTCGCGCGGCCGGCATGAACGATCACATCGGCAAGCCGATCAGCGTCAACATGCTGGTGACGACGCTGTTGCGCCACGTTCAGCCGGGCGCCGCTGCGCCGGGCGCCGCCGCGCCGGGCCAGGTGCCCGGCATGGCAACCGACGAGCCCATCGAGATCGATCTGGCGCTGGAGCGGCTGGGCGGCGACGGCGCGCTGTTCGTTTCGCTGGCACAGCAGTTTTCCAGCGAAATCGACGCCTGCACCGCAGAATTGCGCGACGCCTTGCAGGGCGCCCGGTTCGAGCGCGCCGCCGATCAATTGCACACCTTGAAAAGCACGGCCGGCGCCATTGGCGCGCATCGGATCGCTGGCTTCGCGGCGGCGCTGGAAGTCCAGTTGCGCACCGACCCGGCGGCACTGAGTGTGGCCAGCGCGATGGACGAACTGTCGCGCCTGGTCGAACAGGGCCTGCCGGCACTGTCGACCATCACCGCCCGTCTGGCGCAAAGCGCGACGCCGATGCAGCAATCCGCCGCATCCGGCATGACGCTGCCAGCCCTGCTTGACCGGCTCGATGCCTTGCTGGCAGAGGCCAACATGGACGCGCTCAAGGCGTTCGCCGACATCGAACGCGACTATCATGTCGCATTGGGCGAACGCACCACCCTTCTTGCCAGACACATGGCCGAGCTGGATTTCAAATCTGCGCTGCTGGCCAGTCGCGACTTGCGAAATGGACTTATATGATTTCAACTACCGCGTCGTCCGACGCGACCCCCGGCGCTCGATCGCTGTTGCTGCTGGTGGATGACCAGCCCGGCAATATCCAGATCCTGCATGCATTGTTCAAGAACGATCATGAAGTCTGCATGGCCACCAGTGGCGCCGATGCGTTGCTGTTTTGCCAGTTGCGCCAGCCCGACCTGATCCTGCTCGATGTCGTCATGCCGGGCATGGGCGGCTACGCGGTGTGCGAAGAACTCAAGCGTGATCCGCTGACGCGCCACATCCCGATCATTTTTGTCACCGGCCAGAATGATCCGTTGGAAGAGGCGCGCGGTCTGGCTGCGGGCGGGGTCGATTTCATTACCAAGCCCTTTCACGAAAAAGTCGTGCGCGCCCGCGTGCGCACCCATCTGACCCTGAAATGGCAGGCCGACCGGCTGCGTCGCCAGCAACACGAAATGCAGCTGCGCCACGCCGAACTGGAGGCGGTCAGCGACGCCTCGCCGCTGGGTCTGTTTCACCTTGATCCGAGCGGCTACTGCACCTACGCGAACCGCACCTTCGAGTTGATGTTCGGTTTGTTCGATGGCAAGGCACTCGGTTTCGGCTGGCGCATGGCGCTGCATCCGGACGAGCTTGGCGCAGTCGCGCGCAACTGGTCCGGCCTGACCGAAGCGAACGTGCCCTACAACGCCACCTATCGTTTCCACCACGCCGATGGCCACCTCAGGTTGATCCGCGTGCGGGTCGCGCCGGTCAGCGTCGACGGTGTCGTGGCCAGCTATGTCGGCACGGTCGATGATGTCACGACGCGCCATGCCGCAGATGCCGCGCTGGCCGCCAATGAGCGCCGCCTGCGTCTGATTACCGACAGCATTCCGGCATTGATCAGCTATCTCGATATCGAGACGCGCTACCAGTTCTGCAATATTCATTACCGCACGCTGCTCGGTTTCGATCCGCAGGCCATGATCGGCAAGACCGTACGCGAGGTGTATGGCGACGACGCCTACGCGCTGATGGCCACCGGCATCGAGGCCGCGCTCAGCGGCCAGCGTATCTCGTTCGAGCGCGCGCTGGTCAGCGGCGGGCTCGAGTTGCACCTGCAAAGCGAGTACGTGCCCGATGTTGAGGCCGATGGCACGGTGATCGGCTTCTATGCCATGGTCACCGATGTCACCCAGCGCCGCATGGCCGAACAACTGCTGGCCGCCGGCGAAAAGCGCCTGCGCACGATCACCGACAACATACCCGTCTCGATCACCTATCTCGACCACCAGCAACGCTTCGAGTTTGCCAACGCCTCCATGTACGCCTGGACCGGCGCCACACCCGAGACAGTGCTGGGGAAAACCATGCACCAGGTGATGGGGGAGGCGCTGTACGAAGATCGGCGCATCCATCTCGAACGTGCGATGAGCGGCGAACGGGTCGACTTCGTCACGGTCTCGACGATGAATAACCAGCAGCGCTACCTGCAATCGACCTACATTCCCGACATTGGCGCCGACGGGCAGGTCAAGGGCATTTACACGCTGAGCAACGACATTACGGCGCTCAAGCACACCGAGCATGAACTACGCCGGCTGGCGCGGCAGGATTCGTTGACCGGCCTGCCCAACCGCACCCATCTGTACGAAACGCTGGAGCTGGTACTGGCGCGCAATCGTCGGCTGGGCAGCGCCATCGCGGTGCTGTTTCCGGACATCGATCACTTCAAGGCGGTCAATGACAAGCTCGGCCATGCCAAGGGCGATCTGGTGCTGCAGGAATTTGCCGGCCGCCTGATCAAGGCAGTGCGCATGACCGATACCGTGGCGCGCCTGGCCGGCGACGAATTCGTGATTCTGCTGGAGGGCTTGCGCGATGCCGCCGAAGCCGATCTGGTGGCCGAAAAAATCCTCACGCAGATCAGAAAGCCGTGGCTGCTCAATGGCGAGCGACTCGACATCTCGACCAGCATCGGAATCGCTTTCGACAATACGTGGAAACACAGCGGCGCCGATCTGATCGGTGCTGCCGACGCCGCGCTTTACGAGGCCAAGGCCGCCGGGCGTAACACCTTTCGCGCGCACCTTTGGCAACCCTGACGGATGTTCCGGCGCGCCACACTGTTGTGCAAAGTCCCTGCCTTTCTTGTGGTTTTGATGTGAATCAATCTTTTTGTTGGGCCGGATTACTAGACTTGGCTGCAATACCAACAACAACCACCAATGAAAGCAGTGATGATGAAAAAAACAGCAGTCGTGCTCGCAATACTGGCCTCGGCAATGTTCTCCAACGCCGCCATGGCCCAACAGCAAAGCCCATGGATGGTGCGTGTGCGCGCCCTCAACCTCGACCCGGACAAGAAGTCTGATCCGGTTGGCGGCGTCGGCGCCCGTGATCGCGTCACGGTCGACAGCAAGACCTTCCCGGAACTTGACATCTCGTATTTTTTCACCCCGAACATTGCCGCCGAGCTGATCCTGACCTATCCGCAAAAACACGATGTGCGCCTCGATGGCAACAAGATCGGCACCCTCAAGCACTTGCCGCCAACCCTGCTGGCGCAGTACCACTTCATGCCTGCCAAGAGCTTTGATCCCTATCTAGGCGTGGGGATCAACTACACCAGCATCACCAACGTGCATCTGCTCAATGACACGGCCGGGCTGGATCACAGCAGCGTCGGTTATGCCCTGCAGGCCGGCATTGATTTCAACATCGACAAGAACTGGTCGATCAATCTGGACGTCAAGAAACTGCGGCTGCGCACCGATCTGACGCTCGGCGGCGTCAAGGTCAGCAACCTGCAGGTCGATCCATTGCTGGTCGCCGTGGGCGTCGGCTACCGCTTCTGAGCCACGTTGCAGCGGCGCAGTTCAAACGCGTTCCATCAGCGTTTCGAACTGCTCCAGCGGCAAGGGGCAACTGAACAGGAAGCCCTGGAAGGCGCGGCAACCGTGACGCATCAGAAATTCCATTTGCGGCACGGTTTCGACGCCTTCGGCAATGACCTCCAAGTCAAGATTGTCGGCCAGCGCAATGACCATTTTTGCGATGGCCGCATCGTTGCTGTCAACCAGCACGTCGCGTACGAAGCTCTGATCGATTTTCAGTTGATTCAACGGCAGCCGCTTCAGATACGACAGCGATGAATAACCGGTGCCAAAGTCGTCGAGCGAAAAGCTCACGCCTTTTTCTTTTAGCGCCCGCATTTTCAGAATCACCTCTTCCACATTCGCCACCAGCAGGCTCTCGGTCAATTCAAGTTTGAGCCGCTGCGCATTGGCGCCGCTGCGCTCCAGCGCCGTCAGCACCTGCCAGACGAAATCGGGCTGGCGGAACTGGCGCGCGCTGACGTTGACGGCGATCGTCAGGGCCGCCATCTCCGGCCGTTGCGACCAGCGCGCCAGTTGCGTGCAGGCGGCTTCCAGCACCCAGCGTCCCAGCGCCAGGATCATTCCGGTTTCCTCGGCCACTGGAATGAACTCGACCGGTGAGATCATGCCGCGACACGGATGCTGCCAGCGCGCCAGCACCTCCACGCCGATCACCTCGTGCTGCTCGTTGACCTGGGCCTGGTAGTACAGCAGGAACTGATTCCGGCTCAGCGCGTCGCGCAGGTCGGTTTCCAGCGCCGCACTGGCGGTGACCAGCGCCTGCATCTGCGGATCGAAGAAGCGCAGTGTGTTGCGCCCGGCCGCCTTGGCCTGGTACATCGCCAGGTCGGCGCGCTTCATGGGTTCGTCAATGCTTTCGGGCCGATCGCCAAACATCGTGATGCCAATGCTGGGCGTGCTGTGACAACTGTGCGCCTCCAGTTGATAGGGCTGGTTCAGGCTGGCCAGGATCGCTTCGCCAATTTGCTCGGCCTGCAAGGCGGCCGTCATCATGTCTGCATGCAGTCCTTCCAGCATGACCACGAATTCGTCGCCGCCCAGACGCGCCACCGTGTCGCTGTCGCAGACACAGGCGCGCAGGCGCAGGGCGACCTGGCGCAACAGCAAATCGCCGGTGTCATGGCCGAGCGTGTCATTGAGGGTCTTGAAGTTGTCAAGATCGACAAACAGCAGCGCACCGTTGTGCTGGCGGCACGGACTGGCCAGCAGCGCCTGGGTCAGCCGGCTCATCAGCATGCGCCGGTTCGGCAGGCTGGTCAGGGCATCGTTGAAGGCGAGGTGGCGGATTTCATCTTCGGCAGTCTTGCGCGCGGTGATGTCCGAGAAGATGCCGACGTAGTGGGTGGTGATGCCGGCATCCTTGACCGCCGAGATGTTGAGCCACTGCGGATAGGCTTCGCCATTCTTGCGGCAATTCCAGATTTCACCGCGCCAGGAGTCGGTCAGGTTGATGCTGGCCCACATTGCTTCAAAAAAGGTACTGTCGTGCCGGCCCGAACCGAGCATGCCGGGGTTGCGATGGATTACCTCCGACTCGCTGTAGCCGGTGATGTCGGTAAAGGCCTGGTTCACGCGCAGGATCGCATTGCTGGCATCGGAGACGAACATGCCGTCCTGCGACGCGAAGGCCGTGGCGGCAATGCGCAATTCCATTTCCGTGCGCTTGGTCGCCGTGATGTCCTTGGCAGAAACCAGCACCGTGGTGACGATGCCATGCTCGTCGCGCAGGACATTGCTGCTCCAGATCATGATGAACTCGGTGCCGGCAGGACCGATGACGCGGCACTCGCGATCCATGCTGGCCGGTGATCCGGCGCTGATCTGATCTTCGAACAGCACGCGTTCGCTGCACTGGTCGGCGGGCGGCACGAAGTGGTCGAACCAGTTCAGGCCGCGCAGCGCTTGTTCGGATTGCCCCAGCAATTGGGCGCCGCGCCGGTTGATCATCTCGATGCAACCCCGGTTGTCGAGCGCCATCAGCATGATCGCCGCGATATCCAGATAATCCTGGGCGCGGTCGCGTTCGGTGGCCAGCGCCGCGGTGCGTTCGATGACGCGCGACTGCAGTGTGTTGCTGGCGCGCTGGATGTTCTCCGCCATGGCGTTGAAGGCCTCGGACAAGGTACTGATCTCGCTGCACTGGACTGCGTCGTGCCGGCGCATCCGCACCGTCAGATCGCCGCCGCCGAGCAGTCGCGCGCTGGCTGACAGCGTTTGCAGCGGCGCGGTCAGGCGTTGCGCGATCAGCTTGATCAGCACCAGCCCCACCGCAGTCAGCACCAGTCCTGCAATGAGCAGGGTGCCCATGCTGCCGCGCAAACCGGCCAGGGCATCGTCCTTGCGGGTGGTGGAGACCAGCGACCAGCCCTGGGTTGCATTGAGCGGCAGGTAGCGATACACGCTGATGACGGCATGTCCATCGTCGCCGCGCTCCATCAAGGTGCCGTCAAAGGCGTGCAGGTACTGGCTCGTGACCAGGTTGATGGCGCCGGCAGTGGCAGGCTCGCCTTGCATGGCCGGCGCCAGGAACGTATTCAGATTGACAACTGCAATCAGGACGCCGACGACCCTGTCGCCGCCGCGGCGCATCGCGCGGGCGATGATGACGGCGGGCTGGCCGTCGGCATCGGTGGCCTGCTCGACCAGATCGACTACACCCGGCTGCGCCGCCCGTTGCACCAGCCCGGAGTGCGGATATCGGCTGCCGGCCAGCGTTGCCGCGCTGCTGGCGAGAATGCGTCCTTGCAGCGGATCAACCAGCAGCAACGCGCTGTAGCGATCGACATAGGCGTGTTGCAACTGGTCGAAGGTCCGGGTCAGCGCCGACTGCATGGGTTCCGCCCCGGCGACCTTGCTGTCTGCGGCGAGCGCCGGCAGGCCGCCTTCGGCAATCATCAGCAGGTCGCCGCGGCGCTCTTCAAGATTGCGCACGGCCCAGCGGCGCTGCAGGTCGGCCTTGATTTCGAGGATGTGCACCGCCTGCGCCAGCCTCCGGTCGTCGGCACCCGCCAGCTTCAGGGCCGGCAGGCCGAAATGCCAGAGGCAGAACAGGATCACGATGGCGATCAGAAACAATGCGCCAAACACCAGCGCAAGCCGACTTGAAAAAGAGCGCGTCATGCGCGTCGCCGGCGGCATTGCAAATTGCAGTCTTGCATGGGATGCCTTTCCACACGCGGCCGCACTGGCAGACGAATCCTGGGTGCCTGAATGCAATCGCGTGGCCGAGCTTGGCCCCCTCATCAGGCAATAGCAATGGCCGTGATGCATTGACGGATGGTTGGTTGTTCGCTGGCATGCCGGCAGGCATGCGCGCTGCGGCGTTGCTTACACCTTCTGGCCCGCCGGCACCAGCAGATCGAGCGCCTTGATGGTGTCATCGACACCGCCGTCGTGGTTGGCCGACAGCACCGCCCATTCCAGTGCCTCGTCGCGCCGGTCCTTGGCGAAAAAGCGCAACAGGTAATCGCCGTTGTCGACGCCATCGAGGCCGTGGCCGTCGTTCTTGCCGAGCTTGCGGACATACCAGACGGCATAGCCGTTGACTTCCTCGCAGCAGTACACCTCGGCGGAATGGGCCGGGGTCAGCGGATGTTCATCGGGGTCGGTGTGCCAGACGGTTTTGCGCCAGATGTGGTTTTTTTTGGATTCGGCGATAAAGTCCATGGTGGTCTCTCAGATAGGACTGCGGTCAATGCGTTTGGTCAGAATAATCGATGTGGCGGTTTGCCGGACGCCGTCGGCCGCGCCGATCTGGTCGAGCAGCCGGTCCAGTTCCGCCGTCGAACTGCAGCGCAGCGTGAGCATGTAATCGACGGTGCCGCTGACGGCGCACAGGGTTTCGACCTCCGGCATCTTTTGCAGCGTGCGCACGAAACCGGCCGCGCTGCGCGGATCGAGCGAGATGCCGACGTAAGCACGCACTGCCGGCTGGTACAGCGCCTGGTTCAGGCGTACGCCATAACCGGCGATGATGCCGCGCTTCTCCAGTGCAGTGATGCGGGCGATCGCGGTGGTGCGGGCGATCGCGACATGGCGCGCGATGACCGAGGTCGGCATGCGCGCGTCGTCCAGCAGCAGCGCGAGGATTTTATTGTCGATGGCGTCGAGATTTGCGCTCATGTGGTCAATCTGCAGGATGGGAACGTCGATGTGTCGCAGTTTATACCGATATGACGGCAATTTTGCGGCTATTTTCTGACAACATCTGGCCCTACACTTTTGCCAGCCGGTGCGACCTTGCGCGCCGTGTTCACCTCTGCGAAAGCCTTCATGACCACCAAACTCATCCTGCTCGGCGCCGGCAAAATCGGCGATGCGATCCTCAATTTGCTGTCGTACAGCGGCGACTACACATTGACCGTGGCCGACCGCGATCCGGCCCGCATGGCGTATGTCAAGCAGGCCGGTTTTCCGAACGTGACCACCATCGAGGCCGACCTGACCGATGCCGCAACGGTGGCGAACCTGATTCGCGGCCATGACGTGACGCTGTCGGCCTGCCCGTATTTCCTGACCCCGATCATCGCCGCCGCGGCCAAGTCGGCCGGCTCGCATTATTTTGACCTGACCGAAGATGTCGAGAGCACCCGCATCGTCAAGCAACTGGCGCAGGGCGCCGACAGCGCCTTCGTGCCGCAATGCGGACTGGCGCCGGGCTTCATCTCGATCGTCGCCAACGATGTCGCCAAGCGCTTTGATTCGCTGCGCGACGTCAACATGCGCGTTGGTGCGCTGCCAACCTATCCCAGCAACGCGCTCAAATACAACCTGACCTGGAGCACCGACGGCCTGATCAACGAGTACTGCAATCCGTGCGAGGCGATCGTTGACGGGCACTTGCGCGAAACCTCGCCGCTGGAAGAGATGGAAAGCTTTTCGCTGGACGGCATCGACTACGAAGCCTTCAACACCTCCGGCGGCCTCGGCACGCTGTGCGAAAGCCTGGCAGGCAAGGTGCAGAACCTGAACTACAAGACGGTGCGCTATCCGGGCCACCGCGACATCATCAAGATGCTGGTGCGCGACCTGCAGCTGGGCCAGCCGGACCGCCGCCACATCCTCAAGGAAGTGATGGAGGCGTCGATCCCGATTACCAAGCAGGATGTGGTGCTGGTGTTCGTGAGCGTGGTCGGCATGCGCGAGGGGCGGCTGGAACAGCAGACCTATGCCAAGAAAATCTACAGCCAGAAAGTGAACGGACAATTGTTGTCGGCGATCCAGCTGACCACCGCGTCGGGCATCTGCGCGATGGTCGATCTGGTGGTTCAGGGTAAGCTGCCGCAGCACGGGCTGGTGCGGCAGGAACAAGCCAGCCTGAGCGACTTCCTGGCCAACCGCTTTGGCCAGTGGTACGAACCCAATCACGCAGCATAAGGAGAACCGGATGGAATCGATATCACATTTGCTGGCTGAACTGGGCGTGGACCTGGCCGCCGTGCATGGCGACGCGCTGGCTTGCCGCACCCCGATCAACGGCGCCGTGCATGCCATGCTGCGGGTCGACACGCCGGCCGACGTCACCGAAAAAATTGATGCCGCGCACACGGCCTTCACGCACTGGCGCAATGTGCCGGCGCCGCGCCGTGGCGAATTGATCCGCCTGTTCGGCGACGAGCTGCGCACGCACAAGCAGGCGCTCGGCAAGGTGGTCACCGCCGAAGCCGGCAAGATTCTGCAGGAAGGCTTGGGCGAGGTGCAGGAGATGATCGACATCTGCGACTTCGCCGTCGGCCTGTCGCGCCAGCTGTACGGCCTGACCATTGCCTCGGAGCGGCCCGGCCACCGGATGATGGAAGCCTGGCATCCGGTCGGTGTGGTCGGCGTGATTTCAGCCTTCAATTTTCCGGTCGCGGTGTGGGCCTGGAATGCCGCGCTGGCACTGGTGTGCGGCAACAGCGTGGTCTGGAAGCCATCCGAAAAAACGCCGTTGACGGCACTCGCCACGCACAGCCTGTTCCTGCGCGCCGTGGCCCGCTTCGGCGCCGATGCACCGGACGGACTGGCGCAACTGGTGATCGGCGATCATCGCTGCGGCGCCGTGCTGGTCGATGACCGGCGCGTGCCGGTGGTCAGCGCCACCGGCAGCACCCGCATGGGACGCGCCGTCGCCGAGCGTTGCGCGCAACGGCTGGCGCGCACCATCCTCGAACTGGGCGGCAACAACGCCATGATCGTCGCACCGAGCGCCGATCTCGACATGGCCCTGCGCGGCATCGTGTTCAGCGCCGTCGGCACCGCCGGGCAGCGTTGCACCACCTTGCGTCGCCTGTTCGTGCACGACAGCGTGTACGACACCCTGCTGCCGCGCCTGAAGAAAAGCTATGCCTCCCTGCCGATTGGCAATCCGGCCGACCCGGCCACGCTGGTCGGTCCGTTGATCGATCAGCAGGCCTTCGATGCGATGCAGGCATCGCTCACTGCCGCGCGCGATCAACAGGGTGTGGTGCATGGCGGCGAACGGGTCGCGGTGGCCGATTGCGCGGAGGGCTATTACGTCCGTCCGGCCCTGGTCGAGATGCCGCTGCAAAGCGCGATCATGCACCATGAAACCTTCGCGCCGATCCTGTACGTGGTGCGCTATCAGACGCTGGCCGAGGCGATTGCCCTGAACAATGCGGTGCCGCAGGGCTTGTCCTCGTCGATCTTCACCACCGACCTGCGCGAAGCCGAAACCTTTGTCAGCGTGGTCGGCAGCGACTGCGGCATCGCCAACGTCAACATCGGCCCGAGTGGCGCCGAAATCGGCGGCGCGTTCGGTGGCGAAAAGGAAACCGGCGGCGGTCGCGAATCCGGTTCGGATGCATGGAAAGGCTACATGCGCCGCGCCACCAACACCGTCAACTACAGCAGTTCCCTGCCGCTGGCGCAGGGCATCAGCTTCGAGCTCTGACCCATGTTCATGACCCCGCTCGCCATCGGAGAAGTCGTCACCGGGCGCGGGCGGCGTGAATTGACGCGGCGTCGCTGCTGCATTGCACAGGATCGTTTCATGGAAGCCAACAACAGCAATCTGGCCAGTCTGGTCGAGAAGATCATCGGCGTCGACGCCGCCACCCGGGTCAACCGGCTGATGACCATACCGGCGGTGTTTGCGGTGTGGGAATGTGGCCGGGCCTCGCGCAAGGAGCTTGCGCAGGCGCTCAACATGGTGCTGTTTCATGACCTGCTGGAACGCGTCCCGACCGGGCGCAGCTATACCGAAGACGTCGCCGCGCGGGGCGGCCGGGTGTTTCACGATCACGGTGCGCTGCGCACCGTGCGCTGGCAGCACAACGGCGCGTTGCCATCGGGCGAGACCGCCTTCACCCGATTGCTCGAACCGCTCGGCTACCGACTCAATGGCATCTTTCCGCTCGACCGCATCGGCATGACCGGGCGCTCGTATGTGCAACAGGATTGTCCGGACCAGATCCCGCAGTTCTTTGTCAGCGAACTCCATCCCGAGCAGTTTTCACCGCAGTTTCAGGCGGCCGTCACGCGCGTGATTGGCGACTCGCGCGATCCGCTGTCGCCGCGCGGCCAGGCCTTGCTGGATCAGCTGGCACGCGACAGCTGGCTGCCGGTGACCGATGCGATCACGCTGCTGGTGCAATTGCGCGGCTGCTTTGCGCGCCAGCACAGTACGCCGCACTGGTCCGATTACGCCATGCTGCTGACGGAATCGGCCGAGATGGCGTGGATCGCCACCGAGGGCAATACCTTCAACCATGTCACCGACCGCGTCGCCGATGTGGCGCAGGTGGCGCGCCAGCAGAAGGCGCTGGGCCGGCCGATGAAACCGACCATCGAAGTCTCCGGCAACGGCCGCATTCGCCAGACCGCATTCCGGGCGGACAACGTGCTGCGCCAGTTTATCGATGCCGACGGCGGCCTGATCGAGCACGAAGTGCCGGGCAGCTTCTACGAATTCATCGCGCGCGACATGGTCGACGATGCTGCCGTGCCGATGCTTGACCTCGGTTTCGACGCCGGCAATGCGCAGGGGATTTTCAGGATGACGGCAGCAAGCCGGAATCAGGGTGCCGCGTAAACCGCAGCGAGATCGAGGCACCGGTTCGACCGGCAACGACAGGCTGAAATAAAAAACCGGCAAAGGGCGGTCCGTTTGCCGGTCGCAACGCAGCCGCAGTGCATACTGGCGACTTTTCGCATTCACCGACTTCGTCATGCCCTCACGCTTTTACGGAATTGCTGCCCTGCTGATCGTCACACTGGCGTGGGGCACCACGTTTCCGGCCATGAAAGACCTGACGCCGCACTTTTCGGCCGAGTGGATCATCGTGATCCGCTTCACCATGGCCGGGTTGCTGCTGTCACCGTTCCTGCTGCGCGCGCAGTGGCGCGACTGCGCGCTTGGCGCGGCGCTCGGTGCGATCCTGTTCATCTGCTACATGCTGCAACTGAAGGGGCTGGCGCTGACCAGTTCCAACCGCAACGCCTTCGTCACCGGCCTGAACGTGCTGCTGGTACCGCTGCTCGGACTGGCCGCCGGCAAGGCGCCGGAGCGGCGCATCGTGTTTGCGATTGCGCTGGCGATCCTCGGCCTGTTTGCGTTGTGCTGGGATGGCGGCGCGTGGGGCGAAGGCGATACGCTGGCGCTGATCGGCGCATTCTTTTTCGGGCTGTACGTGAAGCTGCTGGAAGTCATGACCCGGCGGGTCAGCAGCCTGATGGTGCTGACCACGGTGCAGATCATTGCAGTGGCGTTGTGTGCCGCGCTCTGGTTGCTGTTGTGGGAACTGCCGCGACAAACGCCCGACTGGGTGGCGATGCAGACGGCGTTGCAGGCGCACAAGTGGAATTTTCTGTACCTGGGGCTGATCGCGACCGCCGCCATCATCGCCCTGCAAACCTGGGGGCAACGCCAGAGCAGCGCCAACGAGGCCGCTGTCATTTATGCCTTCGAGCCGGCCTGCGCTGCCATCGCGGCGTATTTCTGGCTGGGCGAAACCATGGCCTGGCGCGGCCTGCTCGGCGCTGCGCTATTGATTTCCGGGATGATCGTCAGTCAGTGGCGGCCCGCCGCCGTCAACCCGCAACGCGTGCCGGGCTGAAGCATCACTGGGCGTTGCCCGGCGCAGGTTGCCCGGCGGTGCTGGTCGTGGTTCCGAAACGCCTGGCAAACCACTCATCGATCATCTGCTTTTCGTAGCGCAGGTTGTCGCTGGGGCGGTAGGCGTTGTAGCGATGCAGGTAATCCATGTTCGACAGCGCATCCTCGCCGCTGCTCACAACCTGACCGTTGGCTTCGAGGCGATAGCGCAACTGCATGGTCGGCCAGTCGGCCCTGCCGTTAAGGACCCGCACCGTGGTGGGATTGCGGCGCGAGGTCACGAAATGGCCGGCGACGTTCAGGTCGGTAATGTCGACATTGAGCGTCTGGCCGGGCGGCAGGCGCGTACCGAGGCTGATGAAGTGGTCGCGGATGTCCTTGAGCACGCGTTCGCGATCATTCAGACGCGCATCGGCAATTTGTTCGGGCTTGATGTAGGTGACATTGACGTCGGCATGCGCAATTCCGGCCAACAACAGCGCGGCAAGGGCGCCCGACAGGTATGCCGTTGGGTGTGACATGGCAGCTCCTTTCCAGGGCAAACAGCTGACGGCCGCCATCCGGCAAGCGGCGCCGCCTGCAATCATCATAGCCGTTGCGGGGCGGGTTGCAACAGACCTTCGGGCAGTTATGCGTTTTCGATATAACTGATATGTGAAACAAAAAGTGGCGTTGATTGGCGGCAACCACTACAGTGGGTTTGTCTCCTCCATGTCTCCTCTTTTTGATATGGATTTTGCCCGCTCCTGTAGCGGGCATTTTTTTGCCTGTTGCTTTGTCAATGGCCGGTGTCGAGGTCCAGGTAGCGCCATGCGGTCGTCATCACCGGGTGCCGTTTGTAATTGCGCAACCAGGGTTGCTGCACGTTGATCGAGATCCGGTGTGTGCGCAACACCCACGGCGCGTAGCCCTGCAGCAGCTGGTTCATCTGCGCATAGAGGGCATTGCGCTGCGGTGAGTCTGGCAGCCGTTGCGCCTCTTCGTACAGCGCGTCGAACGCCGGCAGCCGAAAGCGCGCCCGGTTGGCCGTGCCACTGTTGGGGCCATACAGCAGCTGCCAGAAATTCTCGCCATCCGGATAATCCGCAATCCATTCCGCTTCCAGCATTTGCACCTGGCCCAGCCGTGCCGCCTTGAGCAGATCGGTCAGTTTGCCACTGCTGAAGACCACCCGGATGCCGATCTCGCGCAGGCTGCGACCCCAGAATTCGTCGCGCAGACGGCCCGTGGTCGAGGCCAGCGAGTGCATCGTCAGCGTCAGCGCGCTGCCGTCGGGCTGTTCGCGCCAACCGTCGCCATCGCGATCCACGTAGCCAAACCGGTCAAGCAATGCGCGCGCCAGGGCCGGGTTGAATTCCGCACCGCTGCGCAACGCCGGATCGTAACCGAACACATTCGGCGGCAGTGGCGAGTATGCCGGCAGCGCCAGGCCCTGCGACAGGACGCGGATATCGTCGGCGCGCGAATACGCCAGTCCGATGGCGCGCCGTAACGCGATATGCGGCAGCGTGGTGCCGCCGATGACCGGGTCCTCCATGTTCATCCAGAGGTATTCCATCATCATCATCGGGAACAGATCCATCTTGATGCCGCGCTGCGCCAGCGCCGGTTTCAGGCGCTCGCCATCGAGCACCAGATTGGCCAGCGGCGCCGGTACCGGTTCCAGATAATCGATGTCGCGATTCAAGAAGCCGAGCACGCAGGCCTGCTGCTCCTCGATCACGCGAATGTCGATTCGGCCAATCAGCGGCAGCGAACGCCCCCGCAGCGCGGCGGCGATGGCCGGATCGGCGCCGGTGCTGCCGTCGAATACGGTGGGCCGGAAATCCGGGTTGGCTTCCAGCAGCAAGCGGCTGTTGCGTTGCCATTGCCGGAGCACATAAGGACCGGTGCCGACCGGCAGCGCCGGATGCGCTTCGATGGCTTCGCGCGCCACCACCGACAGCGCCGGCATCGCCAGAATGTACAGAAAGTTGTTGTCCGGTTGATTCAATACGATCTGCACCGTGCGGCGGTCGAGCGCGCGGACGCCGGCAATCGGCCGGTCGATATCGAACTTGCCGGCGTTCAGTTGCGCATCGCCGACCAGCTTGCCGTGCAACAGGAACAGCCACGGCGACTTCAGCGCCGGATCGTAATGGCGCTTGATGCTGTAGACCAGATCCTCGGCCACCAGCTCGCGCGGCTTGCCGCCGAACGCCGCATCGGGCGTGAAGCGGACGCCGCTGCGCAGGGTCAGCGTGTAGGTGCGGCGGTCGGCGCTGAGGGTCGGCAGCGCGGTGGTCAGGTTGGCTTGCAGTTTTAGTGGGCGCGCCAGATAGTCATAGCGCAGTGGCGCATCGAAGATGTTTTCGATCAGGCCCAGTGTGCTGCTGTCGGAGGCCTGCGCCGGGTCGAGCACGGTTTCGCCTTCCTGCAGCACGACGTGCAGGGTCTTCGCCATATCGGCGCCAACGCACGGCGCCAGCGACATCGCCAGCACGGCCGCCAGCGCCAGTCGCAGCAGTTTCATTGCGCGTTGGCGCGCGGCGCGCCGTCCAGGTCGAGATAGCGCCATGTGGTCAGCGTCACCGGGTGGCGCAGGTAATTGCGCACCCAGCGATGGCGCACATCGACCGAGAGCGGATTGGTGCGCAAGACCCATGGCGCATAACCGGCCACCAGTTGCGCCATGTCGTCATACAGTCGGGTGCGTTCGGGCGAATCGGGCAGCTTCCGGGCCTGCTCGAACAAGCGGTTATAGGCCGGCAGATCGAAGCGCGCATCGTTGCTCACGCCGATATTCGGGCCGTACAACAACTGCAGAAAATTCTCGCCGTCGGGGTAATCGGCGACCCAGCCAAACTCGTACATCTGCACCTGGCCGAGGCGCGAGGCCTTGATGATTTCGGAATACTTGTCACTCTTGAACACGACCCGGAGGCCGATCGCGGTCAGGCTGCGATGCCAGAGTTCATCGCGCAGCCGGCCCTTGGTATTGGCGGTCGAATGCATCGTCAGCGTCAATGGCGAACCATCCGGCAGTTCGCGAAAGCCGTCGCCATCGCGATCCTTGTAGCCAAAGCGATCCAGCAGCGCGCGCGCCATGGCCGGGTCATAACGGGCATTGGTGCGCAGCGCCGCATCGTAGCCCAGCACGTTCGGCGGCACCGGCGATTGCGCCGGCAGCGCCAGTCCCTTGTCGAGCAGGCGGATGTCCTCGGCACGGTCGTAGCCGAAATCGATGGCCCGGCGCAGTGCGATTTTTTCGGGGGTGTAGCCGCCGATGACCGGGTCCTGCATGTTCATCCACATGTAGTTGATCTGCAGCAGCGGAAACAGCGTCAGCGTCGCACCCGCATCCTGCAATGCCGGCTTGAGCTTGCCGTCGGCGAGGATCATGTCGCTCAGCTGCGGCGGGGAGTCCTGCACATAATCGAAGTCGCCGTTCAGCAGGCCCAGCATCTGGGTCTGGTGCTCCTCGATCACCTTGATGTCGATACGGCCGATCAGCGGCAGGGTCTTTCCCTTGAGCGCGGCGGCGATGGTACGGCTGGCCGGATCCGCACCCGGGCTTTCATCGAACACCACGCGCCGAAAGCTCGGGCTGGCTTCCAGCACGATCTGGTTGCTGCGTTGCCAGGACGCGATGCGGAACGGACCGGTGCCGACCGGATGGCTGCCGGCGTCATGCGGATACGCCTCGATCACTTCGCGCGCGACCATCGACAGCGCCGGCATCGCCAGCACGAAGGGCAGGTTCTTGTCCGGCTGGTTCAGGCGCAGCACCAGCGTGTAGCGGTCGGGCGCCTGCAAACCGGCGATCGGGGTGTCGACGTTGAATTTTTTCTTCAGTGCGGCGTCGCCAACCAGCTTGCCGTCCAGCAGAAACAGCCACGGCGAGCGCAGCGTCGGATCGTACAACCGCTTGAAGCTGTAGACGACATCGGCGGCGACCAATTCGCGCGGCTTGCCCTTGAAGGCCGGGTCGGGATTGAACAGAATGCCGGGCTGCAGATGCACCGTGACGGTCAGGCCGTCGGCGCTGATGTCCGGCATTGCGGTGGTCAGATTCGGCTGCAGCTTGAGCGGTCGCGCCAGGTATTGATACTGCAGCAGGCTGTCGAACACGGTTTCGATTAGCGCACTGGTGTTGGCTTCGAACGCGGTGGCCGGATCGATGCCGGCTTCACCGTTGGGGATCAGCACGTGCAGCGTTTTGGACGGGTCGGCGGCGTTGACTGGAGCGGTGCAGACCAGCAGGGCGGCGAGCAGAAGGCGGTGGAGCGCAGCGGTCATGGGATGATTTTCAGGTGGCGGGGCGGTGGTCCTGATTATCGCTGCAAGTGCGGGAAAATGGTCGGACGCCGTAATGCCGCCGGTTCGGCGCCGCCGGAGATGCAAAGGGACGCCCATGTAGGCAGGCGTCGCGCTGGGTGAAACCGAGCGGTTTGTCGGGCAGAAAACAGCCCGATCTTTGGATATTATTTCATTGCGTGCGGATGCTTTTTCAGCCAAGCCTCGAACTGCGCAATTTCCTTCTTTTGCGCGGTGATGATTTTTTTAGCCATGCCGATCATCGCGGGATCCTTGCCGCCATCGATTTCCGCTTGCGCAATATCGATTGCACCCTGGTGGTGGGCCACCATCATCATGGCAAAATCGGTATCGGCATCGCCGGTCATTTTCATGGCGGATGTTTTCGCTTGCATATCGCCCATAGATTGATGCATTTTCATCGGCGCATCAGTGCTCGCGTCCTTGTCCATGCCCATCTTGGCCGGGACCGCGGGTGATGACTGTGCCCCGGCACTAAACGGCAACACGGACAGCGATAGCGCGATGGCAATTGCGCACGTAAGGTTACGCACGATACGACCGTTGCGGGGGGTGTCAGCTTGCTTAGGCATGGTGTTTTTCTTTCGTTGTGGGAGTCCGGTTTGCGGATGATGTGGCTGGGATTTTTCCTGCCAGTGCAGCGTGGAGGATGGTGCGTCGAGGGTCTGTGCGCCATGCCGCATTATTTTCGGGCGGGATTGCCTGACTGGTTTGCCCCAGCGCCCGCAACCGGCCGCAGCGTCATCCTGCACTTCGGACAACTGTTCGGGGCGTCCCGCACGGCGTCGGCAGGCAGTGGGCAAGTGTGGCGCGCGTCGGTCGCCAAGGGCGCTGTCGGGGGCGTTGAAGTAGCGCTGTGTCGGCGTGCAGGGTGCATCGTTGGCCGGTGCCCTGACGCGTGCATGCTGGTTGGTTCGGAACAGCACCACTTAGCAGCCGCAACACCCGCCTTTGACTGGCGTACTGAGGGCGGGAGTCGCCGCATCGATGCCGTAGCCGGCGTTGGTCACGGCCACTCTCAGTTGATCGAGGGTGTAAATAATTTTGTGTAAACGGTCATTTGGCAGGAGACTGCCGCCATCAAGGAGAAACAATGACCGTAGCAATGCGTAACAAGCGGGCC